>NZ_JBFUGG010000013.1:0-156297 GCF_056403035.1 Flavobacterium sp. P3_A6 | reverse complement strand
AAAACATGGGATTAAAATGAAAGGATGTGTCGCCGTTCAGAGAAAGTTATTGGAATTGATTTATGTTCTTTATAAAAACAAAACAACTTACGACAAGGATTATAAAAAAAATAGCGTGCAAGCACAAAAGGCATAAGCACGCTATACAGTCTAGCTCTATGGCCGACTTAGAGGACAAATTTAATGATAAAAATTAAAAAATAAAATTTAGATTTATTAGAAAATCAACACAGAATCTTTCCGTTACAAGTCCTCGCAAAAAAGTAAAGTTTCCAAGTCCTAGAAAGAGCTTCCGTTGGTCGCTTTTCTAGAACAGGAAACTTTTACTTTTTTTGCTCCGGGCTTTTTACTTCACTCGGGGCTAGGGTATTTCGTTTTCAGAATTGTATTTTATTTATTTAACCCGAAACTCTTTCAATAAAAAGCCATTGGCAACAGTTTTGAACTCTGTTAATTGATTTTGAATCCAGTTTTCATCGTGTCCTAATTCTTTTGCCAGTAAATGTGCCACTTTATCGGCGCATGCAATAGCAACTCGTGCGTCTAAAAATAATAACCGAACACGTCTTGCTAAAACATCTTCAATAGTAGTAGCCATTTCTTCTCGAATAGCCCAGACAACTTCGGCTAAAGTGTAATTGTAATCAAGATGCAGTTTCTCTTTTAACTCGGGTTCGTTTTCCTGTAATTGCAGAATGGCTTTACTGTCCGTTCCGTAAATGAACAGGTGGTTTTCAAAATCGGTGTTACTGTTTTTCTTATTGCCGTGAATAGCCAGATGTTCGGTCACACATTTGTAATTGGGTAATTGATGAATGGCAATGGCTTTATTTACAATGTCTTCAGCAATTTTTCGGTAGGTGGTCCATTTTCCGCCGGTAATGGTGATTAATCCAGTCTCGGAAACAATTATTTTATGGCTTCTGGAAACTTCTTTAGTGCTTTGTCCTTTTTTTTCCGGCGCTGCCAAAGGTCTTAAGCCAGCAAAAACCGAAAGGACGTCTGCCCGTGTTGGTTTTTTTATCAAATATCTTTGCGCTGTTTCCAGCACAAATTCGATTTCTTCTTCCAAGGCTATTGGTTCAATATCCGATTTTTTGACTAAAGTATCGGTTGTGCCTACAACAATTTTATCATGCCAAGGAACTGCAAAAAGTACTCTTCCATCACTTGTCTTTGGAATCATTAGTGCATGGCCGCCTGGTAAAAAGGATTTATCAAATACCAAATGAATCCCTTGACTGGGAACGATGTATTTTTTATAAACTGTGTTATTCATTTTCATTATGGCATTGGTAAACACTCCCGTTGCATTAATTATAGCTTTGCCTTTTATGATGTGTTCTTCTTTTGTTTCCTGATCAACGGCAACAACTTCAGTGATTTGGTTTTTGTCGTTCTTGATTAATTGAATCACTTTGAAATGATTAAGTACGCAAGCTCCATTTTCAGCAGCGGTTTGAGCCAAATTAATAGCTAATCTGGAGTCGTCAAACTGTCCGTCATGATAGAGTACGCCGCTTTGCAGTTTGCTTGATTCAATTGAAGGGATTAATTTGAGTGTTTTTTTTCTGGATAAATATTTGGAACTTCCGAGACTTAATTTGCCAGCTAATAAATCGTATAATTTTAAGCCAATGGTATAAAAATAGCCAGCCCACCAATTGTAATTTGGTATAATGAAAGATTCATTTTTTACCAAATGGCCTGCGTTCTTTTCCATTAATCCTCTTTCTTTTAAGGCTTCGATAACTAGGGAAAGATTGCCCTGCTCCAAATAACGGACGCCTCCGTGAACCAATTTAGTACTTCGGCTTGATGTTCCTTTTGCAAAATCTACTGCTTCCAATAGTATGGTTTTAAACCCTCGGCTTGCAGCATCAACTGCAACTCCTAGTCCATTGGCGCCACCGCCAATAATGATAATGTCCCAATTTTGGTTTTGCTTGAGTTTCTCTAGCTGTTCGATTCTGTCCATTGGCTAGTTTTGTAGGTTCAACTTGGTTGTTTGTAGTAAATTTAACTAATTATTTAAAAGCATTAGCTTTTTGAAAATTTAAATTAGGATTTCTTTTTTATACCTATTTATATATACGTGAAATAGAATTATGTATTTTGTTGTTTTAAAGGGGTTTCTTGAGGTTAATGATTTTATTGGTTTAAAGTTGAAATCTGAATTGAATTATAATAAAGGATTGAGAATTGTGAAACTTTGTATTGTTTAATTAGTTCATTTACCGATTTAAAGTGTTTTTAAAATCAATGAAAGGTTGATATTTAAAAAAAAAAATTACTTTTGCGGTTCAAACAAAAGCAAAATGGCAAAGAATTTAGTGATAGTTGAGTCACCAGCTAAGGCGAAAACAATCGAAAAATTTCTAGGAAGTGAATATCAGGTTGAGTCAAGTTATGGGCATATCGCCGATTTACCTTCTAAAGAAATTGGTGTTGATGTCGAAAACGGATTTAAACCTAAGTACGAAGTTTCTTCGGATAAGAAAGCGTTAGTGTCCAAGTTGAAAACCTTAGCTAAAAATGCCGACATGGTATGGTTAGCAAGTGATGAGGACCGCGAGGGAGAGGCTATTTCTTGGCATTTGGCGGAAGAATTGAAACTTAAAAAAGAGAAAACAAAACGTATTGTTTTTCATGAGATTACAAAGACAGCTATTCTTAAGGCTATTGACAAACCTCGTGAAATTGATTATAATTTAGTTAATGCGCAACAAGCGCGAAGAGTTTTGGATCGTTTGGTTGGATATGAATTGTCACCTGTGCTTTGGAGAAAGGTAAAAGGCGGTTTGTCTGCAGGTCGTGTTCAGTCTGTTTCTGTTCGGTTGATTGTTGAAAGAGAACGCGAAATTCAAAACTTTACTGCAGTAGCATCTTATTCTGTAGTAGCTGAATTTACCAATGAAACAGGGAAGTCTTTCAAAGCAAAGCTTCCGAAAAATTTCAATACTAAAAAAGAAGCCGAAGATTTCTTAAAACAAAATATCGGTTCTATATATAAGGTAGCAGATTTAGAAACTAAACCTACCAAAAAATCTCCAACGGCTCCTTTTACAACTTCGACTTTGCAGCAGGAAGCGGCCAGAAAATTATATTTGCCTGTTGGGATCACGATGCAATTGGCACAGCGGCTGTATGAAGCTGGACTAATAACCTATATGAGAACGGATAGTGTAAATTTGTCCAAAGAAGCTATGGATGCAGCGCAGGCAGAAATTATTAAGTCTTATGGTAAAGAGTTTTCGAACCCAAGAATTTTTGCCAATAAAAGCAAAGGAGCACAAGAAGCTCACGAAGCAATTCGTCCTACTGATATGTCTCGTCATACCGTTAATATTGATAGGGATCAAGCGCGTTTGTATGATTTGATTTGGAAGAGAACTTTGGCTTCTCAAATGAGTGATGCCAAGCTGGAACGCACGAACGTTAAAATTGAAGCTAATAATCATGATGAAGTTTTTACTGCTTCGGGTGAGGTTTTGCTTTTTGAAGGATTTTTGAAAGTATATCTTGAAGGTCATGATGACGATGAAGAAGAGCAAGAAGGAATGTTGCCTGCAATGAAAGTCAATGAGAAGCTTGAAAACAATTATATTACTGCTACCGAAAGATATTCCAGAGCTGCAGCACGATACACAGAGGCTTCTTTGGTAAAAAAATTAGAAGAGCTAGGAATTGGGCGTCCTTCTACTTATGCGCCAACTATTTCTACTATTATCAACAGAAATTATGTTGAAAAAGGAAATTTAGAAGGCCAAGAACGAAATTATACGCAACTGACTTTGCAGTCAGGTAAATTTGAGGAGAAGTTACTCAAAGAAAATACAGGTTCTGATAAAGGAAAATTAGTTCCTACAGATATTGGTACGATTGTTACAGATTTTTTGGTTAAGAATTTTGGCAATATTTTGGATTATAATTTTACGGCCAAGGTAGAGCATGATTTTGACGAAATCGCTGAGGGAAATATTGAATGGACCACTATGATGCAGGAGTTTTACAATACATTTCACCCAACAGTGAAAGACGTTGAGGCCAATGCAGATAGAGAAAGCGGAGAAAGAATACTGGGGATTGATCCGGTATCTGGTAAGCCAGTTTCAGTTCGTTTAGGAAAATTTGGGCCAATGGCACAAATCGGAGATGCCGAAGACGAAGATAAAAAGTTTGCCAGTCTTAGACATGAACAAAATATTGGTAATATTACTTTAGAAGAAGCATTGAATTTATTTTTGCTTCCGAAAAATTTAGGTATATATAAAGGAGAAGAAGTAGAGGTGAGTAATGGCCGTTATGGTCCTTATGTACGACATGGAAGTGTTTTTATTTCTTTGCCAAGAGGGGAAGATCCTTTGGATGTGTCGATGGTTAGAGCTCAGGAATTAATTGATGAAAAAGCCATTGCAGATGCGCCAATCGCTGTTTACAAAGGTGAAGGTGTTCAAAAAGGGACTGGGCGTTTTGGTCCGTTTATCAAATGGAATGGCATCTTTATAAATGTAAGCAAGAAATATAATTTTGATAATCTTTCTCAATCGGATGTAGAAGCTTTGATTGAAGATAAATTGCAAAAGAATATTGATAAAGTGCTTCATAATTGGGAGGACGAAGGAATATTGGTAGAAAAAGCACGCTGGGGGCGTTCGGTTATAACTAAAGGCAAAATAAAAATTGAACTAAGCAAAGATGTAGATGCTGCAAAATTGACATTAGAAGAGGTCCAGGAAATGATTGCCAAAAAGACGCCGGCTAAAAAAGTGGCAGCTAAGAAAGCAGCTGCGGCAAAGAAGCCTGTTGCTAAAAAAGCTGTAACCAAGAAGAAATAGAGAATTTGATTCAGTTAATCTTGATTTTGTTTCAAGTAGTTAAAAGGATTAAGACGATAAAGAAATATAAAAAATGGAGTTTGATTTTTTAGTACCATTAGATAGTGAAATTCTAAAGCATATACAAGAATTGTCTGCTCAGTATTTGGGCAGCAAGATTGTATTGCATACTAATGATTCGATTCCTGATTTAGATAAAATTAACATTGCGATAATTGGTGTTCTTGATAACAGAGGTGATCGAAATGCTAAAGCAGATGTTGATTTAAATGCAATCCGAAAAGAATTGTACAGTATGTTTCCTGGTAATTGGAAGGCAAGTATAGCTGATTTAGGGGATGTCCTTGCTGGGAATTCAAAAGAGGATACTTACTTTGCGGTAAAAAAAATTACATCTGGATTAATAAAAAGAAAAATCATTCCAATAGTTATAGGCGGATCACAAGATATAACTTATTCACTTTATAGGGCTTACGATGATTTGGAGCAAATGGTGAACTTGGTTTCGATAGATAGTAAGTTTGATTTTGGAAAAGAAAACGAAGCAATAAGCTGTGATTCTTTTTTAACAAAAATTATTATTGATGAGCCTAATAATCTGTTTAATTTTTGTAATATTGGATATCAAACTTATTATAATTCTCAAGAGGAGATTGACTTGGTTGAGAAATTGTTTTTTGATGCTTATCGATTAGGGGAGGTCTCAAATAATATTTCAATTTCAGAACCAGTTTTTAGAGATGCTGATTTAGTAAGTATAGATTTGAAAGCTGTAAAATCTTCCGATTCGGGGAATTTTGTGGATTTTAATCCGAATGGTTTTAATGGTAAGGAAATATGTTCTTTGTCCAGATATGCAGGGATAAGTGATAAAGTAACATCATTTGGTGTTTTTAATCATAATTGTTCCAAGCAAGAGGCAGTAATTATTGCGCAGATTTGCTGGTATTTTATCGAAGGCTATCATTATAGGTCAAATGAATACCCTTTTGGAAGCAGAGAGAATTATTTGAAATATATTGTGCCGCTTGAAGAAGAGGATTTAGTATTTTATAAAAGTGATAAAACAGAGAGATGGTGGATTGAGATTCCACATGTTTTGAGCTCAAACAATAAATTGAAAAAAAACACGTTATTACCGTGTTCATATGAAGAGTATTTGGCAGCCTGTAATCAAGAAATGCCTGAAAGATGGTGGAAAGCACAAAGAAAAAATGTTGTGTGATTTTTTTGATTATTTATGATTAATAGTTTTTTAGCAAAAGCGTTAATTTTATGTGAATATTTTAATTAAATGAGTAATACTTACATTTTTTTCAAAAGTATGTTTTTTGTCGTTCTTATTTAGCTCTTCGGCGATAAAATATTTTTTTTTAAGAATTTTTAACATACATTTGACCAAATAATTTAAGGCTCTAAAAAGAATTGTTTTTTTAAAAAAAAATAAATAGGTTTACAGTCTGATAATAATGAATAGATAACCCCAATTTTTATGAAGAATTTCATTGCATTTACGGCAATTTTAACAGTATTGATTAGCTGTGGCAGATCAAGCGACAAAGGTGAGTTGGTTGGTGTGAAAGGAGCAAAGTGGCATCCTGAAAAACCTTATGGAATGACACTAGTACCTGGCGGATCGTATATCATGGGTAAATCTGATGATGATGTTGCCAATGTTGGTGACGCCCCAACAAAAACTGTTACTGTTAGATCCTTTTATATGGACGAAACAGAAATTACAAATAACGAGTATCGTCAGTTTGTGGAATGGGTTAAAGATTCTACAATCCGTTTGCGCTTGGCTATTTTGGCAGAAGACAGCGGACAGGGTGCAGCAACTGATGGAAAAGGTAAAGGAAAAAATTCAGGCAGTATAGCTGATTATTCTTTTAAAGATTCTAATCCTGAAAAAATGACTGCATACGATAAGTATATGTATGATAATTATTACAGTATTGGTACTGATAAGGATGCTAATGCTTTTAAAAGATTGAATAAAAAAGCAAAGCTTATAAAAGATGTTAAAAAATACCCAGATGAATATTATGTTGAAGTAATGGATTCTATGTATTTGCCACTTGAAGCTTCATATAATGGTTTGAGAACCATGGATGTGAATAAACTTAAATTCCGTTATAATTGGATGGATATTCAAGCTGCTGCAAAAGCGAAAGTTGGTAAGAGACAAGATTTTATAAGAACCGAAGAGGTAAAAGTATATCCTGATACTACAGTTTGGATTAAAGACTTTAGTTATTCGTATAATGAGCCTATGCATAATGATTATTTTTGGCATAAAGCTTATGGAGAATATCCAGTGGTAGGTGTAACATGGAAACAGGCAAAAGCTTTTTGTGAATGGAGAACCTTAAATAAGAATATTTGGCTGAAATCTAAGAAAAGCCATTTTGATAATGTAAATTCATTCAGATTACCTACAGAAGCTGAATGGGAGTATGCTGCCAGAGGAGGTTTGGAATCAGCAACTTTTCCTTGGGGCGGACCATATACAAAAAGTGACAGAGGCTGTTTCTTAGCTAATTTTAAACCTAATAGAGGTGATTATGCAGCGGATCAGGCTTTATATACAGTAGAGGCTAAATCTTATGAGCCGAACGGATATAATTTGTATAATATGGCAGGTAATGTTTCTGAATGGACAGATTCTGCTTATGATTCAAATTCATATGAGTTCATGTCTACAATGAATCCAGCAGTTATTGATAATTCAAATAAACGTAAAGTAGTAAGAGGAGGATCATGGAAAGATGTTTCTTATTTCTTGCAGGTAAGTACACGTGCATTTGAGTATTCGGATTCGGCAAGAAGTTATATCGGTTTTAGAACAGTACAAGATTACATGGGTACTCAAACTACTAAAAACGGTAAAAAATAATAAAAAAAAATCCTAAATCACTTAAATAAAAATAACCTATAAATTAACTTTAAAATTTTTAAAAGATGGCATTATTGAGCAAAAAAGCAATGAATTTTACCTATGGTATGGGAGCGGCAGTAGTAATTATTGGAGCACTTTTCAAAATTCAACATTATCCTGGGGCAAGTGCGTTATTAATAGTTGGTCTTTGTACTGAAGCTTTTATTTTTGCTCTTTCAGCATTCGAACCTGTAGATCATGAATTAGACTGGTCTTTAGTGTATCCTGAATTAGCGGGTGGTGAGAAAGCCGATAAAAAAGAAGTTGTTTCTGATGATGCTGACGGAATGTTATCTTCAAAATTAGATGCTTTATTAAAAGAAGCAAAAATTGACGGTGAATTAATGAGTAGTCTTGGTAATAGCATCCGTAATTTCGAAGATGCTTCAAGAAATATTTCTCCAACTGTTGATTCAATTGCTGCAACAAAAAAATACAGCGAAGAATTATCTATGGCAGCTGCCCAAATGGAATCTTTAAATAGTTTATATAAAATACAATTAGAAAGTGCTTCCAGAAATACTGAAGCAAATAAAGAAATAGCTGAAAACGCAAGCAAATTAAAAGAACAAATGCAATCAATGACTGCAAATATTGCTTCTTTGAATAATGTTTATGGCGGTATGCTTTCTGCAATGAGTAATAAAGGATAATTAGTTTTTTAACTATATTTTAATTTTAATAAATAAACTAATTAGAAAAAATGGCAGGAGGAAAATTAACCCCTAGACAGAAGATGATTAACCTTATGTATTTGGTTTTCATCGCGATGTTAGCATTAAATATGTCCAAAGAAGTTTTATCTGCATTTGGATTAATAAACGAGAGATTTGAAACTGCAAATGGTTTAGCATTAACTTCTAATGAGGCTATTTTAGCTGACTTAGATCTTAAAGCTCAAGATAAACCAGAGCAATATCAAGTTCCTAATGAAATTGGAAAAAAAGTAGCAGCAGCTACAACCACTTTTTATAAATATGTAGAATCGCTTAAATTAGGTTTTACTAAAGATATTGTAAGAGAAAAAGACGGTAAATTACCATATGAGACTATGGATAATTCATCAAAATTAGATGAATCATGGTTTAGCGGTGATGGATTGTCAGCAAAAGGTAAGGAAGTTGTAAATGCAGTTGAGACATATAAAACGGCCATTAAGTCTGCATTGGGTTCTGATCCTAAATTCCAGGATATCCTGACTGAATTTAATACTAAATTTAATACGGGTGATGTTAAAGATAAAGAAGGTGTTACTAAAAATAATTTAGATTATAATTTTAAGCATTTTCCATTAATCGCTTCAGTTGCAAAATTAACAGCTATTCAAAATGATGTTAATACTATTGAAAATCAAATTTTAGGCAGATTAACTGGTTCAACAGCTGTGGCTGCTGCATCGATGAAAAACTATACTGCGATTGTAATTCCTGAAAAATCAGCTTTCTTTGCTGGTGAAGCTGTAAAAGGAAAAATCGTTTTAGGACGTTTTGATAAATCTACAGTGCCAACTAAGGTTGTTGTAAATGGAGGTAATTTAAATTTGGCAACAGCATTACATGATGGTCAAGTTGATTTTAGTTTTGGTGCTGGAAATGTTGGAGAACACGACATTAATGGTAACTTTACTTTTATGGAAGACGGGAAGCCAGTAGCAATTCCTATTTTAGGAAACTATGTAGTTGTGCCAAAACCAAATTCAGCAACTATTTCTGCTGATAAAATGAATGTTGTTTATAGAGGTGTTATTAACCCAATGACTATTTCATTTGCTGGTGTTTCCGATGATAAAGTGAGTGCTTCTGCACCAGGATTAAGTCGTGCTGGTAAAGCTGGTAGTTATAACATGAATCCAGGTCAAGGTTCAGAGGTTGTAATTAATGTTACAGGAACATTGCCTGATGGTTCTAAAGTGTCTGATAAAAGATCTTTCAGAATTAAAGGTATACCTGCTCCAGTTGGTGCAATTGGAGGAGAAATGGGTATTGTTAAAGGTGCAAAATCCCGTTTAGAAGTTTCACAAGTTTCTGCTAAATTGCCAGATTTCGATTTTAATGTTAATTTGAATGTTGTTGGATTTACTTTAAAGGTAACTGGTCAGGCTGCAGTAATTGTATCAGGAGACAGAGTTAATGCTCAATGTAAAACAGCTTTAGCGAGAGCAACTAGAGGTGATCAAATCACAATCTCTGATATTAAAACTAAATTGGTTGGATCTGATATCATGCTTTCAAGAACTGCACCAGTAATTTACGAAATACAATAAATATTTAAGTTACTATTTTACTTAAATAACTTAATAATTAATAAAGATGAAGACTAAAAATTTAGTAGTGGTTATTGCATTAGTTGCAGGGAGTTTTTCTTCATTTGCACAGTCTAATTTGCTTAATGCTAAAACTCCTGAGCAAATAGGTGTAAAAACTAAATCTCAAATATCTCTTGATAATGATAAGCCTTTGGCTTATGGTTATGTTGATGATAGAGATATATTAATGGGAAAAACTACTTGGGAGATTATTGATTTGAGTGAAAGGTTTAATTTCCCTCTTTATTTTCCAATTGATTCTACTAATATAGGAAAAGACAGGAGATCATTATTTGATGTTTTAATTAAAGGTATTAAAGCTAATAAAATAACTGAAGTGTATGCTGATGATTATTTTAATACTAAAAAGACATTCAAAGACATGAGCAGTTCTTTTACTTACATTGATACTACAAATGCTGGTAGAGAAGAAGTAAATGCCAATAGAGATTTGTATTACCCAAAAGCAAAACCGTCGATTACTTATAAAACTGTTAAAGGTAAAAAAGTAAAAGTGGTTGGTCCTGCTACTGTTCCCGTTGCTAAAGTTTTAGATCCTCAATTTATTGATAAGAGAGAGCTTACGGCACAAGATATCACAGGATACAAATTAAAAGGGTATTGGTATTTTGATAAGCGTCAAAGTGAATTAAAGTATCGTTTATTAGGTATTTGTCCGATTGCTCCGGAAGCTAGAGAAGTTGGAAGTGAAAACCCTGATTATATCGATTTATTTTGGATATTTTATCCATCGATTCGGGATTATTTACATCAGTATTTAGCATTCAATGAGAAAAATTCTTCAATGCCAATATCTTTTGACAGAATTTTGGATTCACGTTTGTTTAGCGGAGTTATATACAAAGAAGAAAATGTTTATGGTGACCGTCTGATTACTGAGTATGTGAATGAAAACGCTTTGAACCAATTATTGGAATCGGATAGAATCAAAGATAAAATTCGTGACTTTGAACACGATATGTGGAATTATTAATTTCATAAATTATTCTAAAAGAAACTCTTACTTTATTTAAGTAAGAGTTTTTTGTTTTTCTTTAATATTTTTTTATTCATGATAGATTATATAATTGTTGGAGCTGGTTTGGCTGGGATTTCATTCTGTGAAAGAGCATTTTTACATGAAAAAAGTTTTATTGTTTTTAATAATAACTCTCAAAATTCATCGAAAATTGCTGGAGGGTTATACAATCCTGTTATTTTAAAACGATTTAGTGAAGTATGGCAAGCTCAAGAACAATTGGAATTAATGGCCGATTTTTATTTTAATTTATGTAATAGAATAGATAATAAGTTTGATTTTAAAATGCCCATATTGAGAAAGTTCTTCTCTATTGAGGAGCAAAATAATTGGTTTGCAGCCTCTGATAAAAAAGAGTTAGCTCCTTTTTTATCAACATCTTTATGTTTTAATAAATATGAGGGTATAGATTCTCCTTTCGGCTATGGCGAAGTGCTGCAGACTGGATTTGTAGATACTGCTTTGCTGCTTTCTGAGTATCATAATTTTCTGTTGTCTCGCCAACTTTTGCGAAACGAAACTTTTGATTATGATGCTTTAATTATTGAAGATGATAAAGTTTTATATAAGAATCTTGAAGCTAAGCATATTGTCTTTGCGGAAGGTTTTGGTTTACATGCTAATCCCTTTTTTAATGAACTTCCTTTAGATGGAACCAAAGGTGAATTGTTTATCATTAAAGCTCCTGATTTGAATCTTGATGTCATAGTCAATACGAGCGTTTTTATTTTGCCTTTGGGGAATGATTTGTTTAAAGTTGGGGCTACTTATAATTGGAAAGACAAAACTGATTTGCCCACAGAGGAAGGGAAAAAGGAATTAATTGACAGAATTAAAGAAATTATTTGCTGTGATTTTGAAATAATAGAACATTATGCTGGAGTCCGTCCAACTGTCAAAGACCGGAGACCATTAGTAGGGACGCATTCTGAGTATAAAAGGGTTCATGTATTGAACGGATTGGGAACTCGTGGCGTGATGCTAGGTCCGGCAATGGCCAAAGCATTGTATGATAATATCGAAAACGGGATTTTGCTGGATAAAGAAATTGATATCAAAAGATTTACCAATAAGCGAAAAAGAAAACCGTAATTAAATTTTAGTTGTCGGGTCGTATGAAATAAACATGTTTATGTAGATATTTCGGGACCAGCGCAATACAATTGGGAATAATAGAATCAAAGTAGCAATAATTGCAATAAATGATGTTTGTATGCTAGATTTAAATATAAGATAGGATATGATAAATGTTGCAATTCCAACTCCAACATTCAAACCATAGCTTACATACATTGCTCCATAAAAGAAAGAAGGCTCAATCTGATATTTTAGTCCGCAATGACTGCAGTGATCATTCATTTTGAGCACAGATCCTAAATGTAAAGGGTTTTTGTCAACATACATACTCTCATTCATGCATTTTGGACAAGTTCCTGTTAAAATGCTATATAGTTTGGATCCTTTTTTTAACATTTGCAAAAAATTTAATTTTTCTAATTTTAGAAAGTACAAATTTACTAATTCATAAAGGAATAAAACAATAATACATGCTTAATATACACAATTTATCGGTTTCGTTTGGTGGCTCTTATTTGTTTGAGGAAGTAACTTTTCGATTGGGCGCGGGTGACCGTGTGGGTCTTGTAGGAAAGAATGGTGCAGGGAAATCGACAATGCTTAAAATGTTGGCTAGAGATTTTGCTCCGGATTCTGGAGTGATTTCTCAAGAGAAGGAAATACGTTTAGGTTTTTTACGTCAGGATATCGATTTTGAGAGAGGAAGAACCGTTTTGGAAGAAGCTTACGAAGCATTTACCGAAATCAAAATTGTAGAGAAAAAGTTAGCTGAAATAAATCATCAATTGGTAACCCGAACCGATTATGAAAGCGAAGAATATAGTCAAATTATTGAAGATCTCTCTGATTATACTCATCGTTTTGAATTATTGGGAGGATATAATTATGTTGGAGATACTGAGAAGATTCTTCTAGGGCTTGGCTTCAAGCGTGAAGTTTTTGACAACCAAACCGAAACTTTTTCAGGAGGATGGAGAATGCGTATTGAATTGGCCAAATTGTTATTGCAGTCAAACGATGTATTATTACTGGATGAGCCAACGAATCACTTGGATATCGAAAGTATAATTTGGCTGGAAAGTTTTTTGCGTAATTACCCTGGAGTTGTTGTTATTGTTTCTCACGATAAAATGTTTTTGGATAACGTGACCAATAGAACTATTGAAATTTCGCTTGGTAAAGCTTATGATTTCAATAAACCGTATTCCCAATATTTAGAATTACGTCATGAAATTCGCGAAAAACAATTGGCTACCCAGAAAAATCAAGCAAAGAAAATTGAAGAAACTGAGAAGTTAATTGAGAAATTTAGAGCCAAAGCTTCTAAAGCCTCGATGGCGCAATCGTTAATCAAAAAGCTGGATAAAGTAGAACGCATAGAAGTTGATGAAGATGATAATTCGGTTATGAATATTTCATTTCCTGTTTCTAAAGAGCCGGGAAGGGTTGTGGTTGAGGCTGAAAATGTCACTAAAAGCTACGGTGATAAAACGATTCTTAAAGATATTAGTTTACTTGTAGAGCGCGGAAGCAAAATTGCTTTTGTCGGTCAAAACGGTCAAGGAAAATCAACCTTTATTAAGGCGATAGTTGATGAATTTGAATACCAAGGTTCGATTAAATTAGGACATAATGTACAATTAGGCTATTTTGCCCAAAACCAGGCCGAATATTTGGACGGCGAGATTACCTTGCTGCAGACTATGGAAGATGCTGCGATGGATACAAACCGAATGAAAGTGCGCGATATGCTGGGATCTTTCCTGTTTCGCGGAGATGATGTAGAGAAAAAGGTAAAAGTGCTTTCTGGAGGCGAAAGAAACCGTTTGGCGCTATGTAAATTGTTATTGCAGCCCATTAATGTTTTATTGATGGATGAACCAACGAATCACTTAGATATTAAGTCTAAAAATGTTTTGAAAGCAGCTTTGCAAAAATTTGGCGGAACATTGCTATTGGTTTCTCATGATAGAGATTTTCTTCAGGGAATGTCAAATATTGTTTACGAATTCAAGGATCAAAGAATAAAGGAATATTTAGGAGATATTAATTATTTCTTGGAACAGCGTAATTTGGAAAACATGCGTGAAGTTGAGAAAAAAGATATTGCAAAAGCTACGGCTCCTAAAGAAAGCAATAAAGCTTCCTATGAAGATCAGAAAAAAGGAAAGGCTTTGCAAAACAGATTAAGTAAAGTTGAAAGTCAGATTAAGCAATTGGAAAAAGACATTCTGCATGATGATAAAATGCTGGCCTCTAATTATGATAAGCATATTGAAGACGCTTCTTTTTTTATAGCATATAACAAAAAGAAAGCAGAGTTGGATAAATTGCTTTTAGATTGGGAAATCGTTCAGGAGGAAATAGATGCTTTATAGGCAATAGAATAAAGAAAATAGAACATAGAGAATAGAAATTAGATGTGAAATCTATATTCTATTCTCTTTTTTATTTATTCTAAAATCGGATTACGCCTTAAATGGATTTCTCTCCTGCCACACAATTTCAGGTTCCAATTTTGGAAATATTTTAGGGACATGTTTGTTTATTTTGGAATTGCTGTGTTCCATAAAACCAAACATTTCCATTGGCTTTGCCCCAACAGAACTTTTAATTTCCAAAGCCGTTCTGGAGAAAATAATTTCTTTGAATCCTTTGTTGATCGAATAGGCAATCATGTCATAAAGCATGTTTAAATACAGCATTTTTTCCCTTTGAACGGTATCGTCATAGCCTAAAAAATAGGTGTCTATCGTATTTCCATTTTTAATCAATGTGTTGAAACCTATGAGTTTGTCATCCAAAAAATAACCATAGAATAAGAAATTGTCTTTCAAAATTTCTTTAAAAATTCTAAAATGGTTTTTGGTCAGAAAAAAAGTATTGAAAGGCGCATTTTGGGCAACATGGTGGTATAGGTCATAAATAGCCGCTTCATACTTGATAATGTCTTCCAGATGTAATTTTCTTTTTTCAATTCCTTCCGCTTTTTTTCGAGCCCTTTTGTACTGATCCCGGTATTTTTTTGTCAATGAATTGATATAATCCTGTTCAGTCCTCCATTCATTCAGAATGGTAAAAGTCATGTTGGGCTGAATACGGTATTTATAGTCTTTTCTAAAGGCGTCTGTGGCGAAGTTTTCGGCATCTTTTTGTGTATAATCTTTAAAAGTGGTGATATGCACTTTTTTGCCCATCGATTTAAACTTTAATTTCAAATCGGCAGTTGCTTTTTTTAAGGTTTTAATGCCTTCTACTGGAGAAATTGAGTCCGAAAAAACATAAGAGTTTTGACCGGTAAGCATGTTGTTGCCTATAAGCAGCACATGAGAAGCAAAATTTTTCAGAACAAATTTCCGAACGCTGGCTTTAACGCATCGGTCTCTGTCGCCAAAAGATTCCAATTTATTTAAATCCAAAAATTGTGAGATTGCTATTCCTACTAAATCTCGATCTCTAAAAAGGCCGATATAATGGCAGATCATGTTACATGGAGCCGATTTTTCTAAAATTTCAAAATACTCCTTGGACAAAAAAATATTTTTACAGCCCAATTCATTCCAGTTTTCTGGAAGTTGAGCTGTGGTTTCGTAAATCTGATATGAAAGAGTTGTTTTCAAGCTGGGAAAGTATATTTTTCAAATTTAGCAATAAAGTTAGTTTAATGGAGAATAGTTTTAAAGTTTGTGAGTTACTAAGATTCTATGTCTCTAAGCTTAATTTGGAGCAGAAACATTTGGATTTTTTGGCAATATCATCCCGTTTTATGTTACAAACGAAGTTCACTGAACTCCTATGAAAATAAAAATTGAGTGAAGTAATCTATTGAGCCAAACCTCGGCACAATAGGATTTTCACTTCAATCGAGGCTAAGGGTTGTCATTTTTGCTTTTTTGCCATTATATAAAAAAAGAAAGATAGTAAACTAGTTACAGTATCTGGCAATTCTAAAAAATTAACCGCAAAGGGCGCAAATCGTTGCGTGCATAGCGCTTTCTTTTGTGTCTTTTAGATTAAAAATATTCGCTATAATTTTTTTAACTCGGAATTTAGCTTTTCAAAAACGCAGAGACTTAGCTTCTTAGAATCTTTTCCTTAACTTTATAGAAAATAAACGATTATGGAAACATTTACAGAAGAATCAGCAAGCCCTTTTTTGGATAATTTAAAAGATTGGCATTTCAAGAAAAATGCAATAGAAAAAGATTTTAAATTCAAGAATTTTACACAGGCACTTGGTTTTATAGTGCAGGTGGGGGTGTTGGCCGAAAAGATGAATCATCATCCTGAGCTTTTTAATGTATATAATAAAGTGAATATTCGTTTGAATACACATGATTCTGGAGGAGTGACATCAAAAGATTTTGAATTGGCCAGTCAAATAGAAGCGTTATTTCAATAAAAAAAGCCTTATTTCTATGCAACAAGAAATAAGGCTTTCTTTTTTACTTTGATTTAAACCCATCCGCAAATCAAAGATCCTATGATAGTCAAGCTAACTATCCAAAATCCTGCATGAATCCAAATATATTTCCAAGATTTTCTTTCAAATAAACCGTTTATTCCAATTATCGGTAAGGCAAAAAATAAGCCGGATATGAATCCATGTAAAGCGCCATGCTTGAATGTTCTGTAGGCGGTACCGTAATCGTCCATAAAAGCTTTAAAGGAAGGAAGTGCTTCATTAATTTTCTGTGGTCCTCCAATCATTCCCATCGCTCCAGTTTGGTGGATTGTTAATGACATTTCAATCATGACAATAAATAAAGAGAAAATATAGGTCAGACCAAAAATCTTCAGCATGTTTCCCTTTTGAAGTTCCTCTTGAGTGAGACCATTTTCTTTCATCCATATAGTTCCAAATACTTTTGGGTTATACCAGATAAATCCAACTACCAATGTGGTTAATGCGCTTACAAAAATTGCAATCCAATTCATTTCCATAATTAAAGTTTTAAGGTTATAGCCTCAAATTTAATTAAAATTTTGATACATAGTCATATTTTATTAAATATTGTAGCTATTGGATTATAATAAAAAAATAAAAGTGTATTTTATCGATAAAATTTGCATTTTAATGAATTTAAGAGTTACTTTATATAGTTATAACCTAAAAAATAAAGATGATGAAAAATTTTATTGCATTATTTTTGACGGTTTCGTTTTCTATTTCCTTATTAGCAAATGTTTCAAATAATGAGAGAAATATTTTGGTTAAGTTATATCAGAAAACAAATGGCAGTCAATGGATTGTAAAATGGGATTTAAATGCTCCTGTTTCGACTTGGCATGGAGTTAAAATCGAAAATGAACAAGTGGTAGGAATCAATCTTTCGGATAATAATTTAGTTGGGATTTTACCGATTGAGATAACTAATTTAAAAAATTTAACAGAATTAAATTTATTTAAAAATCAAATTTCAGGAACAATACCGCAAAATATTGGTAAATTAAAAAAACTGCAACAGTTAAATCTATCGTTTAATAAATTGACTGGCTCTATTCCAAATTCTATTTGTGAAATCCAGCATTTAAAAACTTTAATCCTTTTCATGAATAAGCTTTCTGGAGAATTGCCAAATGAAATAGGAAATTTAAAAGAACTGGAAGTTATTTCTTTATTTAATAATCAATTAACTGGAGAATTCCCTGTGTCATTATATGAATTGAAGCAGTTAAAAGAATTATCTGTAAGCAGCAATGAATTTTCAGGACATATTAGCAAGGATATTGAAAAGTTAGTTTTACTAGAAAAATTAAGCTTATTTGATAATAAAATGAGTGGACAAATCCCTTTCAATATTGCTAAGTTGGAGAATTTAGAAAAAGTGAATTTAGCTTATAATTCTTTTTCAGGTTACGTGCCTGCTATTTTGGCGGAAAAAAATGGTTTCAATCTTACAATGAGAAGTGAATCTGGCGTTGCATTCAAATTGGAAGTTATGAATACATCCAAAGGAGTTTTGGCAGTTGATGAATAAAAAAGGATGGTTTATAAAATTTATAAGTTATAACTTATAGTTTGATTTTGAGTTTTAAGCGTTATAATTTTTTTTTAAAATTATAACGCTTTTTAATTTAATATACTTCAGTGAGATTTGTGTCCATTCATTCTTTAAAAATTTACTTTTTTAGAAAAGAAAGGATTTTAAAATCAGAGATTTTTAAAATGTTTTAATGAAAATCCTACTTTATGTTTTTTTTCTTATAAATATTTTATTTAATAAAAATATTTAGTAACCAATTGTTTTTCAGTTTTTTAAGTCTTTAATTGGCCTGTATTAGTTTATTGCTTTGTCCTAATTAACAATTGGTTGGCAAAATGTTATGATTTTTTTTGGTGGTTTTAAATTTTAATTATAAGTTTGTCTATAGAAATAGTAGAGTTTAAAAAGCGATATTAATCATTAATACTAATATTTTGAAAACAATCAAAAGCACCTCTTTTTTGATCATGCAAGGATCCTTTTCATTCGACACTCTCCGTCGAATGTGTTGTTGCTGTTAGAGTTTTTCAATATATCTCTTTTATATTTATATACCAATTTACATTTTTTTGAATAATCTTTTTAAAGTAATTTATTTTGACAGATAAATTGTTTTGCAGTTTGTTTATATGCCTTTTCCTAAAAAATCAAATACTAATAATTAAAATTGAAATAAAATGAAAAAACTAATGTGTTGTAGATAAAAAAAAGCCATTTCTGCGGCAACAGAAATGGCGAGTTTAAAAAAGAAATGTTCATCTCAAAAAGGATAGAAAGCTGATTTAATCTGCCTTCAGGACTCCTTATTTATTAAACCAAAACAAAGTAATGAAAAAAATATTATATAATCTTTCTTGGCTAGGTATTTTTCTGTTTTCATTTGGAATCCAGGCACAAGATACGAAACCCCTTATTCAGTCTAAACTTGACGGAACAGTAGTTAATAAAATCTCAAATTTACCAGTAGCAGGAGCCTCTGTAATTATTAAAGGAACCACCCACGGCGTGGTAACCGATGCAGAAGGTAAATTTTATTTTCAAACTGGACAAAAATTTCCTTATACCTTAATCATAACTTATATTGGCTATAAAAAAGCTGAAGTTATTGCAGACGGAAGCCCACTTATTGTGAATTTGGAAGAAGATCTCCAAGAATTGAACGAACTTGTGGTTGTAGGGTATGGAACTCAAAAGAAAAAAGATATCACCGGTGCAATATCATCGATTCCAAAAGCAAATTTGGCACAAGTTACTTCTTCTGCAGATAATTTATTGCGGGGAGCGATTCCAGGAGTAGTTGTAACCCAAAGTTCTGGGCGTCCTGGTGCAACTTCAAGTGTTCGTATTAGAGGAGGCAATTCAATTACAGCAGGTAATGAACCGCTTTATGTTGTGGATGGAGTATTAATCTACAATGACAACAGCAATGGTACGGCTGGAGTAACTTATGCCGGAGCAGGAGTGAATGTACTGTCAACTATCAATCCTGCCGATATTGAGTCTATTGATGTATTGAAAGATGCATCGGCAACTGCAATTTATGGTTCTCGCGGGGCGAATGGTGTAGTACTTATCACAACTAAAAAAGGGACTAAAGGACAGGACAACATTTCCTATCAAGGCTATTTTGGAATTCAAAATGTTTCAAAAAAGATAGGCTTATTAGACGCGAGCCAATGGGCAAGCCTGCGCAATGATGTTCAGGCGAGCATAGGCCAAGCGCCTTCTTTTACGGCCGCCCAAATTGAAGCTCTTAAAACTTCTGGAGGATACGACTGGCAGTCGGCGGCTTTTAATTCGGCAGCTCCGGTTCAGAATCACCAATTGACATTCTCGGGTGGTGATGACCGCTCCAGATATGCAGTTTCATCAGGTTATTTTAATCAGGAAGGAATTGTAATTGGGTCAGATTTTAAACGAATTTCGCTTCGTGCCAATTATGAAAGAAATTATTCTCAGGCTTTTAAATTTGGGGTAAATGCCAATTATAGCAATTCAATATCAAATGGAGTGGGAACTAATGGAGGTGCTGCTGCCGGCAGAAATCCAAATCCATTGGTTAGTATTCTGCTAACGGCGCCGGTAGTTCCAATCAGAAATGCTGACGGGAGCTATAATGTGACTAATAATCCTTATGCTACATCAGTTAACGGTTACGTACCCAATCCAATTAATGATTTGGAAAACACTGTAAACGAAACTAAAATCAACAGAATTTTGACCAGTTTGTTTGGAGAATACAAAATCAACAAAGAAATTACGGCCAAAGTTGCAGTGAGTGGAGACGTAATTAATACCAAACAAAACTATTATGCGCCATCCAATACTACCACTGGCGCTCCAACCAAAGGGCTTGCATCTTCCGGTGACAGATTGGTAAGTTCTGTATTGAATGAAAACACGCTGAATTACAATACTCATTTTGGAGAAGATCATAAATTCTCTGCTTTGGCAGGTTATACGCTTCAATATACACAAGGAGAGGTGGTTAATGCTGGAGCCAATACTTTTGTAAATGATGCTAATACTTACAATGCGTTACAGGATGGTGTGGCTGTAAAACCCTACACTGAAGCCTTCGAAAGCGTATTGAAATCGTGGCTGGCCAGAGCGAATTATTCTTATAAAGGGAAATACAATTTAACGGTATCAGCTCGTGCGGACGGTTCTTCTAGATTTGGTACTGAATCACTTTGGGGTTATTTCCCTTCAGCTGGATTTTCTTGGAACATCATTGAAGAAGATTTCGCCAAAAACATTAAAGGTTTAAGTGATGCAAAACTTAGGCTGAGTGCAGGAACTACAGGAAATCAGGAAATAGGTAATTATCTTTCTTTAGCTTCTATAGGTTCTGTTAATTATTCTTTTGGAGGTACAGTGCAAACTGGATTGGCGCCAACCCGTTTGGCAAATCCAGATTTGAGATGGGAAAAAACAGATCAGTATAATATTGGTTTAGATTTATCATTATTGGACAGAAAAATAAATTTTGTTTTTGATGCATATTACAAAAAAACAAATGATCTGCTTATCAATGTGCCAGTTCCATTGACTTCAGGATTTGCTACAGTTCTTCAAAATATTGGGGGTGTAGAGAATAAAGGCATTGAAATTGGCCTGATAACCGAAAACATAAAAACAGAAACGTTTTCATGGAATTCTAACTTTGTCTTTTCGGCCAACAGAAATAAAGTGCTTGAAATCGGAAATGGAGTAAATCAATTTTTCCCGATAGTGCCAAATGGCTCTTTATTGCAGCAACAGCCTGTAACGGTAAAGGTAGGATTGCCATTGGGAACTTTCTGGGGATACAGAACCAACGGAATTTTTCAAACTCAGGAAGAAGTTAATACCCAGCCAAAAATTAACAGCTTTGCCAATACAAAAATTGGAGACAGAAAATATGTAGACACTAATGGTGACGGAGTAATTACTGCTCTTGACAAAGGAGATCTTGGAAGTTCACAGCCTAAATTTGTTGGAAGTTTCAGTAACACGCTTTCTTATAGTAACTTCGATTTGAATTTTTCGTTCCAAGGTTCTTATGGGGGTGAAATATTTAACGCGCTAAATCAGCAATTGGAAATTTCTACTCTTGGAACCAATGCTGCAGCTACTTTATTAGATCGTTGGACTCCAGCTAATCCAAGCAATGAAATCCCAAGAGCAACAAGTTCTCCGCTTGGAATTGTATCAGAACGCTATGTAGAAGATGCTTCTTTCTTGAGGTTAAAGCTAATCACCTTAGGATATACTTTCCCTAAAAGCATTTCTTCAAAAATTGGAACTAAAAGCATTAAGGTATACGTCTCTGCCGAAAATTTATTTACATGGACAAAATACACGGGCTATGATCCAGAGGTAAGTTCTTATGAACAAAATAATTTATATCCCGGAATTGACTTTGGCGCTTATCCAAATTCTAAAACATTCATTACGGGCTTGAACGTAACTTTCTAAGTAAAAAAATATAACAATGAAAAAGACAATAATAACATTCATATTAAGTGCAGGTTTATTTGTATCATGCACGGATCTGGAGGTAACACCAACCTCTTTTATAACCGAGGAAAATTTCTTTAAAACGCAGGATGATGCTGTTGCAAGTGTGACTGCAGTTTATGCCTCCTTGAGTCTTGACCCGGGAGAGCAAAGTTTATTCGGAAGAAATCTTTATTTCTTGACAGACATGGCTTCTGATTATGCCGCAGCCGGAGTTTCGGCAACGAATCCTCAGGTAAGAGCATTGAGCAGTTTGACTCATGATGCCACTTCAGATCGCGTTCAGGTGGCTTGGCGCCAAATTTATGCTGGCATAAACAGAGCCAATATAGCAATTGATAATATTCCTAGAGCAGCTGGCTCAGATGTTATAAAAACCAGATTGATTAACGAAGCCAAATTCATCAGAGGGTTGCTGTACTTTCAGGCTGTCCGTCTTTGGGGCGGGGTTCCAATCGTTTTGCATGAGCCGACTTCGATACAGTTAGAGAGTCTAAAATCTAAAAGAGCCACTGTAGAAGAAGTTTACGCTCAGATTATTTTGGATTTAAAAGCAGCTGAAAGCTTACCGTCAACTTATCCTGCTAATGAAGCAGGAAGAGCTACATCGGGTGCGGCAAAAGCTATTTTAACGAAAGTATATCTGACCAGAAAAGATTGGCCAAATACTATTCTTAAAGCCAAGGAAGTCATTAATGGAGGCTATGGATACGCACTTTTTGAAAATTTTGCAGACATATTCAATAAAACGAAAAAGAACGGGAAAGAGCATATTTTTTCAGTTCAGTTCGAACCAAATCAAGCAGGAAACGGTTCCAGCGGAAGTACTTTTCAAGCGACCTCTTTTACTGGATTTACCGCAACAGAACCAGCAGATATTATTTCGGATGTGGCTTTGTTTTATGATATTTATGCGGCTGGCGATACCAGAAGAGATGTGAGCTATAAAAAACAGTTATTGAATCCGGCTACTGGAATGCTGTATACTTTTCCAAAGCCAATTTTTAGCAAATATCTTGATTTGAACAATTTAGCTACACCGTCAAATGTGGCCATCAATTTCCCTTTAATTCGTTATGCCGATATCTTATTGTCGTTAGCAGAAGCGATTAATGAAAAAGACGGGGCAACATTAGAGGCTCATGAGCTTGTAAATCAAGTAAGAAGAAGAGCTTTTGGGAAAGCAATCTCAACACCGGATGCAACTGTGGATTTAATAGGCCTTACAGCTTCTCAATTAAGAGGTGCCATTCGTGAAGAGCGCAAAAAAGAATTCGTTCAGGAAGGACAAAGATGGTTTGATTTAGTACGCTGGGGAACTTTGGTTACCGAAATAAAAAAGGTAACAGCCAAAAACTCTGTTTCGGAAAAAAATAATTTGTATCCAATTCCTCAAAGTGAGCGAAATATCGATCCTGTAGGTTTGCCTCAGAATCCAGGTTATTAATAAAAGGCTTATATACGTAAATAAAATGATTAAAAAACTGTTCATTCTTGCCCTATTGGTTGTTGCACAATTGCAGCTATCTGCACAGAAAAAGCAACCTAACATCATCGTCATTTTGGCGGATGATTTAGGTTTCTCAGATATTGGTGCTTTTGGCTCAGAAATTAAAACTCCAAACTTGGATAAACTCGCTAAAAACGGGCTTATTCTAAAGCAGTTTTATAATGCAGGGCGTTGCTGTCCTTCCCGGGCTTCGTTACTCACGGGCTTGTATTCGCACCAAGCAGGTGTTGGGGACATGGTGCAGGACAAGGGGTTTCCTGCTTATCAAGGGTATTTAAACGAGCATTGCATCACGATTGGGCAAGCACTCAAACAGGCAGGATACAACACTATTGTTTCCGGAAAATGGCACGTTGGTTTAGTACCATCAGCCTGGGCGGTTAATCGGGGGTTTGATGATTCTTTTACTTTACAAAACAATGGGAGCAGTTATTTCAACTCAGAACCTTTGTATAATGACGGAAGAAAAGTCACTTTTTTGAAAGGAGATAAAGAAATTATTCGCACGGATACTTCTACTTATCTGACTCAGAAGATTACCAATTTTGCCATTAGTTCTTTGGAAAAACAGCGAAATCAGGAACAGCCTTTTTTTCTTTATGTTGCTTATAATGCCCCGCATTGGCCCATTCAGGCATTACCGGAAGATATTGCAAAATACAAAGGCAAATATCTGGAAGGCTGGGATAAATTGAGAGCAAGACGTTTTAAAAAGCTAAAAGAACAAGGAATTATTGATAAAGATTGGGACTTATCAAATCGTTTTGAAAAAGTGCCGGATTGGGAAAAACTAAGTGCTGAAGAAAAAGATAAATGGGATACCCGAATGGCAATTTACGCCGCCATGATCGACAGAATGGATGCTGGAATTGGAGAAATCCTGCAGAAAGTAAAGTCTTTGGGAGAAGAAAATAATACCCTTGTTCTTTTTCTTTCTGATAATGGCGGAAGTGCCGATGATGTAAAAAATTGGAATTATGTTACACAAAAAAATGGAACAGCAGGTTCGGTTGCATCGATTGACAGTTATGAAAGTCCGTGGGGAAATGTGAGCAATACGCCTTTTCAATTATTCAAAAAGAACACCCACGAAGGTGGCATTGCTTCCCCTTTTATTGCTTATTATCCGAAGCATATTAAGGCAGGTACACTAAGCAACAGAGTAAGCCATTTGATTGATATTTTTCCAACTTGTCTGGAGTATGCCGGTTTTCAGTATCCCGATTTTTTTCGAGGAAAAAACCTCATACCCTTAGAAGGCATTAGCTTAAAAAAGGAATTTGAAGGACAACAATCTGATGCACATGAAGCCTTGTTTTGGGAACATGAAGGCAGCAAAGCAGTAAGAAAAGATCAGTGGAAAGCAGTAGCCGAAAACAATCAGCCTTGGGAATTATATAATCTTGCTACAGACCGGACAGAAACAAAAAATTTGGCAAAATTAAAACCAAAACTGCTCCAGACTCTGATTGAATTGCATGAACAATGGTCGGTAAAAGTAGGTGTTGAAGATTGGAATAAAATAAAATAAAATTTTAGTTTAAAATTACACTAAATCCATAGAATAAATAAATATTAAAAAAGAAATTATGAAAAAAATTAAAATTAACTCAAAAATTAATAGCCCTCAAAAAGGACTTTTGCTTACGGCTTTACTTGTTGCACAACTTGGCTTTGCCCAAAATAAGCCAGATGCAGATTATAAAGGAGTTGTTGGTAAAACATTAGCAGAATCAAAAGAATATTGGCCAGAACCTGTAAAAGCCCCAAAAGGCGCTCCTAACGTAGTTTGGATATTACTTGATGATGTAGGATTTGGCGCTTCCAGTGCTTTTGGTGGATTAATTCAAACGCCAACTTTTGATGCTTTAGCCAATAACGGACTGCGATATACCAATTTTCATACAACAGCTATTTGTGCGCCAACACGTGCGGCATTATTGACAGGCAGGAATTCAGGAAGAGTTCATGTCAGCGGATTTTCGCACACTATTTTATCAGCGGGTTTCCCAGGCTGGGACGGAAGAATTCCATCGGATAAAGGAACAATTGCTGAGATTTTAAGAGAAAATGGATATAACACATTTGCAGTAGGTAAATATGGTGTAACGCCAGACGAAGATGCTACCGATGCAGGTCCGTTTGACAGATGGCCAACAGGTAAAGGATTTGATCACTTTTTTGGATTCTTAGGATCACAAACCGATCAATACAACCCAGATTTAGTAGAAGATCAAGCACATGTTAAGCCAGACGGAAGACATTTGACGGATCAAATTACGGATAAGGCAATCAGTTATATTCAAAAACAGCAAAAAGCAGCGCCAGGAAAACCATTCTTTTTATACTATGCACCAGGGGCTGTTCATGCACCACACCAAGTTGAAGCTTCTTGGAGCGATGCTTATAAAGGAAAATTTGACGAAGGCTGGGATGTTTACCGTGAAAAAGTATTGGCAAATCAAAAGAAATTGGGCGTGATTCCTGCTAATGCTGTATTGCCAGAACGCAATGCGCTTATCGCTGAGTGGAAAAAATTATCTCCAGACCAAAAGAAAGTATATGCAAGATTTATGGAAGTATATGCAGGATATTTGACTTATACCGATCACGAAATTGGAAGAGTGGTAAATTATTTAAAGGAAACCAATCAATTGGATAACACTTTGATTTTTGTTGCGATTGGTGATAATGGAGCTAGCAAAGAGGGTAGTCAGGTAGGTACAATCAGCCAAAATCTTTTTGCTCAAGGTGTATCTGACGAACAAAATCTTCAGTCGAATTTAGAGAAAATCGGAGAAATTGGTACAGCAAAAGGTTTAAATACAAATTATCCTTTAGGTTGGGCGCAAGCGACCAATGCACCATTCAAAAACTGGAAACAAGATGCGCAGTCCGAAGGAGGAACACGTAATCCTTTGATTGTTTTTTATCCAAAAGGAATTAAAGAAAAAGGCGGGATTAGAAATCAATACAGCCATGTAACGGATATTCTTCCTACTACACTGGAGATTGCAGGAATCAAATCTCCTGAAACAATCAAAGAAATTAAGCAGGATATTATTCAGGGTTCTTCTTTATATGCTTCTTTGAATGATGCTAAAGCCGAATCATTACACAAAGTGCAGTACTATTATATTTTCGGGAACAGAGCTATTTACAAAGACGGATGGAAAGCTGCTGCAGCACATCCAGATCCATTTGCCTTACTAAAAACTGCTGGTAAAAATCAGCCGCCAGCACCAAGCAATTTTGATAATGATGTTTGGGAATTATACAACTTGAATGAAGATTTTAATGAGCGCAATAACTTGGCTCAAAAATATCCTGAAAAATTAGCGGAGCTTAAAAAACTGTTTGACGAGCAAGCCAAAGAGAACAACGTTTATCCGTTAATCGACTGGCAGGATGTATTAGGCAGAAAGATACATAGCGCTTCAGGAGACAAAAATCAAAACCTTCAGGAATTGATTCATAAAGCAACCCAAGCAGGAAGCACAAATTAATAAGGTTAGTGCTTAGTGAATAGTAAAGAGCGATTAGTTTTTCGAATCTAATTGCAAAAAAAACTAATCACTAAGCGCAATTACTAATCACTTAATAAAAAATAAATATGAAACTAATAGATTTTCAAATAATAGGGAAAAAAATTGTCGTTGGGATAATTGTTTTTTTAGTGCCATTAGTCATTTTGGCTGGAGGTTTAGCATTGGTAAATCAAATTTTAAAATAAGAAATCATGGCATTAGATCAAAAAAAACTAACAAGAGATTTGGGTATAAGTCTTTTCATTTATAGTTTGCCGGTATTGGCAATTTACCTTTATTTTAAACTGAATAATGGTATCATAGCAGAATCACATATTTCGTTACCGTCATTTTTGGAATTTGCAAAACCCGCATTCGAGAACATCCGCACTTGGGGATTAATCGTTTTTATGCTGATTTTGGGAGCGGTTGAATTTGCCGCAGGTTTATATGACGATCAATGGACTGGCACGGAACGCAAAATAGATATTATTTGTTTTTTGGCTCCAAAACTGCTTTTGCCTCCGGTAATTGCTTTTTTTAGCTTAACTGCGTTACCGTATTTAATTCCTAATCTTGCCAATACATTATCTTGGATTCCTTTTTGGGGAGGTTTTTTCCTGATTGCAATTGCCGATGATTTAACTCAATATTGGTATCATCGTCTGCACCACCAAGTGCCGTTTTTATGGCGTTTTCACAGAACTCACCATTCAGCTCCATATATGGGAATGGCGATGGCTTCGAGACAAAACTTTATTTACACCGTGTTTTTCTCTCAAATTTACTTGACAGCAACGTTAACGTTTTTAGGGTTAGGATTACCGGCTTTGTTTGTTACCGTGATAAAAAGCATCATTACTTTAGCAGCGCACTCTAGTCTTGCTTGGGACAAACCGTTTTACAAGTACAAAGCATTGCATCCAGCCGCATGGGTTTTAGAACGTTTTATTTCTACTCCGGCTACACATCATGCACATCATGCGGATACAAGCGGCGACGGAGTTGGGCACTTTAAAGGCAACTTCGGAAATATGTTTTTCTTATGGGATGTGATTTTCAAAACAGGTTTAATTACACGTAAATTTCCTGAGTCCTATGGAACGAAATCATACAAAAGTGAAGAATGGTATGCACAATTTCTTTGGCCAATATTCAAATCTAAAATAGAAGGAAGTCCTTTGGCTGATGGTGTTCGTGCTCTTCCAATTTCTCAAAAAAAGGAATCAGTTCCGTCAAATCAAAATTACTTCGAACCAGTTGAATCATAAAGAAAATTGCTATGAAAAATAATATCTTAAGAAATAGTATCACGGCAATAACCTTCTTCTTTGCAGTTGTCGGTTTTGCTCAAAATCAAAACGCATTTACATTAAAAATTGATTCCTTTTCTGCAAAAATTAAGGAGCAAAAAAAGCCGCAGCTAATTGATGCGCGAGATCCTGAAGAGTTTGCGCTGAACCATATCAACGGAGCTCTTAATTTTAATTTGGAAACGGAGAATTATGCTAAATATGCAGCTGCTCTTGATAAATCAAAACCAGTGTTCATTTACTCTATTGGTGCAGGAAGAAGCGGTCAGCTGGCAAAAGAATTATTAAAAAACGGTTTCTCGGAAGTACATGATTTAGAAGGTGGGATTGCTGCCTGGATAGGATCAGGAAAGCCTTTTTATACTAATTTGAAAAGTAAATTGGCTTTGGCTGAATACAAAAAAATTATAACCGATAACAATATAGTTTTGGTTGATATTGGTTCTAGATATTGTGGTGCCTGCAAAAAAGTGAAACCTGTTTTGGAAAATATCAGAACAGAATATGGAGCTAATTTAAAAATCATCGAAATTGAATTAGAAGAAAGCCCGCAAGTTATAGCCGATTTAAAAACAGTAACAGTTTTTCCAACTTTGATTTTATACAAAAGCGGTAAAATTGTTTTTAAAAAAGACGGTTTGGGTGATTTGAAAAAAGATGTTGATGTGGCTTTGGCTCATTAAAAATATGCTATGTATTGTTCAGATAAATGTATTGTTATAAAGACACTTAATTGCTCTTGTTTTTGTTAGTGGAGATTTAGCAAATTTTTACAGTATCGTTTGTGAGTTTGTTAAATTTTATGTCTTTTTTGCAAATTTTGTTATTTGTCTAGAAAACTTACAGGAATTTCAAACTCTAGTTGTGTCTAAGTTTTTGAAAAATAGTTAATTGTGTGAAAATTATATCTGATATTGTTTTTTTTAAACAGAAACTGGGAATAACATATTTGGAAGTCTATATTTTTAATATATCTTTGTTCTATCGAATTAGTAGAGATTTAATTTTTTAAATATAAAATTTAGCAGTTTTTTTGAAAGAAGCTCTTTTGAAATAGACATTTGTTATGTCACAGGTGCTATGTTTTATTTATTTTTCACTTACAGATTATGAATTTCATGAATATAAAAAATTACAGTTCAATTGTGATGATTATTTTATCTGGTTTGTTTTCGGCTTTTGGGCAGGAAAATAAAACTGCGTCAGTAGCGGCAACCAATTGTCAGGTCATGTGCAAGGCAAATACGTCCAAAAAAGCATTGCTGCTCCAGTCAGTTAAGATTAATAACAAAGAGAATGCAGCTGGATCAGGGAAAGAAATGGTCTGGGTTGCCGGAGGTGAATTTAGTATGGGAACTAATGATTATCCAGATGCAAAACCCATCCATAAAGTAAGCGTAAAAGGGTATTGGATTGATGAACACGAGGTGACAAATGCTCAATTTGCTGCCTTTGTGGCGGCAACTAAATATGTGACAATTGCAGAAAGACCATTGGATCCAAAAGATTATCCGGGTGTTCCGCTTGAAAATTTAGTGCCAGGTTCAGCTGTATTTGTGCCTCCAGCAGGAAAGGTGGCCTTGGATAATATCCAGCAATGGTGGCAATATGTTCCAGGGGCTAATTGGCAGCATCCAACTGGGCCAGAAAGCAGTATTGTTGGATTAGAAAATAATCCAGTGGTTCAGGTTAGTTATCTAGATGCTAAGGCTTATGCGGAATGGGCAGGAAAACGACTTCCAACTGAGGCCGAATGGGAGTTTGCAGCTAGAGCTCAAAGACCATCTACTAAATATTATTGGGGAACTGATCTTAAGCCAAATGGTAAATGGGCAGCTAATATTTTTCAGGGAAGTTTTCCAAATAACAATACTGCCGAAGACGGTTTTGCAGGAGCAGCTCCTGTAAAATCTTTTCCTAAAAACCCATTCGGAATTTATGATTTGGAAGGGAATGTATGGGAATGGTGTAACGATTTATATCGTGATGATTATTATAAAAGCAGTGCCAATGATAATCCGAAAGGCCCTTTGACGAGTAATGATCCCGAAGAGCCAGGAGTAGAAAAACATGTTCAAAGAGGAGGCTCTTATTTATGCAGCGATCAATATTGTATCCGATATGTGGCGGGGAGCCGCGGTAAAGGAGAAACAACAAGTGCCTGTAATCACTTGGGATTTCGTTGTGTAAAGGATAAATAATAGAAATTAAAGTTTAAAACAATAATTTATTATGTCATCAAAAACAAAACAATATACCATTCATGAAGATTGGGCAGTAGTATTTTTAGGCTTTTTGATAATTGGAATCTCTCTCTTTATTTATCTGCCTTCGGTTCCTGTATTTAAGTGGTCAAACCCCGCGGATTTACAAAATGACGTATTTGATATAAAGAATATAAAAGAACTTTTTCAGCAGTTTATTTACTTTTTTAGTATTGGAATTATAGGGATTTTTTTGATTGGGAAATCGGTTAAGAAATTTTTATTAGGCTTTCCTATTGTGTTTGCTTTAACAGTTGTAGCATTGATTATTGCGGGGAATACGGTAATTAAGGGACTCAATTTGGAGGCGGTTATTTTTAGCTTGATTATAGGCTTGTCTATAGGTAATTTTTTCAAGCTCCCAGAATGGTTTCGGACAGCGCTTTCAACCGAAATTTTTGTAAAAATAGGATTGGTATTATTAGGAACCAGTGTTATATTCTCAGATATACTGAAGGCGGGTTCTCTAGGACTGATTCAGGCTCTAGTAGTTGTTCTGTCAGTTTGGTATTTTGCTTTTTGGGTGTGCAAAAAGCTAAAAGTAGATGAGGAATTAGCGTTAATGATTTCCAGTGCTGTTTCCATTTGCGGCGTTTCGGCGGCTATTGCAACATCTGGTGCGATAAAGGGGGATTCGAAAAAGCTTTCTTATGTAATTTCAATGGTATTGGTAACAGCCATTCCAATGATGATTTTTATGCCAATCATTGCAAAGCATTTTAACTTTACAGAAGAAGTTACAGGAGCTTGGCTGGGTGGCAGTATTGATACTTCGGGTGCTGTTGTGGCTTCGGGCTCATTGGTTGGGGAAACTGCTTTGAAGATTAGCACGATTGTCAAATTTTCTCAGAATGTATTGTTAGGATTAGCTGCTTTTGCCATATCGGTTTATTGGACGTATGCCCAAAATAAATCATCGGATGCCGTTGTGGCCAAGCCAACTTTAGGAGTTATTTGGGAACGTTTTCCAAAGTTTGTGATTGGTTTTATTGTTGCTTCTTTGGTTTTTTCTTTTCTGATTCCATCTGAAACAAGAGATACGGTTAAAGACAGTTTGAAGAATCTGCAGGGACTTTGGTTTGCTTTGGCTTTTACCAGTATTGGCTTAGAAACCAATTTCAAGGATTTGTTTAATAATAACAGTAAAAAGCCATTGTATGCTTTTTTGACTGCCCAGCTGTTCAATATTATTATCACGCTTATCATTGCTTTTTTATTGTTTGGCAAATAATAGAAATAAGCTTGCCAGAATAATTTCAAAAAAATGATTTTCAAAATATAAAAATAGCCGATATGAAATCTTTTTATCAAGAAATAGCCAAACAGCATCAGGATTTATTGATTTTGCCAAAAAAGAAATTAATTCACCAATTTATAGATGAATTGTTTTCTGTTTTGTTCTCAAACACGTCAAAATCTTTTGGAGATGTAACTATAATTCAAGATAAATTCACAGAATTAGAATTGCTGTTCAATGAACTGGTATTGGATTTTACGTCTAAAAATGGAAAAAGCAAGCAACAGACCCAAACTTTTTTTGAAGAATTGCCCAGTTTGTATCAAAAGGCATTAAACGATGCCAAAACTATTTTAGCAAAAGATCCAGCGGCAAAATCTTTAGAGGAAGTTCTGTATACCTACCCAGGCTTTTTTGCAATAGCCATTTACCGTTTTTCACATCAGATTTGGAATCAGGATTTGAAACTTTTGGCACGAACTATTTCGGAATATGCGCATAGTAAAACCAGTATTGAAATTCATCCCGGGGCACAAATAGGAGATGATTTTGCCATCGATCACGGAACTGGAATTGTAATTGGAGAAACCGTAATCATTGGGAATAATGTGCAGATATACCAAGGAGTTACGCTTGGCACTTTGAGCGTAAAAAAAGGAGAAGCATCAATAAAAAGGCATCCAACTATTGAAAATAATGTAATTATTTATGCTAATAGTACTATTCTTGGAGGGCAGACTACAGTTGGGAGAGATTCTATCATAGGAGGAAATGTCTGGCTGACATATACCATTCCTTCAAACTCGGTGGTGTATCATAAAAACGAAATAAAGATTAAGGATAATAATCCTTTTCCAGAGCCTATTTTTTATTCTATTTAAAAAATAAAATTAAGGTTTTTAAAATTGGGAACCATTAAGAGATTAAGAAAATTAAGGCATTCTTTATCCTTTATGAATCTTAATATCTTAATGGTTTAAAAAAAATTAATGTTCGAACTATTTTCAGCAGTACTAAAAAATAAAAACATGAAATATCAAAGTATTTTAGAAACCATAGGGAACACCCCACACATAAGACTTAATAAACTGTTCAAAACGCATCAGGTTTGGGCAAAATTAGAAAGAGCAAATCCTGGTTCAAGTATCAAAGACAGAATTGCGCTTGCAATGATTGAAGATGCAGAGGAGAAAGGCTTGCTAAATCCTGATTCTGTTATTATAGAGCCGACTTCTGGAAACACTGGAATTGGACTGGCACTGGTAGCAGCAGTTAAAGGATATAAAGTGATTTTGGTAATGCCAGAATCGATGAGTATCGAAAGAAGAAAAATAATGAACGCTTATGGTGCTGAATTTGTTTTGACTCCAAGAGGAAAAGGAACTGCAGGTGCTGTAGAAAAAGCACATGAATTAGCGGCTTCAACTCCAAATTCATTTGTGCCATTGCAATTTGATAATCCTGCGAATGTTGAAGTTCATGAAAGAACAACAGCTCAGGAAATTTTAAATGATTTTCCTGATGGTATTGATTATTTAATAACTGGAGTAGGAACGGGCGGGCATATTACCGGAGTTTCAAAAATTTTAAAGCAGCATTTTCCAAAACTGAAAACTTTTGCGGTAGAACCTTCTTTGTCTCCGGTTTTGAGCGGCGGATTGCCTGCGCCACATCCGATTCAAGGGATTGGTGCCGGATTCGTACCAACAGTTTTTAACAGGGAATATATAGATGAGGTTATTACTGTTGAAAAAACAGATGCATTTGCGTACTCAAAAAAAATCACCAAAGAAGAAGGAATTTTTGCAGGTATTTCTACAGGAGCATCTTTGGCTGCTGTTGCAAAAAAAATAAGCGAGATACCGAATGATGCAGTAATCCTGACATTTAATTATGATACAGGAGAAAGATATTTATCGGTAGATGAATTATTTGATACCGCTTTATAATCGTTTGTCCTGTTTATTTTAAAGATCAAAAAAAAGAATTGATATTGTTGCTAATTATTTGAAATACACTAAATTAGTATGACAGTATTTTCTGTTAAATTGAATTTCAAGTATAAATATAAATTAAAACAAAAAAAATGGCAGAATTAAAAAAACAGCAAACTGCGTTAGGAGACGTAGCTGCAAGACAATTAGCAATCGCTACACGTTCAGTGCCGACAATGGCAACAAGTCCAAGATGGCTTACGCATCTTTTGCATTGGGTTCCGGTAGAATCTGGTGTGTATCGTTTGAATAAAGTAAAAGATGCAAATCACATTGAAGTAGATTGTTCTGCAAGAGATGAGAGAACTTTGCCTAATACATTTGTTGATTATATTGATAATCCCCGTGAGTATAATTTGGCGGCAGTTCAAACTATTGTTGATGTACATACTCGTGTTTCAGATTTGTACAGTAAGCCATACAATCAAATTTCAGAACAATTGCGTTTGGCTATCGAAACAATTAAAGAGCGTCAGGAAAGCGAATTAATTAACAACAAAGAATATGGTTTGCTAAATAGTGTTGCGCCTTCACAAATTATAAAAACACGTACAGGAGCTCCTACGCCAGACGATTTAGACGAATTGCTGACAAAAGTTTGGAAAGAGCCAGGATTTTTCCTGCTGCACCCATTAGCGATTGCAGCATTTGGCCGTGAGTGTACGCGCCGTGGCGTGCCGCCTCCAACAACTTCTTTGTTTGGATCTCAATTTTTGACTTGGAGAGGAGTTCCGTTAATCCCATCTGATAAATTACCTATAAAAAACGGTAAATCTAAAATTATTTTATTGCGCACAGGTGAAAGCCGTCAAGGTGTAATTGGTCTTATTCAGCCAGGTTTGCAAGGGGAGCAGTCTCCGGGATTATCAGTACGTTTTATGGGAATAAATGAAAAAGCCATTGCTTCTTATTTAGTATCATTGTATTGTTCATTGGCAGTAACTGTGGATGATGCTATTGCGGTATTAGAAGACGTAGAAATAGGCAAGTATCATGAGTACAAATACTAACACAGCAGGATTGCCAAATATTGATGACTTGGAAAAGTTAGCCAATGAGCTGTTCAGTGCATTGCCCAACGAATTTCCAAAAGAAATTTCTTTGAGCCCTAATGCAAGTGAACATCCCCGCGCTACAAAAATTGCCGAAACGCTGCTTGCTGCAGGTAATTTGGGAGGAGTTGAAACACTATTTCCAGTTAGCAACCACGATACTTTGGTGGCACAATCTGGTTTAGCTCCATTGGCAACTCCAGCTGTTTCAGCCAGTCCGATAGGTTCCGTGCAAACACCGCCTTCATTTGGTGGTTTTGGAGGCTCGCCTTCGGTTGCTCAATATGGGAAAGCGCCAAGCTTTGGAGGATACTCTAATGCTTTTTCTGATTCTAGTATTCAAGATATTTCGCAATTAAGTGATTTGAATTTGGGTATCCACGAAGGATTTTCTTCTGCTCCAGTTTCAGGAAGCGGAGCCGATCCATTTGCTGTAAATAATGGGAATAATATCAATGCAGATAATCCGCAAACGAGTTTTAATGATCCTAATCTGAAAAATAGCGGCGGTAATTCGCCGTCTAATCTGAATCAGAATTATTTGCCATTTGAATTCGGGCATTCTTCTTTTGAAGCAGAGTTAAAAACGGCTTTAGAGGCTCTTAATTCCAGTTTCGGGATTCCGCCTCTGGTAACCGCTCCAAGCATAGTTGATACGCCGAGTTCATATTATTTCTTGAATGAAAATCCTTTTGGTTCTGATTCTATAAAGGCAGCAGTTCCATCAGTAAAACATAATGAATTTGAGGGATTTGGAGGCTCAAATTTCAATGCTCATTTAATCAAGAAAGATTTTCCAATCTTGAGTGAAACGGTAAATGGAAAGCCATTGATTTGGTTTGATAATGCCGCTACAACTCAAAAGCCACAATCTGTTATTGACCGAGTTAGTTATTTTTATGAACACGAGAATTCGAATATTCATCGTGCAGCGCATGAACTGGCAGCCAGAGCTTCTGATGCTTATGAAGCAGCACGCGAAAAAGTAAAAGTGTTCTTGAACGCAAGTTCCGTAAATGAAATAGTTTTTGTCCGCGGTGCGACAGAAGGCATCAATTTGGTTGCTCAAAGCTGGGGAGATCATAATTTGGTGGCTGGTGATGAAATTGTTGTCAGTAATTTGGAACATCATGCCAATATTGTTCCTTGGAAACGTCTAGCCGATAAAAAAGGCTTGAAATTAAGAGTGATTCCTGTTGACGATGATGGACAAATTCTGCTTGATGAATATGCTAAACTGCTGAATTCTAAAACAAAGCTGGTTGCTTTTACTCAGGTTTCAAATGCCTTGGGAACAGTAACTCCTGCTAAGCAAATGGTAGAAATGGCACATGCTGCTGGCGCCAAAGTGCTTTTGGATGGTGCGCAATCTGTTTCGCACATGAAAGTGGATGTTCAGTATCTGAATGCTGATTGGCTGGTTTTCTCTGGTCATAAATTATTTGGACCAACGGGAATTGGCGCTGTTTATGGTAAAGAAGATTTGCTAAACGAAATGGAACCGTATCAATCTGGAGGCAATATGATTCAGGATGTAACTTTTGAGGAGATAAAATACCATAAAGCACCGAATCGTTTTGAAGCTGGTACTGGTAATATCGCCGATGCCATTGGTCTTGGAGCAGCGATTGATTATGTTTCGAAAATCGGAATAGAAGCAATCGGGCAATACGAGCATTATTTGTTGGAATATGCTACTAATTTATTAAAGCAAATTCCAGGTGTCAGATTAATTGGAACTGCTGCGAATAAAGCGAGTGTTCTTTCTTTTAACCTGCAGGGTTTTACCAATGATGAGGTAGGACAGGCACTAAATAAAGAAGGAGTTGCTGTGAGAACCGGACATCATTGTGCACAGCCTATTCTGAGAAGAATGGGAGTAGAAACTTCTGTTCGACCGTCTTTGGCTTTTTACAACACAACTCAGGATGTAGATGTTTTTATAGAAACGCTCTGGAAGTTAAAATCCGGAAAGAAATAAAAAGCAAAAGCCCAGGATTTAATTCTTGGGCTTTTTTTGTGTTAATTCTTATCAATTAACAGATTTATTAACTTTTTGTAGATTACTCTAATTTTAAGAAAAATATTATAATTATATTTGAAAAGTGAGTTATATTGTGGCAAAATTTTTTTTCGAAAGTAAGTTTTAATTACAATTACTTTTTAAAATTTTAAATCTATTTAAGAATGCTAGATCAATCATTTTCAGGTTCCAATTTTAATATAATTTTTCTAAAAGAAAACAGAAAAGGAAATATAAAAAATAGACATTTAAATCAAGCATATTTTGATAAGCATGATGAATTTAATACTGTTTTAAATGAAAAAATAGATTTAAAAAAGACTAGGACACTTTCTATTGAAGAATTAGATTCTTTTGCTGAAAAGCTTGAAGCAATAAACGATGCTAAAGAAGAAATTAGAAACAACCTATTTTCTGAATATGCTACTGTCGTTAATAATGAAAAAACTCCATTTTGTTTTGATATTAAATATGATGTGCAAAATAAAATTTACACAACAAAAAAAGACGGAGTTCATTTTTTTGCTATTAAGCAACTTCAACAAAATTTAAATAAAACTTTTAAAGTAATTCAGGCAGACAGGAACAAAATAATAAAGCAAACTTATAATTTAATTTCTGATGGTTTTCCAAAAACAGTAATTCGTACTGATATATATAATTTTTACGAATCAATTCCTCAAAATAAACTTTTTGAAAAATTAGATAATAACACTTTACTATCTCCTCTTTCTAAAAAACTTTTAAAAAGACTTTTTTATGAATTTGAAAGAATTAAAGATGCATCAATAATGGAACCAAAAAAAGGAATACCAAGGGGTTTTGGGGTGAGTGCCTATCTTTCGGAACTATATATGAGAGAAATAGACAATGAAATAAAATCATTACCTGACATTATTTATTATGCAAGATATGTTGATGATATTATTGCCGTTTTTTCTCCCAAAACTAAAAGCCAAACAAAAGATTATCAAGAATTAATAAAAAAGATAATAAACGCAAATGAACTTCAAATAAATGATAATCTAGAAGGACGGAAAGATAAAACAAAATCTATTGAGCTATTTTTTGATAAAACCCAAAACAAAACTTTTAAGGTACATGAAAAAATAACTTTTTTAGGCTATTTGTTTGATATTGAACATTATCCTAAAGGTTACAGTACATGTTCTAAAACAATTGTAAAAATTGAAATTTCTGAAGAAAGGCAACTTAGATATAAACAACGGATTATTGATTCAATTTCAGCATATAATAAAGACTCAAATTATAATGAGAATATAGCAAGAAAATTATTGTTTGATAGGTTTAAATTTCTGTCTGGAAATTTTCATCTAAATCATAGTAAAAAAAATATATCTGCTGGAATTTATTATAATAATAAAATGCTCGAATTAACTGGACATGAATTGTCTTTGTGTAAAATAAATGATAATTTAAACATTGCGTTAAATGATTTATCACCACCAGTTAAAATAGGAATTGATTTAGAGAATTTAAAAGGATTTATAAAAAATAAAATTTGTTTTCTTAAGGGCTTTGAAGAAAAAGAAAAGAAATTCTATTCATTTAAGTTTACACCTAAAGAGCAAAAATATTACAATAAAAAGTTTGAAAGAGTGACCAATAAATTTGAAGTAATTAAATCAATCTGGCAAAATGAGTAAGAAGAAAAAATATATTCAATATCCAAAAGAGAGAGCAATTTTGTCTGATGTGTTGCCTTATGAGATTCCTATTACTTTTTCAAACAGGTATCTATATAGATTTTTGGTTGAGAATAATATTTGTCTGGATGGTGAAAAGATTGTTTTTAATAATGATTTTAGTGGGGATAATTTGATAGCTTTTAAAGAAATTTTAAAAATACTATTTCATCCTCAGTATGATAATAATGAAGATTATAAATTTAGAAGAGTTCCTTTTACATATAGAATTACACACAAGGAAAAAGATTTTAGGGAATTAGCATTAATACATCCAATTAATCAATTAAAATTAATCAAACTTTACGAAGACTTTAAAGAATCTGTTTTGTATTCATGTTCAATTAGTAATTTTAGTATTAGAAAACCTGTTGAAGTTGCAAAATTCAGCTTTTTTAATGATAAATTACATCAATTAAATAAAGGTGATAAAAATGATTTTTTAGAATTAGACGGTAGAGAATATGAAGATTTAAAGACCTATTTTTCATATAAGAAGTATACAAATATCTATAAGTTTTATGAAGATTACCGGTATCATCGAGCTGAGAAAAAATATAATTTTCTTTTCAAATTCGATATTTCAAAATGTTTTGATAGTATTTACACACATTCAATATCTTGGGCAGTTTTAGGATTAGATAATGTAAAAGAAAATGTTGACGCTTCAAAGAAAAACTTTTCTGGGATATTTGATAAATTCATACAATATTCAAATTATGGTGAAACAAATGGTATTTTAATTGGTCCCGAATTTTCTCGAATTTTTGCAGAAATCATTCTTCAAAGAATTGATAAAATCGTCGAAGAAAAAATTAAGTTAAAAGGTTTTATAAATAAAATTGATTATGAATTGTACAGGTACGTAGATGACTATTTTTTATTTTGCGATGATGATTTATTAAAAGAGGAAATTTTTAAAATATTTAAACACGAGTTAAAAGAGTATAAATTGTCTATTAATAATTCTAAAACAATTGAATATAAAAAGCCCATCATTACAGAAATTACAATTGCTAAAGAAAAAATAAATAAATTGTTTTTAGAAAACCCTAGATTTTCAATTAAAGAATTAGAAAAAAAAGAAAGTTCAATTGATGAAAATAAAGAGGATGTTGAAATATTAAATCATAAGTTTTCATTTTACTTTAATCCTAATAATTTAATAACTCAGTATAAGATTTTGATTAAAGAATCATCTGTTGATTACAAAGATGTTTTGAATTATAGTTTGGCTCTTTTAAATAATATTATTGAAAAGAATCTTGTTATTTCTGAAAGAGTTTATATTGATTATAGGTTAAAAACAATGACAGGTGAAATTGCAGATAAAACTGTTATAAATAAATTAGATAAAGTTGAAGATGAATTGACTTCACATTTGATAAACTTTATAGATTTTGTTTTTTTTATTTATTCAGTTTCACCCAGAGTAAACTCAACTATTAAAACTTGTCATATTTTATCTAAAATACTTGTTTTTTATAAACTAAAGCGAAAATCAGATAAAGAGTTTATTCTAAGCACTAATAATAGGAATAGAATTTTTAAAAAGATACTTGATGAATCAACTTTAATTATTAAAAAGAACTCAATTAATGAATATGCTCAGATTGAAACACTTTATCTTTTGACTGTGATTAGGGAGTTAGATAGAGAGTTTAGAATACCTGAAGTTTTATTAGAGAAATTCATAGGTTTTGACAATGAAAAAAATGAAATTCCAGATTGTCAATTAAATTATTTTTCAATAATGGTATTGTTGTTTTATTTTGGGCATTCAAAAAAATATACTAAAATTAAGGTTGCATTGAAAAAATACATTGAAAACTATATCAAAAGTTTTCCAGTTGAGAAAAGAAATAAATCTTCTGAATTAACTCATCTAATGCTTGATTTAATTGCTTGTCCGTTTCTTATTAGACAGGATAAAAGAAGATTTTTTGCCATATATAAAAACAGTAAAAATGTTAGCGAATTAAAAAACGATTTTGAAACTTTAGATAAAATTCGTTTTTTTCAAAAAAGACACATGAAATATGGATTTACTAAATGGGAAAGGTTTAATTTAGCAAAGGAATTAGAATATAAAAAAAGTCAAGAGGTTTACTCTTAAAAATATTGTCAACACCGATCTCCAGTTTGAATGTGTTATATTTCAATCTAGAATTTATGAATGATTTATTATTCTTAAATTCACACACTTGTAGTTGACAGCACTCTGTAAATGAGGAAACTAAAACAGTCTATGTAGGAGATGTATAGGCTGTTTTTTTATTATAGAAATCTTTATCTTTGTATTATTAAATTTCATGAAACATGAACTACAAAATATCATTTCAGGAAAGAGCCAAGTTAGGCATGGAGATGCTATCCAAGCAATCACCCGTTACCTTAGAAGAAGCAAGAGCGCAGGCAGAGAAGCTAAAGAAAGCAAGCAAATCAAAAGTGAAGAAGAAAGGTGCATAAGACAATTTTGTGACCAAAATAACTTTTGGAATACTGAAATTGACATTACTGCTTTTGTTTCCAGTGGTGCTGAACAAAAGGTTTATCTTCACAATGAGTTTCAAGTCTTCAAACTTAATGATTCCATTTACTACTTATCATGGGAGGATTATTTCAATAACTTATTATTGAATAATTTCTTTTTTCCAGACACCGCTTATCAATTAGTTGGGTTTTACGAATCTGAAAATGTATTGTATGGTGTAGTCGAGCAAGCTTTTATAAAATCAGATCAAGACACAGAATTAGAAAATGTCAAAAAATTTCTTGATGAAAATGGTTTTAAAAACACAAGAAATAACGATTACTTTAATCCAGATTTGGGAATAATTCTGGAAGATTTGCACGATGAAAATGTACTGACTTTTCAAAGTAATTTATATTTTATTGATACCGTTTTCTATATTACGGAAGAATTTTATAAATTATAATTTATTTAATCAATTAAACTCGACCTCTCGGTTTTGTAAACTTTGCCATAAACGAGAGAAAGCAATAAAATTTCAAGAAGCTACAGCCCGAAAAGAAAATTAACACTTGAAACAAATGAGAAAAATATTCGGACTTTTGACCTGTATAGTATTATGAAAAGAGGATTTGAATTTCTTAAACAGATAAAAGAAAATAACAATCGGGAATGGTTTACTAAGCACAAACCAGAATATGATTTGATTGTGAAAGAAAATAAAATTTTTTTCGAACAGATTTATTCCGAACTTCAAAAACATGATAGTTTACAAGGAATCCATATTTTTAGAATTTACAAAGATGTTCGTTTTTCTAAAGATAAATCTCCTTATAAAACTAATTTTGGAGCTGGATATTCCCGTACAAAACCAATGTTAAGAGGCGGTTATTATATTCATTTAGAACAAAATGAAAGTTTTGTGGGTGGAGGATTTTGGGCTCCAAATAGTGAAGATTTACTTCGTATCCGTAAAGAATTCGAAATGGATACAACAGAAATCGAAAAGATTACTTTCAACAATACTTTCGTAAAATATTTCGGAGAGCTTAAAGGAGAAGATGGAGTGAAAACTGCTCCGAAAGGCTTCGATAAAAATCATCCTGCAATTAATCTGATTAAGAAAAAACAATTTGTAGTGAAGAGAAAATTTACAGATAAGGAAGTTTTATCTGATGATTTTCAGAAAGAAGTGATTGCAACATTTTTAGCAATGAGACCTTTTTTCGATTATATGAGTGAATTACTTACTACGGATTTAAATGGAGAACCTTTATTCTAAAAGGAAGCGATAATAAAGGAATATAATTCCAAAAAAGCTATAATACTAAAAGTTATAGCTTTTTTTATTTCCTCGATTTCAACCTGCTCAAGGTTTCCTGTGAGATATTTAAAAACGAAGCGACCACTTTATTCGGAAGTCTTTTTACCACAATAGGTCTTTCTTTAAGTAAGTTTTCATAGCGTGTTTTGGCGTCCATAGTGATAAAAGACATCAGGCGATTCGTATTGGTTACATAGGCAAATTCCAAATAATGCCTGTAGAATTTCTCCCAAACGGGATATTTCTCTAACAAGTAAAAGAAATCTTTTCGATTAATGCAAAGCAGTTCGGAATCTTCCAGTGCTTGAACATATTCTACTGCTGGAACTTCGGTGATAAAAGAAACCAATGCACTAGCAAAATGATTTTCGAAAGCCAAAAAACGAGTCGATTCCTGTCCTTCTTCATTAATGAAAAAAATACGAAGACATCCTTTTTCTACAAAATACAGCTGTTGACTATATTCACTGTGGCTTACCAGAAGTTTATTTTTTTTGGCAGCAAGCGTTTTGAAAAAAGGCAGAATAGCATCCAGTTCTTCTTCAGAAATAGCCACTTTATCTCTAATAAATTGTTTCAGTTGGTCATACATCTTGGTGCATTTTTTACAAACTTAAAGAGTATTCAAGACAAACCAAAATTGGGAGTCTTAAAATCAGATGGATGGTGTTGTTTTAGGTTCTGCAGTTGTTTTTTCGGCTAGTTTTCTTGCTCTCGGAATAATTATAAATGCGGCCAGATAAGCAACAGGAAGCATAACGCTCCATGCGTTTAAGAATTTAAAAAACCAATCTTCTCCAAAACCATAATTTCGTATCAATCCCACAAATGCCATAATCAAAGTCATTGGCAAAACCACAAAAAGGGTATTGATATTCTTGAAATATTTTTTATTCATCTTTTTTGTTTTTAAATGTTCGATGCAAAGATGAAATTTACAGCCGTATGAAAAATTGATATATGTCAATAAATCATGCTACTCGGATTAGTTTAATGTTTTTGGAGAATGAAAAAAATAAAGAAAGGTAATGGGATTTATGTCTGTAAATTAATTGTTTTATTTACTTTATTTTTTTGTAAGTACAACAATTCATTATTGAAGTATTATTTTTTTTGTAAGATATATCACTGTGCTATTTTTTTTTATGTTAATTAGTCGATTTTTTTTGTTTGTTGCCGAACTTTAATTATTTTTGGCACAACCAATCTTAACCGAAGTAAATGAGTAATAAAATTACACTACTAATTTTTACTGTATTCTTTTCATTCACTGCTTTTGCAAACTTTTCAAAAGCAGAAAAAGAAGTCTTAATAAAATTAAACCAAGCTACCAATGGAGCTAAATGGATTAATAAATGGGATCTTTCTCTGCCAATGGATAAATGGTATGGAGTAAAAGTCGTTGATGATAAAGTTGTTTCAATAAATTTGAACAACAATAATTTAACTGGCCGTATACCTATTGAAATTACCACTTTATTGAATTTGCAGGAATTAAATTTAGGCACCAATTTATTGAATGGTGAAATTCCGCTTAATATTGGCAATTTGAAATCTTTGGAGGTTTTAGATCTTTCGTTTAATAAGCTGACAGGTTTTATTCCTAGTTCGATTTGTTCACTTCCCAATTTGAAAACTTTAATGCTTGACCGTAATATTTTATCTGGTGAGCTGCCTCTGCAGATAGGAAAATTATCCATGCTTGAGAATCTTTCTTTATATGAAAATTCTTTTCAGGGGTCATTGCCAGTTTCTTTATATGAATTAAAATCTCTTAAATTACTTTCTTTATATACTAACAGATTTACGGGAAAATTAAGCCCTGCAATTGGAAATTTGGTATTGCTGGAAAATTTGAATCTTTTTGATAATGATTTTAAAGGCCAAGTGCCAACAGAATTGGAAAAATTAACCCATTTAAAAAAATTAAATATATCCTATAATTTGTTTTCAGGTTTGGTATCCAATAAATTATCACTATTAGATAAATTGAACATGACCATGAGAAACGAAATAGGAAATGTAATTTCTTTACCCGTTAATAAGGGATAAAATTATTCTGCAAAAGAGTAAAGAGATTAAGAAGATTGTTTGTTTTAATACATTTAGTTAGATTGCCCTGTAACTTCATACATTACAGGGTTTTTCGTTTTTTATATTTACGATAAATATTCAGCTTAGTTTTTATTCGGGAGGTACAAATTACGGACTATTTATTCCTTAATGAATAAGTGAAGTTATTTTAATAATAGCTCAATGTTATAAATTTGATAATTTACGGCTCATTATTATATCAGTTTCTTTTTTTTATTTAATTTTATTAAGAATTCAGCTGAAATAGGAGCTGAGGAAAATAGACTTTAATTTATCCACATTTTAATTATAGAATTATGGTAGTACAGTATCAAGGAGAGCAAAACGGAATTCCAACAACATTTTCTTTAAGAATTATCGGAAATAATCTGTCGAAAAGCAGTTCCAATTACCAAATAGATTTATTGGCAGGAGATAAGCCGTTGCCAATTTTTACAAGTTCAATTCATCAGAGTCTGTCAAATTGCCTGAAAGAGATTTATTTGTTCAGAAAGCACAATAACATCAGGTTTGATGCTTCTTCAGAAAAAGTGGCTCCAAAATTAGTTCCTTATGATTTAGTTTTATACAATGCCCATAAGCAGGGATTGTTTAGATCTTAAATTATTTTGTCGATGTAATAATGATATAAAGACTGTTCAAAAAATTGAGCAGTCTTTTTTTTTGCGGTTACTTTCAGTGAGATTGCTTTGCCTTTTTTGAAATATAGATATGTTAACGCGAATTTGCCAAAAGCATTAATAGTGATATTGATTCCTTATTTATTTGGGCAGTCTGTCTATAATTTTGAATGATACGTCCATTATTTAAGAGTTCATTATTTTATAATTTTATCCTTAAATAAAGTGCCAAAATTAATCATGAGACAGTGACAGTTTTAAAGTTTCTGAATCTGTATAGGGTATGTTTTTAAAATTATCAAAAAATAAATGTATAAGAAATTAAAATTGCAGAAAAATGATAGAAGTGACCTTGTGTAAAAACAGATTAATGAAAAGTGTAACCGCTTTTCTTGTTTTTTTTTTATTTGTAACTAACGGATACTGTAAAAACGGGAAGAATACCCAAACTGCATCTGCAGTACTGGAAAGGCTTATTGGAAAACGGGCAAATGAGTTTGATTTTACTATCGTTGAAAAAAGCGGCTCAAATGAAGCAGATTGGTTTGAAGTGGAAACAACAGCAAATCGTGTAAAAATTAAGGGAACAACCAATACGGCAATCTGTTATGGAGCCTATAGTTTTCTTAAGAGTATTGGAGCAGTTTTGGTCACTTGGGAAGGAAAAAGAACCGCTTTGCCAAAGACTTGGCCAAAATATTCAAAAAAACAATCTACACCGTTTAAATACAGGGAGTATTTAAATGCCTGTACATTTGGTTACACGACTCCGTGGTGGGACTGGAAACGATGGGAACAAGAAATTGACTGGATGGCGTTTCACGGTATTAATCTGCCTACAGCAATGGAAGGACAAGAAGCAGTCTGGCAGCAATTATGGAAAGAGTACGGACTGACAGACAGTCAGCTGCAGGCACATTTTGCAGGACCTGCATTTTTGCCTTGGCAAAGAATGGGGAATATCAACAGTCTTGAAGGGCCATTGCCACAAGATTGGATAAACAAAAAAGAAAACGTTCAAAAGCAAATACTGCAAAGGATGAGAGCATTAGGAATGCATCCTGTTGTGCCGGCTTTTAGCGGTTATGTGCCAAAAGCATTTGCAGAAAAACATCCAAACTCAAAAATCAGCGAATTAAAATCTTGGTCAGGAGGAGGTTTTGAAAGCACCTATTTATTAGATTCAAAAGATCCTTTGTTTAAAGAAGTCGGTAAACGTTTTATAGAAATTTACACAAAATTATACGGACAATCTGATTTTTATTTGGCCGATTCTTTTAATGAAATTACGCCTCCAGTTTCAAATGATCACAAATATGAGGAACTGTCCGATTATGGGAAAACTATTTTTGAAACCATTAATGAAGCTTCTCCAAGCGCTACATGGGTTATGCAGGGCTGGCTTTTTGGAGATAATAAAAAGTTTTGGACAAAAGAAGCAACTAAAGCTTTTCTCAGCAAAGTGCCAAACGACAGATTAATGATTCAGGATTATGCAAATGACAGGTATAAAGTATGGGAAAACCAAGAAGCTTTTTACGGAAAACAGTGGACTTACGGTTATGTGCATAATTATGGAGGATCCAATCCTGTGTATGGAGATTTAAATTTCTATAAAAATGAACTCACCAGCTTATTGAAAAATTCCAATAAGGGAAATATTGTTGGCTATGGAGCAATGCCGGAAGGCTTAAATAACAACTCAATAGTTTATGAATACATTTATGATCTTCCTTGGAATCAAGGCAAGGAATCGATAAATGACTGGTTGAAAGAATATTTAAACGCCAGATACGGGAAAAAGACTTCTGCCTCCGTTTTTCAGGCTTGGCAATTGTTATTAGAATCCGTTTACAGCACTAAATATTGGGAAACGCGCTGGTGGAATGACAGAGCGGGAGCTTATCTGCTTTTTAAAAGGCCTACATTAAAAATAACCGAATTTAAAGGAAATCCCGGAGATAAAGAAAAGCTAAAACAGGCTATCGATATTTTGAAAAAAGAAGCTAAAAACTCAGCTAAAAATGATCTTTACTCTTATGATTTAATAGACGTTTCAAGACATTATTATTCACTTCGTATTGATGACTTATTGATGGAATGCGTTAAAGCCTATCAGTCGAAAGACATAAAAAAAGCAGATGAATTGTTTAAAAAAATAGAAAAACAGGCTTTGGATATAGACTCTATGATGTCGGGACAGCCTTTGAACAGCCTGAATAATTGGCTGAAATCTGCTTCCGATTATGGAAGCTCTCCTGATGAATCCAAACTGTACATAAAAAATGCAAGAACATTAATAACACTGTGGGGAGGAGAAGGTCACTTGAATGATTATGCATCCAGATCATGGCGCGGTATGTATGCATCGTTTTATTGGCCAAGATGGAAAATGTTTTTACAGGCTCTAAGGGAATCAACAGTCAAGAATACCCCATTTGATGAAACGAAAGAAAGAGAATTAATAAAACAATGGGAAATAAAATGGAGTGAAAATAAAGAAATGCATTAACAGTTATTAACTCTTTGAGTATAATTCAAAAAAATAGTCAACACATAGAAACATAGATTTTGTTTTAAAAAAAACATAAAAAGAGATTCATTTCGTTCACATAGGTTACTATGCGTATTTTAAAAAAGTGAAACGCCCAGTTTTAAGCTTGCAAAATTTATGATTCTATGTGTTTGAATTAATTACGCCCAACAACGGGTTTGTTATAAATATTTAATCAATAAAATAAAAGCAATGTTAAAAAGTGATATAGACAAAGCGACAAGTTTTGAAAAGAGATTCGAAAATATAGGAACTGTAGTTTATGAAAATTCGATAACAGGATCCAAATCGGTAGCTCAGGAAATAGCAAGTTTGATAAGGGAAAAGCAAGCCAAAAACGAGTTGTGCATACTGGGGCTTGCTACTGGTTCTAGTCCAAAAAGCTTATATGCTGAGCTGGTTCGCCTTCATAAAGAAGAAGGATTGAGTTTTAAAAATGTAGTATCGTTCAATTTAGATGAATATTATCCGATGGAACCGGATTCTATAAACAGTTATGTTCGATTTATGAACGAATTATTATTCAATCATATCGATATTCTGCCGGAAAATGTACATATTCCTGATGGTACTTTATCGAAAGAAGTAATAGGGGATTATTGTAATAATTATGAATCTAAGATTGAAATGTTTGGAGGTCTTGACCTGCAGATATTAGGAATTGGTGGTAATGGACATATTGGATTTAATGAATCCGGGTCTCTGCAAAATTCAAAAACCCGTTTGGTTGCTTTAGATCATATTACTCGTGTGGCGGCAAGCAATGATTTTTCGGGTTTGAATAATACACCAAGAACGGCTATAACTTTAGGCGTAAAAAAGATTATGGAAGCCAAAAGAGTTATCCTGCTGGCTTGGGGTGAAGGAAAATCGAATATAATTATGTCTTCTGTTGAAGGTACAGTGACCAATCAGATTCCGGCAACTTTTTTGCAGGAGCATAATAATACCACTTTTGTTTTAGACAAAGCCGCTGCTTCAAAATTAACGCGTATCAATACGCCATGGCTGGTCGAAAAAGTGAATTGGACAGATACTCTTATTAGAAAAGCTGTTTTAGGTTTGGCGCTGTATTTGAAAAAACCAATACTAATGCTTACTGATGCCGATTATATTGAGAATGGAATGAGTGATCTGCTTGCCGATTTAGGCCCGGCTTATGACATCAATATTAAGATTTTCAATAAACTGCAAAACACCATTACCGGATGGCCAGGCGGAAAACCCAATGCTGATGACAGTAAACGGCCAGAACGGGCTGAACCGGCAAAAAAACGAGTTCTTATTTTCAGTCCGCATCCAGATGATGATATTATAAGCATGGGAGGAACCTTTAAGCGCCTGCATGAACAAGGGCATGAAGTGCATATAGGTTATCAGACGTCAGGAAATATTGCCGTTGCCGATGACGAAGCGCTGCGTTTCGCCAATTTTGTATGCGATTACAATGATAAATTTGGAATTGCAAGTATCGAAGCTGATGATATTTATAATAAATCGGTTCAGTTTCTTAAAAATAAAAAAAACAGTGAAATTGATATCCCAGAAGTTAGAAACATTAAAGGCTTGATCCGAAAAGGGGAAGCTCAATCCACATGCCATTTTGTGGGATTGCCAGATAGCCAGATTCATTTTATGGAACTTCCGTTTTATGAAACAGGTGCGATAGAAAAAAAACCTTTGGGAGAAGAAGATATTCAAATAACAATGGCACTCATTGATAAAATCAAACCGCATCAAATTTATGCGGCAGGAGATCTGGCAGATCCGCATGGCACTCATAAAGTGTGTTTGGATGCCGTTTTTGAAGCTGTAAAAAGATTAAAAACAAAAGATTTCATGAAAGACTGCTGGGTTTGGCTTTACAGAGGCGCATGGCAGGAATGGGGAATAGATGAAATTGAAATGGCAGTGCCAATGGGACCTGATCAGGTATTGGGAAAAAGAAAAGCTATTTTTAAACATCAGTCACAAAAAGACGGAGTGGTTTTTCAAGGTTCAGACAGCAGAGAATTTTGGCAGCGTGCCGAAGATCGAAATAGAGAAACAGCCGATTTGTATCATCAGCTGGGATTAGCTCATTATGCAGCAATGGAAGCCTTCGTGAGGTGGTTGTATTAGTAAGATTTTAGATATATAATATATTAAAAATACGGCTTGTATCCCTTATTCTCATTGACTTCATTAAAAACATCCATATTTGTGAATAATCTGTCCATTCTTTTAACAAATCATTAATATTAATTTTGCTAAACAATTAACCAAATAACTAATTTAAATGTAATATGGAAAAACTTAAAATTTTATTATTCGCCTTTTTTGTAGGCTTATCAATTAATTGCTGGGCGCAAAAAACAGAAATCGCAGGTGTGGTTTTGGACGAGAAGGGTATGCCACTGCCAGGTGCTAATGTACTTGAAAATGGTACGACCAATAGTGCTATGACAGATTTTGATGGAACATTTAAGATATCTGTTTCAAATAAAAATGCTGTATTGGTAATTTCTTTTGTAGGCTTTGTGGAGCAGCGTCTCAAATTAGATGGAGCAAAATCTAAGTATACAATTAAATTAGCTTCAACTGCTACTACCTTAGAACAAGTTGTAGTGGTTGGATATGGGAAAGGAACCCGTAAAAATTTGACAACAGCTGTTACTTCTGTCAAAGCTGAACAATTGAATAATGGAGTAATCAGTGATGTTGGGCAATTGCTGCAAGGTAAAGTTGCAGGTCTGAATGTTTCGGCTAGCGGTGATCCTACTAAACCCTCTTCAGTAGTTTTGCGTGGTGTTTCGACATTAAACAGTTCTCAAGGGCCTTTTTATGTTGTAGACGGTATTCCGGGTGTTGACATTTCGGTTATTGCGCCAGATGATATTGTTACCGTAGATGTATTAAAAGATGCGGCTGCAACTGCTATTTATGGTAACCGTGCCGCAAATGGTGTTATCATGGTAACGACAAAAAGAGGAGCTAAAGATAAAACCCAAATTAATTACAGTAATTATTTTGGATTTGAAAAGGTTTCAAACCAGCTTGACATGATGGATTCAAATCAGTTAAGAGCATTTGTAACTAAAAATAATTTAAATTTTACCCCTGAAAATGATAAAGGAGCTAATACAGATTGGCAAAAAGAAATCCTTAAAGATGGATATGCTAAATCAGTAAGCCATAACCTTTCGTTAAGCGGCGGCGGTGAGCATGGTAATTATTTTGCGAGTGTTACTTATATTGATAAAGAAGGTGTTCTTTTGAGCAGTAACTTTTCACGTGTGATTGCGCATTTAGCAGTTGAGCAATATGCTTTTGATGATCATGTTAAATTTGGCTTGAATGTAACAAACTCAAATAGTATTTATAATAACGTGCCTCAGCGTAACACGGCACTTTTGCAGTCTGTTAGCCATCTTCCAGTTTCTCCGGTAAGAAATCCTGACGGAACTTATTTTGAAAATTTCATTCAAACTGGTTATTTTAACCCAGTTGCTTTGATTAATCATGGAGATGATGATACGAAAACCAATAATTTTGTAGGTAGTTTTACAACAGAAGTAAAGCTTCCTTTTGGATTCACTTACAACTTAAATCTTTCCTACCAACAACTAAATTCATTACACGGAGAGTTTTATGACAGCTATTATCAAAAATACAATAGTGCCAATTTCTACAACAATCCTGACCCGCCTCAAGTACACTCCTTAATGAATTTTGGTGTAAATGGATCAGCATTAAGAAACTCATATCAAAACACCAATAGCATTATTGAAAGCTTTTTGAATTGGGACAAGACTTTTGGCGAGCACAAAATTAAAGCTGTAGTTGGTTATTCTTGGCAGGAAGATGTTTTGGGTGATGGATTCCAAGCTACAACCACTAATTTTCCTGTAGATAATGTAAGTTATAACAACCTTGCCTTGAGCAATTATGGTTCGGTTTCTGGTTACAAAGTAGATTTCGGTGATAGTAGAGCCTACCAGAAAAAACGTTTAATTTCTGAATTTGCACGTTTAAACTATAATTACAAAGACAAGTACCTTTTACAAGGATCAATAAGAAGAGATGGAGGATCAGTATTTGGAGTAAATAATCAATGGGGTTATTTTCCTTCAGTAGGTGGTGCATGGAGAGTTGATAAAGAAGGTTTTATGCAAAACCAAAAGATTTTTACTGATTTGAAATTTCGTGCAAGTTATGGAGAAACAGGTAACTCCTCTGGATTTAATGCTTATACGGCTCAATTTATCTCAGGAAGTCTTGGTACATTCTATTACAACGGACAACAAGTTGGTGCTTATGGACCGAATCAAGCCGCTAATCCAGATTTGAATTGGGAAAAAACGGCTACCTCAAATATTGGTCTTGATTTTGCAATTTTGAAAGGAGTGGTATCTGGTTCTGTTGATTTGTATGATAAGAAAACAACAGATATGATTTATAATTATGCTGTAAATCCGGTACTGGTGCCAGTAGGGACAATTGTTGCTAATGGAGGTGATATGTCAAATCGAGGAATTGAGGTTAGTTTGAGCAGTACTCCAATTAAAACTGAAAAATTTAGCTGGTCAACGAATTTGAATTTTTCACACAACAAAAATGAAATCACTAAATTGAAAAACCCATATTTTATCGGGGGAGATTCGATTCGAAGAGTAGCACCAGAAGGTGGTGGACAAACAGGCAGCACTTTGCAGATTTTCAAAGAAGGAAAGCCTCTTGGACAATTCTTTACGCTTCAATATGCAGGAAAAAATGCAGCTGGTGTTTCTCAGTATGTTGCCAAAGACGGAAGTTTAACAACAACTCCAGCCATTGGTACTGATTATCATTATGCGGGCAGTGCGCAGCCTAAATTTTTAATGGGATGGGATAATAATTTTACCTATAGAAAGTTTGATTTGAACATATTCTTCCGTGGAGTATTTGGTAATAAAATTTTCAACGCAACCCGTGCCGATTTATTTAGACCTAGCACCGCAATGTCAAGCAATATTCTTGTAGATGCTGCAGATGAATCGCCAAATGATCTTAACGCTTATAAATATTCAACGCGTTTCATAGAAGATGGAAGCTATATCCGATTAGACAATATGACTTTGGGCTATGATTTTGGTAAAGTTGGTAAATACATAAAAAAATTACGTCTCTATGAAACAGTAAATAATGTGTTTGTTATTACCAAGTATTCTGGAATTGATCCTGAAATTGAACAAGGAGGAACTGCTCCAGGTGTAGATTCAAATAACTTTTATCCAAAAACCAGAACCTTTTTGTTTGGTCTTAACGTGATATTCTAAAAATTAAATTGTAAACACTATGAAAAATATATTAAAATATTTAGGACTTCCAATACTTGCGGTTGGTCTATTATGGTCTTGCGAGAATCTTGACGTACCAATTACGACACAGCTTACGCCAGATGTATTTCCCCAAAATTCAACTCAGTATGTCCAGACTGCTGGTCCCGTGTATGCAGCTTTTCGTGGAGAGTTTTCATTTGCATGGTGGTGGTCACAATCGCTGACTACTGATGAAGCAATTATGCCGGCCAGAGGAGGTAACTGGTTTGACAATAGAAATTATATTGCAATGCATTATCATGATTGGACACCAGACAATGGTATCATAGGAAGTCTTTGGGATTGGTCATCAAAAGTTATTGGGATAAGTAATCAGACTATTTCAATTTTGAATCAAGCTATGCCTGAAGGAGCAGAAAAAGCGACTATGATTTCAGAATTAAAAACAATGCGTGCCATCTCTTATTATATGATGATGGACAGCTACGGAAATGTGCCTTTGGATACTGTTTACGGAGATTTTAGTTCACATGCTAAATCGGATAGAAAAGTGGTTTTTGAATTTATCGAAAAAGAATTAAAGAAAGCCATACCTAACTTAAATCCGGCCTCTGGCGTGACCACTTATGGAAGACCTAATAAACAAACAGCCAATGCTTTGTTAGCCAAATTGTATTTGAATGCTGAGGTTTATACAGGAACTGCACGTTACAATGATTGTATTGCTGCTTGTGATGCCGTTATTAATTCCGGATTGTATGCTGTTGAACCTAGAAGTACTTATCTTCAGATGTTTTATCCAAATAATGGACCGCAAATGAAAGAATTTATTTTTGCCATACCTTATGATCCATCAGCTGCAACAGTTGGTTTTAATGGGCAAATGTATCATTCCCGTTATGATGTGCCTCGTTCAGAAAGAACAAAGTTTGGTCTTCCTTTTACGCCTAGCGCACCTAGAAGTACCTTGCCGGAGTTTTATGCAAATTTCGATGATGTAAATGATATTCGTAACAAACAATGGTTAACTGGTTTGCAGTTCATGAATGATGGTGTTACACCGGTAACGGTTACAACAACGAAAAAAGGCTATGACCAGTTCTATACTGGATCAGATGGTGGTGCGTCTTATACATATCAGGTAAATTTAACACCGGATATTCTTCTTCGCCAGAGTGTTACTTTGTTCGACTGCGGTAATGATGAAATTGCCTGGAACATGGGCTACAGAAATATCAAGTTTTATCCTGATGCAACTTCAACAAGCCGTAACCAAAATAATGATGTGCCGTTTTTACGTTATTCAGATATTCTTTTGATGAAAGCTGAAGCGATTCTTCGCGGAGGTAATCCAACTTTGGGTCAAACAGCACTTACATTGGTAAATATGGTACGTTCCAGCCGTTCTACTTCTGCAGCTTGGTCTGGCGTGACTTTAGACGATCTTTATAAAGAAAGAAGCCGTGAATTTGCTCAAGAAGCATGGCATAGAAACGATGTGATCCGATTTGGAAAATATGAAGGAAAATGGGGATTCAAAACAAATACTGATACCTATCGCCGTATTTTTCCAATTCCGACTAATGCTTTGGTTTTAAATCCTGCATTAATCCAGAATCCTGGATATTAATTAATTTAAAAGCAAAAATTGCAGATAGATTTTATTTCATAAAAAGGAGAGGAAGATTATATTTCTTCTCCTTTTTTATTGAAAAATTTATTTCGGGTTTATTTTGAAAGTCTCATCTTCTCTATGCATTATAGAAAATAATCGAATGCAATTTATAAGTACTGAATAACGATAGCTTTATTAAGCTCTGTATCATTTCTGCTAATTAGTTTCTTTGAAAATGATATGGGAAATAATATTTCTAAAGTCATTCCGATGTACATTTTTTTAGAATTGGCCAATTGTCAGACAAAAAGCAATGCAGCATAAACAAATATATAGTCCTGTCAATACAAATAGAACAAATGAGACTAAATAAAATTTTAAAAATTGGGAAAATAGGAATAAGTTTTGCCCTTATTTTTCTAGTATCGTGTAAAACCGAAAAAACAGCTTCTCTTCCAAAGGATCAATTAAAAGGACAATTGGTGGATAAGGTGTATCCTTTGCTTGATACGGAAAACTCAAGGTGGTTTTTCTTTTCTTCCGCAAGCCGTCCGTTTGGTATGGTGAATTTAAATCCAGATACAGAAATTAATGGCGATTGGGGCTGCGGATACAAATATAGCAGTGATACAGTAAAAGGCTTTAGCCATATTCATGAATGGCAAATGTCTGGGCTTTCGGTAATGCCGGTAACCAACATTAGCGAAGCTAAAAAAAGCATATTTAAAGATTTTTATTCTAAATTTAGTCATGACACCGAAAAAATAACACCTGGATACCATTCTCTGATATTGGATCGATACCAAATTACTTCGGAACTGACCAGTACCAAAAGAGTAGGTTTTCATAAATATACATTTCCTGAAAATGTGCAAAAAGCAATCCTTTTTAATCTGAATACCGTTTTAGGGCCTTGCAATAATACAGATGGAATATTAGTAAAAGACAATGATTATGAAATTTCCGGCGCATTCGTAATGAGCCCTAATTTTAGAAGACCAAAACCGTTGAAGGTATTTTTTAAAATTATGTTCAAAACGCCAATTGCTTCGGTTGAGAAAGATGACGTTACGGGTAATTATTTGGTCAGTTTTGGTAAATCAGACAATAAAGTATTGATGAAAGTGGGGATTTCCTATACCTCGCTTGAAAATGCCACAATCAATATTCAAGAAGAATTGCCACATTGGGATTTCACCAAAGTAGTTTCAGAATCCAGAAACGAATGGAATAATCTGTTGGGCAGGATTAAGGTTGAAGGCGGAACAGAAACAGATCAAAGACGGTTTTACACTGATCTTTGGCACGCTTTGCAAGGGCGAAAAATAATTAGTGATGCAAATGGTGCCTATCCTGATAATACGGGAGAAAAATTCAGAATTGGACAATTGCCACTCAATGCAGACGGAAAACCAAAATTTAATCAATACAATTCCGATGCTTTTTGGGGTGCCCAATGGACAATCAATACGCTTTGGGGGCTTGTTTATCCCGAAATCATGGAGGAATTTGTAAATTCCTTAATGCAGTATTACAAAGATGGAGGAATGATCCCCCGCGGTCCTTCTGGAGGAAATGATACTTATGTCATGACTGGAGCCTCAGCAACACCTTTTATTGTTACTGCTATCCAAAAAGGAATAGTGAAAGATGATTTGGAATCCATTTATACAGCACTCAAAAAAAATCATATGCTAAACGGCATTATGGGAAAAGCGGGATATGAACATAATACAGATAGCGGAGGTGGATTAAAATATTATATGGAAAAAGGCTTTGTTCCTTATCCAATTCCCGAAGGAAATTTTGGGAGCCATCAGGACGGAGCGAGCCAAACGTTAGAGTATGCCTATCAGGACTGGACGCTAGCGCAATTGGCCAAGAAATTAAATCATCAAGAGGATTACAGCTATTTTTTGACCCGATCTAAAAATTACCAAAATATTTTTGACAAAACAGCAGGATGGATGCGTCCTAAAAATGTGAATGGAGAATGGCTTGTAAACTTCGACCCTTATAAATATGAAAATGGGTTTATAGAGTCTAATGGCGCACAGTCAACATGGTTTGTGCCACATGATATTGATGGTCTGGCGGCATTAATGGGAGGAAAAGAAAAAGCGGCTGAAAAACTAAACAGCCAATTTGAAACTGCTCAAAAATTAAAATTTACTTCTGGCACTTCACACGATGCCGAACTGCATCCTGAGTTTAGCCGCATCCCGATAAATTTTGGGAATCAGCCGTCAATACAGACTTCTTTTGTTTTTAATCTGTTAGGAAGGCCTGATTTAACGCAGTATTGGACCAGAAATGTGATTAAGGAAACTTTTAGCGGGCTGGCTCCAGATACGGGTTACAATGGAGATGAAGACCAAGGTTTAATGGGAAGCCTTAACGTATTGTTCAAAATTGGTTTGTTTCAAATGAATGGCGGCACGGAGGAAAATCCTCAATATCAGATAGGAAGCCCGCTATTTAATAAAGTGACCATTCAATTGAGCCCCAAGTATTATTCAGGCAAAAATTTTGTCATTGAAGCCAGCAGTAATAGTCCAGAAAACGTGTATGTTAATAAAATAGATTACAATGGCAGACCAGTAGAGAACTCCAGTATTTCTCATAGGGATATTACTAATGGAGGAAAATTAATTTTAGAAATGTCAAATAAGCCAAAACAGTAAGTGTTTTTAATGTGCTGATTAAAAAATTGTCAATAGGTTCCCCCTGTAGTGTGTAGTTTTCGTTTTATAAAAAACGAATCACATAGTCACATAGATTTATAGCTAATGATTAAAGAATGAATAGAAAATACCACTATTTTTTGCATAGATTTATTATGTGAAAAGAAAAATTGCTAATCAGACTTTTTTCAAATACTATAAATTCTATGTTTCTATGTGTTTAGAAAAAATTAGACAAAGGAATTAATAGATGTAAAAAACTGCAAAGAAATAAAATATGCAAATGAAAATGTGTACTAAGGTTATAATGTTAGCGATATCGCTATTCTTTATTAATAAGAGTAATGCCCAAAATCAGCTGCACAATTATGTAGATCCCATGATTGGGTCAGAAGGGGATGGCAGAGTATTTATTGGTCCTTCTTGTCCTTATGGCATGATAAAACCAAGTCCGGATTGTACGGCAAGACCTAATAGTGGATGGCTGCCGTTGCCAACGGAAGTAACAGGATTCAGCCAGGTTCATGTTAGCGGAACCGGCGGTGGGCCTAAATACGGAAATATCCAGATTATGCCTTTTTCTGGAGCTTTGGATAAATTAGACCAAACGGCACATAGGGCTGAAGAAAATGTAAAATTGGGTTATTATGAAACAGTTTTCAAAGAAAATCAGATAAAGACTGAAATAACAACAGCTGAGAAAACTTCTTTTTACCGAATTACTTATCCTAAAAACGCAACCAAAGAGTTAAAGATTGACCCAGGTTTTTTCTTGGGGGAAAATCCTGAACCCTACGCAAGAGAAGCCCAGCAATTTGTTGGTTCCCAAATAGAAATTGTTTCAGATACCGAAGTTAGGGGATACAGCAGGATTAATGGCGGATGGAATAACGGCCGTGCTTATACTGTTTACTTTTGGGCTGTTTTCGATCAGCCAATTGCGAAATATGTTACTTGGAAAGACGGCAAATTTTACGCCAATCAATCGGCGCAATTTGATTCAGGAAAAAAAACGGCTGCTTTAGTTTCTTTTGGCAAAGAAGGAAAACAAGAACTGAACATTAAAATAGGAATCTCTTTTTTGAGTGAGCTAAAAGCAAAAAATAACATTGAAGCAGAAATTCCGCACTGGGATTTTAATACGGTTTTATCTTCCTTGGAAAATAAATGGGAGCAGCTATTAAGCCGTATTAAACTGTCGCCTGATACTTCCATAGAATATAAAAAAATGTTTTACACTGGTTTGTATCACACTATGCTGGCGCCTGTAAATAGAACAGGAGAAAATCCTTTGTGGACGAATGACGAACCTTATTACGATGATTTTTACTGTATTTGGGATACTTTTAGAACTTCAAGCCCTTTGATTACGCTAATCGATCCTAAGCGTCAGGTCGAAATTGTCAATGCTTTATTGAATATATACAAGCGAGAAGGTTATTTGCCGGAAGGCAGAAGCGGTAATGACAATGGCCGTACCCAAGGCGGTTCTAATGCCGAGGTTGTATTGGCTGATGCTTTTGTGAAAAACTTAAAAGGAATCGATTATGAGCTGGCATTAAAAGCGATGCTGAAGGATGCCGAAGCTCCTCCAGGGGGAAATGAAGAGCGGGAAGGCCGTGGCGGATTATTGGAATATTTACGTTTGGGCTATGTGCCTTTTGGCATTGACCGCGCTGGAAACCGTACGATAGATTATGCTTACAACGATTATAATATTGCAACAGTTGCCAAAGGATTGAATCGCTTGGATATTCACGAAAGGTATATGAAACAAGCCGATAATTGGAAGAATTTATGGAGAGCAGATTATGTAAATAATGGAGCCACAGGTTTTATAATGCCCAAAGACGCCTCCGGCAATTGGCTGGATGATGTTGTTTTTGGAGAATCCAAAATTCAAAAGCCAACGTATAAATATACTCCTGTAATTACTGAATCTCCTTGGTATGTTTGCCATTGGTGCGTGTTTTTTTATGAGGGAACTTCTTGGGAATATTCTTTAAGTATCCCGCATGACTTACCCCAAGTTGTTCGTAAATCGGGCGGTGATTTGGCTTTTAAAAACAGATTGGATACCTTTTTTGACACTAAATTGTATGATGTCTCAAACGAGCCTTCTTTTTTGGCGCCAACAATGTATCACTGGATTGGAAAACCTTATTTGAGCAGTGACAGAATCAGGGGAATCATTAAGGAGAATTTCAATACTTCCCATGAAGGATTGCCGGGTAATGACGATTCGGGAGCGATGTCATCCTGGTTGGCTTTTCATATGATGGGTTTGTATCCAAACGCGGGTCAGCCTTATTATTTACTGAATACGCCTTTGATTAAAGAAACGACTTTGCTGCTGGAAGAGGGTAAAAGTTTTAAGATTACGGCCAAAAAATTAAGTGATACTAAAAAGTATGTAAAATCGGCTTTATTAAACGGAAAGCCTTATAACCAAGCATGGATTTTACACGAAGATATCGTTAAGGGAGGCGAATTGATTTTAGAAATGGATTCAAAACCTTCGGCATGGGGAACAACTATTTTACCGCCAACAAAATAATCAGCAGATGAAAAATATAATTATAGCAATCGTTTTTTGTTCACTTTTTCAAGTAGTGAAAGCGCAAGACTACATGCCCACGATTAAAAACAAAACCGAATTGAATTATGTCTGTAAGCTTCATGGTCAAACAAGGACTTTGTCGCTAACCGCCAAAAAGGTTTCGGATACACTTGTATTGGATTTGGTTACCAGAGATGTAAAAAGCAGTATCGTAACAATGCCGGAAGGATTGAAAAATGGAAATGCATTATGCTATAATCAAGGGGAAACTTCTCCTGTTTTAGTCTTGAAACCAACCGAGACATTTTTTATGATTTCGCGGTCAGCCTTTCAGGATTTATTAAAAAACGATAAGTTCATTTATAACAATACCACCTATGTTTTAGATCAAAATAAGGATAAAAGCAGTGTTTCAATTGACGGAAAATCAATTGATGCTTTGCATGTGGTAGCGCAGATTGATGAAACCGAAATGTGGATAGTAAAAAATCCAGATTTTCCTTTAATCTGTAAAATAACTAAAAATCCGCTTGGTATAAATTGGACATTAGTGAAAATAATTGATAAGTAATTGGATATAATTTAAGAGTTTCTTTCTAAGATTTTTTTAAATCTAGTTCTCGCAAAGGCGCAAAGACGCAAAGAAACCAGATCCGAACTTTGCGCCTTTGCGCCTTTGCGAGGCTTAATTAAAGCTTAACTTAATGATATTGGAATCTTAGTTGAGCTGATCGATTTAAAAAAAATATTGGGACACTAGACATAACTAGCAGTTTTTTACCAGTCCACTACACAAAAATAATAAACAGCAACATATGAAACATCAAATGAGCCGTGGTGAATTTATCAGACTATCAAGCCTGACATTAGCGGGAGCTTTAGTTAGTGATATTGTTTCTGCAAATGATTTTTTAAACAGCAATACGGCAAAAGAAGATATTCAATTAATGAAAAAACTCATTTTGAATAATGATGCCAAAGTGAAGAGCATATTGGATAAAGCTCCAATTGAGCCAACTATAAGGATGCGTAATTTTCGTCCTATAGCAAGTTCCATTGCAGTTATGGCAGCTTCTATATCCAATTCAGGTTCTGAATATTATAAGTCCAAAGTTTTGGCCGATAAACTAAATCAGGCAATAGATGTTTTGCTGAAAGAGCAATATCCTGACGGTACATTAGACGCAGGCGGGAATATGCAGTCCCCTCCAGATACAGCCTTTATTTTGGAATATATATGTCCCGTAGCAACAGTTTTAAATCAGGAAAAACAAAAAGATTTAGAGATACTGAGAGACAAATTGAAAAAGTTTATTGTAAATGCAGGAGAAGCTATGATTACTGGTGGCGTTCATACTCCAAATCACAGATGGGTTATTTGTGCAGCTTTGGCAAATATCAATTCCCTGTATCCAGATGCCAGATATATTCGAAGAATTAATGAATGGCTTGCTGAAGGTATTTATATTAATGAAGATGGAGATTATTCAGAAAGGAGCGGTGTTTACTCTGCGGTTATCGACAAGGCATTAATTACTATGGCAGGTTTGCTGCATAAACCAGAATTGTTGGAGATAGTCAGCAAAAACCTGACAACCTATTATTATCATACTGAAACTAATGGAGATTTGATTACTGTCAATTCCAAAAGGCAGGATCAATTTATGAATCTGACTGTTGTTAAATTTTATTTGCAATACCGTTATATGGCAATTCATACCAATAATCCAATGTTTGCATATATGGTTAATGTTATTGAAAATCTTCCAAGTTTTACCAATGATGTACTGTCGGATTCGCTGGTCTTTTTTATGGAAAATGAAGAGCTTCGAAAACCAATTCCAGTTGAAGGGAAGACCGAAAATGATTTTGAAAAGTTTTTTGCAGTTTCAAATCTGGCAAGAATCAGACGCGGGAAAACTTCTGTAACACTATTTGGAGGCAATGATAAACCGATTATGGTTGTTTCGGGAAGATCCTCAAATCCCAACTTTTTGATGTATAGAAAGGGCGAAGCGATTCTAAAATACATGCGCCTGTCCACTTCGTTTTTTAGATTGGGCTATTTTAGTGCCGATGGTATTGTAAAAGAAGGAAATAAATATATATTGAAGGAGACCAAAGAAGGAGACTATTACCAGCCTCTTGCCGAAGAATTTCGTAAAGCAGACGGAGATTACAAGTTATCGCCATCACCAGACGGTCGATTTTGGAATAAAATGGATTTTGATTCGCGAATAAAAAGCAACGTAAAAAAGCAAGTCACAGTGATTGAAATTACCGAAAATGACGGAACTCTGGATTTAGATTTTAAAGTTGACGGACCTCCAAATGTTGAAGTGACAATCGAAATGTGTTTTAAAGAAGGAAGCAGTATTACTGGAGCAATAATGGATGAAAAAAAGAACTATTTTCTGAAATCCGGATTAAGTGCGCTTTCAGCAGGAGGAGACACCATACAATTTGGACCAGGAAAATGCGAACATCAGAACATAGAAAATTTGGACAGTGAAGAATATACCTATCATCAGGGCAGTTTGCGCACCAATGGCGAGCATGTTTATATTACAGGATTTACGCCTTTTCATCATAAAATGACAATTTCTTAATAATATCGAGGAATTCTTCATGTATTTTTGAAAGGTTGTTTTAATTTTACGAAAATTAAAATTAATCCATAAATAATTGAAATTATGAAATTATCATTTATTGCCGCTTTGCTGTTTTGCTGTATTTGTTTTGGACAAAATAATACTGACACCAGTTTGTATATGAAATCTGAAAAAATAACTTACCTGACCGATATAGGCTCAGAATCAGGAGATTTATACCAAACAATTGGGCATCACGGACCTGCAGTTGAAAATGAATGGATGGCTTTGAGAATCTATTTTAGCGATAAAGCAGCTATCGATGTTTATTCTAAAGCAAAACCAGGCTTAGAGCTGAAACAGGCACATTGGTATCCAACCTCTGAACAGCAAAAACAAGGATGGGGAGCGGATTATTATAAAGTTGGTGCTACTGTAGGTTTAGGAGGAATACGCCTTTGGGACGGGGAAAAAGTGGTACCGCTGAATCCAGTATCGAACCGTTTGGCCCGCGTTGGAAAAACGGCCACAACTTCTTGGATGGAAATGATTTCCAAAGGAGTTCCTTACAAAGGGAAAAAAGTAGATATTCTGGTTCGTGTAACTGTATTTTCAGGGAAAAGAGAAGCCAAAGTGGAAGCGGTTAGCTTAACTGGAGAAAAAGTGCAGTTTGTTACTGGAGTAAATTATTTTAAAGATTTTGAAACTAAAAAAGGAGCTAATTATATCGCTGTATGGGGAAAACATCCTGAAGATGTTGCCGCAGAAGTTATAGGAATTGGAGCAGCAATAAAGTACAATCCTAAAGATTATGTAAAAAATACGGATGACGGAACTCAGTATTTGCTAATATCTAAGCCAACCGCATCTTTAGAAACAAAAATTATATCCTCAAGTGCAAGAGAAGAAGAACTAAACACTTTGGATAAATTAGAAGCTTACATAAAAAAGTAAGGTTACTTAATTTACACCAAATTAGCAATAGTTTTAGTTTAATATTTTTTGTTTGAATTGTAAAATACTAGAAGAATAAAATGTCAAAAATTAAGCTAAAACTGTTTTTTATTACCTTATTGGTCAGCCATTTTTTAATTGGATTTAAGTGCCAAGCGCAAAAAGGGACTCAATCTCAAAAGGAGTTTCTAATTACTGATTATGGCTCAAAAGCAGATGGAAAAATGCTAAATACTATAGCTATCCAAAAAGCAATTGATGCTGCTTTCAAAAATAAAGGAGGCGTGGTAGTTTTTCCTAAAGGCATCTTTTTGTCAGGAAGCATTATTTTGAAAAGTAATGTAACTTTATATTTTGAGGAAGGATCGGTATTGTTGGGAAGTGCAAATCCTAAAGATTATTTTAATATGGTTTTTGAGGGAAGGCCTGTTTCTCCAAAAAACGATGACAACTCCCAAATGGCTTTAATTTTAGCGCATAAAGCAAATAACATCGGACTCAAAGGAAAAGGAACAATCGATGGTCAGGGCTTAAAACTGGCTTTGAGTATCGACAGTCTTCATCATGCCGGCATTGCTGTAGATCCCAAATACAGTCTTCGCAGAAACAGACCAAACGAAACCATGAGACCCAAATTATTTCGTTTTTCGCAATGTGATAACGTTTTAATCGAAGGACTGAAGGCAGGAGAAGCCTCCTGTTGGGGATTATCTTTTGAATTATGCACAAATCTTACACTGGATAATCTTACCATTGTGAACCGCTCGTATTGGAACAACGACGGAATAGATATTACTGATTGTAAGAATGTTAAGGTTGTCAATTGCGATATAAATGCCGCCGATGATGGTATTTGTTTAAAATCGTACTATCCGGGATATTGTAATGAAGCCGTTTATATCGCGAATTGTACCATTAAGTCCAGTGCCAGTGCGATAAAATTTGGAACGGCTTCCTTTGGTGGATTTAAAAATGTGACCATCAGAGATATTAAGGTTTATGATACATTTAGATCTGCAATTGCCATTGAATCTGTTGATGGCGCGGTTATAGAAAACATAGATGTTTCAAACATACAAGCCGTAAATACAGGCAATGCCATTTTTATACGCTTAGGACAGCGAACTGGCGATAAACCGGGAAGCATAAAAAATGTAAGTATCAAAAACATAAAAGTGCAAGTGCCATTTGGTCGTCCGGATAGCAATTATGATTTAAGAGGACCGGAAGTTGATTTTTTCCATAATCCGTTTCCTTCCTCAATAGTTGGTTTGGAAGGCTATGCAGTCGAAAATGTAACTTTAGAAAACATTGAAATAAATTATCCGGGAAGAGCCTCAAAAGGGATGGCGTATATTCCGTTAAGCCGATTGAATCAGGTGCCGGAAGCAGTAAAAGATTATCCTGAATTTTCTATGTTTGGAGAATTGCCTGCTTATGGTTTTTATGTGAGACATGCCAATGGAATAAGTATGAAAAACATCAAACTAACATTGGAGGATGCTGATTTTAGGCCTGCCTTTGTTTTTGATGATATTCAAAATTTAAGAATGGAAGCCATAGACCTTCCGAAAGAAAAACAAAAACAGCTTATCTTTAATAATGTTATTTCATCAATTCTGGAAGATCAATTATTAGAACAAAAAATAGAAATTAAGAAAAAGTAATGATTGTAAACATTCGAAAGTATTGCCCTATCCTTTTAATTTTAAGTACCATCATTTGCAGTTTTACAAATGATGGTACTCATCTTAATGACATTCAGGTTATCGGCAGTCATAACTCTTATAAAATCGCTATTGAAGAACCTTTGTTTAATTATTTGTTTAAACTGGATTCTTCAAGAGCAAAATCACTGCAGTACAGTCACATTCCTTTGGAACAGCAGCTGGATTTAGGACTGCGAAATCTAGAATTGGATGTTTTATATGATCCCCATGGTGGCTATTACTCGAATCCAAAAGGATTGGAAATTGTGAAAAGTATGGGACAGGAACCTCTAGCTTTTGATGAAGAACAAAAACTAAAAAAGCCAGGCTTAAAAATGTTTCATATTCAGGATATTGATTTTAGAAGTCATTATCTATTGTTTAGAGAAGGTTTATTGGCTTTAAAAAAATGGTCTGATAAACACCCGAATCACACACCCATTTTTATTTTGATGAATACAAAAGATCAGGCTGTCGAAAAATTACGAACGCCATTGCCCTTTACAGCAAAAGCTTTGGATAGTATTGATATAGAAATAAAAAGCGTTTTTTCAAAGCGTCAGCTAATTACGCCAGATCTGGTAAGAGGAAATTTTAAAACACTAGAAGAAGCAATTCTAAAAAAAGGCTGGCCTGAACTGAAGGATGTAAAAGGACGTTTTCTTTTTGTATTAGATGAAAAAGAAGAAAAAATCAATCGGTATTTAGAGAATCATTTTTCGCTAAAAAACAGAATTTTATTTGTCAACAGCCAAGAAGGAAATCCCGAAGCAGCGTTCCGGATCATAAACGACCCGATTAAGGATTTTGACTATATTAAAGAATTAGTAGCTAAAGGCTATATGGTTCGTACCAGAGCAGATTCGGATACCAAACAGGCCAGAACTAATGATTATAGCGCATTTGAAAAAGCCAAAGTATCCGGGGCACAAATCATTTCAACCGATTATTATCTGCCATCCAAATTATTTAAATCGGATTTCAAGATTTCTTTTGAAAACAATACTTTTGAACGAATAAAAAAATAATGTAATGAATTACAGAACCAGCTTTTTTAGATTACTCTTTTGTTTAAGTTTTATCGTTTCGGCTTATAGTCAAGTAAAAAAACCAGAGGCTTATGGTCCCGTTCCCAGTGAAAACCAAATGAAATGGCAGGAAATGGAATATTACGGTTTTATTCATTTATCTGTAAATACATACACAGATATGTCTTGGGGAAAAGGAGATGAGGATCCAAAGATATTTAATCCAACGAATTTAGATTGCAGACAATGGGTTCGAATCTGTAAGGAGGCAGGAATGAAAGGGATTATACTTACTGCAAAACACCATAGTGGTTTTTGTTTGTGGCCATCAAAATATACAGAGTATTCTGTAAAAAATTCCCCTTGGAAAAATGGTAAGGGAGATATTATGCGTGAAATGGCTGATGCTTGTAAAGAATATGGTTTGAAATTAGGAGTATATCTTTCTCCATGGGATCGAAATCATCCGGATTATGGAAAACCAGAATATATTACTTATTTCCGAAATCAATTAACAGAGCTTCTGACCAATTATGGAGATATTTTCGAAGTTTGGTTTGATGGAGCAAATGGTGGCGATGGATATTATGGCGGAGCAAATGAAACTCGTAAAATTGACCGTAAGACTTATTATGATTGGAAAAATACGTACGATCTTGTTCGTAAATTACAGCCCAATATCGTGATTTGGAATGATAATGGCGACAGAGCAGATCTTCGCTGGGTAGGAACTGAAGCTGGTTATGTAGGTAAAACCAATTGGAGTCTGCTAAATGGTACGGGTGCAGTCACAGAAAATATGCTTAGTTATGGTTTAGAAGACGGCGATTCTTGGGTTCCTGCTGAAGTTAATACTTCCATTCGGCCAGAATGGTTTTACCATGTAAGGGAGGACAGTAAAGTAAAAACAGTACCAGAGCTTATGGAAATCTATTATAATTCTGTCGGTCGTAATGGTACTTTACTGCTTAATTTTCCAGTTATGCCAAACGGTTTAATTCATAAAAATGATGAAAAAACAGCTTTAGAATTTGCTCAGGCACAAAAGGAAGCTTTTGCTTTCAATCTTGCTAAAAAAGTAAAAATTGAAGTTTCAAACTTTAAAGAGAACAATGCAAAATTTGATGCAGTTAATGTAATAGATGATAATAAGGAAACCTATTGGGGAACGGATGACAACATTAATACTGCCTCATTGACTATATATTTCGACAAGCCGACCACTTTCAACCGTTTTCTGGTTCAGGAATATATTCGTCTGGGACAACGAGTGAAATCTTTTACTGTTGAAGCCTATGTCAAAGGGGAATGGAAGGAATTGGCAAAGGAAACTACTATTGGTTATAAACGGATACTTTGTTTTCCGACGGTAGAGACTACAAAGCTTCGCTTTACTATCACAGATTCAAAAAGTAATCCTCTTATTTCTAATATTGAAATTTATAATGCTCCCCAAATATTAATTCCTCCAACAATAATTCGGGAAAAATCTGGAGATATAAGCATTATCCCAGCTGACTCTAAATTTATAGTTTATTATACGCTGAATGGTGAAGATCCTACACCGAATTCAAATAAATATAGTGGGCAGATTAAAACAGAGAATGGAAAAGTAAAAGTTAAGGCTATAGCTTTTAACCCAATTACTGGAAAAAGCAGCTCTGTAATTGAAGAAAAATTTGATATAGCTAGGAAAAATTGGAAAATTCTGGATGTTAATGATGAGGAAGCTTATAAAATTATTGATGGAAAATCAAGTACAGTTTGGTTTCAGGATAAAAATAAAAAGATGCCTGTTGATTTGGTGATTGATTTGGGCAAAGCAGAAAAATTAATTGGTTTTAGATATCTGCCAGACCAAAATTTGAGGTCTAAAGGTATTATTACAAATTATAAATTCTATATTTCGCAGGATAATAACACATGGGAATTAGTTAATGAGGGAGAATTTTCAAATATTAACAACAATCCTTTGTGGCAAAATAAAAGTTTTAAGTTAGTAAAAGCACGTTATATAAAGTTTAGGGCATTGAAAAACACTCAGAGTGATGATAGTGTTGGTTACTCAGAAATTGATGTTGTTACTGAATAATTTTGATCAAGAAGTTTTAGAAAAAAAAATGTATGTTAAGAATATCAGGTTTACTATTGCTGTTGTTTTCTTTCTATGCCTGTAAATCACAGCAGCCGGAAAGAAAAATACCTGTAAAGATTGCTTTTATTGCTGATGCTCATTTGGGGGATATTTTTGGAAAATTTCAAGACAATAATTACCAAGGAATCAAAAATCCGGTGACTGGCGAATATGCCAATATTAGAACGATGAATTCGCAATTGCATTCGACCAGAATCTTCAATGAAAATTATTTTGCCTTTTTGGAAGCGTTGAATGATATCTCCAAAAGGGGAATTAAGCAAGTGGTGCTTCCCGGCGATTTTAGTGATGACGGACAGCCAATCCATGTTAGGGGATTGAGAAAAATACTGGATGAATATTCCAAAAAATACGGCATGTCATTTTTTGTGACAACTGGAAACCATGATGCAGTAAGGCCTTTTTCTCAGGAGGCTTCAAAAACTGATTTTTTAGGCAAAGACGGTAAAGAACAAATTATCAGCAGTTCTAAAACTGACTTGGCCAAACAGGAAAATCAGCTGGAACCCATAATCACATCGGATATAAAAAACGGGGGGTATAAAGAGACATTGAATGAAATGGCGGATTTTGGTTTCTTTCCAAAAAAGAATTATTTGTATTGGGAAACTCCTTTTTCAAGTTATGCTTATGAAGACTATAATTTTGATAAAGCTTTAAAAGCATCCGTATTAGAAAAAAGAACTTATGCCCTTAAAAACACCAATTTATTCCTTCCCGATGCGAGTTATTTGGTTGAACCAATAAAAGGGGTCTGGCTTTTGGCAATAGATGCCAATGCATATGTCCCAAATCAAAAATTATCAGGACTGGCAGACAATCCGCATGATTTTTCTGGTGCAAGCATTGGTTATAATAATGTGCTCATTTATAAAAAACATTTAATAGAATGGGTAAAAAAAGTTGCGGCAGAAGCAAAACAAAGAGGAAAAATACTGATTGCCTTTAGCCATTATCCTATGATCGATTTTAACGATGATGCTTCACCAGAAATGAAGCTTCTTTTTGGTTCCAATAAAATGCAGCTGGACAGAGTGCCTAACGAAGAAGTTGCCCAGACATTTGCCGATGCGGGTATCCAGATTCATTTTGGCGGACACATGCACATTAACGATACGGGAGTACGGACAACTGCAAAAGGCAATACTTTATTTAATATTCAAACGCCTTCTTTGGCTGCTTATATGCCAGCGTATAAAATACTGACTGTTCATTCTAATTCTGAAGTTGAGGTAGAAACGGTTGTGGTGGGTTCTGTTCCAAAGTTTAACAGTTTATTCCCTTTTTATGAAGAAGAGTACGCCCATTTGCAAAATATAAAAAGCCCTGCTATTTGGAATAAAGACATTCTGAAAGCAAAAGATTATGAAGATTTCACCCAATGGCATCTAAAAGAATTAGTGCGGCTTCGGTTTTTGCCTGAAGATTTTCCGGTAGATTTTTTAGCGTCTATCTTAAAACTTTCCGGCTGGGATTTATTGCAGATTAATAAAAATACTGCAGCTATTGAAAAACAATTATTAGTCAATAATCTGACTGTTCAGGATTTTGAATCATGGACCGGTTTTGATATGATATTCGATTTTTACAGATTAAAAAATGCTGATGAATTAGCCATTCCGGAAATTGGCGCTAAGAAATTAAAGCAATACCAAATGGTATGTGAGCAGTTAGAAAAAGCGGGTGACGGGAAGCTGGCTTTATGGTCAAAAATAGTGCTGAAAACAATGAATGGAAAACCGTCCAATCATTTTAAAATCAATCTGAATACCAGTCAGATAGAGCGTGTGAGCCAATAGAAAAACCTTGAAATTATTGACGCAAAAATTGTAAATTGCATTTATAAATCATTTTATGAAACGGAATTCTTTTATATTATTTTTTAGTTTAGTCACTTTTTATTTTTCGCATTCGCAGAATATAAAATTTGATCATTATAATGACAATAATGGATTGTCGCATAATTCTGTTAGGCATATTGTCCAAGACAAAAAAGGATTTATGTGGTTTGGCACGTTCTCGGGACTGAATCGTTTTGACGGGTATCAGTTTAAAAAATACATGAGTTCTTCGACAAGTGAAAACAGACTGCAGAATGATGATATAACTGCTTTAGAGCTTGATGAAACCTCTAGTAATTTATGGATAGGCACAAGAAAAGGACTGACACTTTATAAAATTGACACCGACCAGTTCACTACTTTTTTGCCGGAAATAAATAATCCAAAAAGTTTGCCGGACGAAGAAATCAGAGCAGTGCATGCAGATAAATTTAAAAGGATTTGGGTAGGAACCAAAACCAAGGGAGTTTATATGTTTTTTCTAAAAGAAAACCGATTCGAAAAAGTTTCAATACCTGGATTTGAATATGTAAATGAAATTTTTGAAGACAAAAAAGGAGGGATTTGGGTTGGCAGTTATGAAACCGGGTCGGTGGCAAAAATCACTTTAGACAATAAAGGCGAAATTGTGCGGATTAATAATTATGCGCTAACCGTGCCTAATTCAGGCGGAAAGAATCCGTACATTAATTTTATTTATGAAAATGCAAAGTCTGATATTTTTATAGGAACCCGTGAAGGATTGTATAAACTCGATAAATCAGCAAATAAATTTGTAAATCTGTATATTGAAAATAAAGAAATCAGGAATAATTTAGGGCCATATTTTTTGTCTGTGGCTCAGGCTCCAGATGGGAAATACTGGGTTGGGACTCTAGGAGGCTTACTCGTCTGCAATCAATTGGAGGACATACAAAAAGGGAATTATAAATGGTATTATTCAAAATTATCTGATGATACCTCAATAATTGACAATTTAGTATCGGCATTGTATTTTGATTCTTCCGGAGTTTTATGGATTGGAACAGAAGACGGATTAGATAAATACGATCCTTATGAAAACCAGTTTGTCCTCAATAAAGACATATCAAATTATATAGGAAACCAAGCTCCCCGCATACGCGGTTTTTCTAAAACCTATGATGGAAAAGTAATTGTAGAAACAAGGCACAACGGACTTTTTATATCTAATGCTAAAGGTTTCAAACCGTTATATGACAGTAAAAAAGACATGGCAAGCATTTATTCCGATGATGGGAAAATATTCTACTGCGGGCTCTGGAACGGTAATGTACTGGTTTATAATTATACGAACAATACTTCAAAAGAGGTTAGCGTAGGATTTAATACAACGCCTGTATTTGCTTTTAATAAGATTGGGGAACAAACTGTCATGATTGGTTCTTTTGGAGAAGGAGCAGTTATATTAAATACCAAAACACTACAGGTACAAACTGCTGCGGGTAAATTACTTCCAGGATTTCAAATCAATGCCATCGAAACAGATAATGCTAATAATGTTTGGTTTGCCACAGAAACAGGTGTGGCGAAATACAATAGTAAATCGGGTCAGATTAAAATATATAAGGCGCTGTATGCAAAAGAGAAAGGCATTCCGCACGATGATAATATTAGCGATATACTAGTTGATTCAAAAGGAAGAATATGGGCTTCTACACGTGTAGGTTTATGTCTTTATGACCGCTTAAATGACAATTTTAAACCCATTACCAATCCCAAAGAACTATCCGGGAATTGGATTACGGATATGTTATCGGACACCAATGGGGATTTATGGTTAAATATCAATAACAATACTATTGCAAGACTTAAATCCAATTTAAAAGATGTAAATGTTTACCATGTAAAAAGCGGCAACCGATTGGATGTTTTCAGTTCAAGCAGTTTTTTTAATTTTAACAGTTCGACCATTTATTTAGGAAGCAAAAATGGGATCATTTATTTTTCGCTTGATAAAATAATAAATAATAAATGGTCTCCAACGCCTATTATTACTGAATTCAAAATTCAGAATGAAGAGATATTCCCAAGAACAGAAATTAATGGGCAAGTACCGCTTTTGAATGATTTAAATTACAGCAAAAAAGTGGAACTCAGTTATAAAAACCGCGATTTCTCGCTTCAGTTTTCTACTCCGTCTTATACAAACGAAAAGCTTAACAGGTTTGAATATATGCTGGAAGGTTTTGACAAGAACTGGATCTCTACGAACAGTAATTCAAGAACCGTTCAGTATACCAATCTTTTTCCGGGGAAATATACTTTTAAAATAAAATCAAGCAATAGCGACGGACATTGGAGTAAGACAGTTTCTTATGAAATAATAATCCGCCCGCCTTTCTGGCTGACACCAATAGCCCTGCTGTTATTTCTTGTGCTGCTATCTATTGTTTTTTATTTCGTCAGAAAAGAGATTAGAAACCGCATCAGATTAAAACAGGAATTATTGACCGAAAAAATAAACAGGGAACAGGATATTAAGCTGAATAATGAAAAGCTCCGTTTTTTTACAAATATTTCTCATGAGTTAAGAACTCCTTTGACTCTGATTTTAGGACCAGCTAAACAATTAATGGAGGAAGGAAATGCCAGCGAATATCAAAAGAGCAGGTATAATTTGATTCATCAAAATGCGAGCAGGATGCTAAATTTGGTTAACCAGGTACTGGATTTTAGAAGAGCGCAGGCAGGAGAATTAAAACTTAAAGCTTCAGAAACTGATATTGTTGCCTATTCTAAAAACATCTTTGATTCTTTTAAAGAACTGGCTTTTAATAAAAATGTTGTATTAAACTTTAATACAGAAAACGATACTATAATTGGCTGGGTAGATAATGATAAGTATGATAAAATTTTATACAATCTTTTATCCAATGCTTTAAAGTTTACAAATAAATATGGGACTGTAGATTTGTTTATTCGATTAAAAGACGGAGAAAATATATTAGTTATTGAAGTAAGCGATAACGGAATAGGAATTCCTTTAAAAAGCCAGGAGAAAATTTTTAAGCGCTTTTATCAGGTCAGCAACAGTAAAACGCACAATACAGGATCTGGGATTGGCCTGTCATTGGTAAAATCATTGGTAACACTTCATAAGGGGAATATTAAAGTAGAAAGCACGCCTGGAAGCGGAAGCACATTTACAGTTGAAATTCCAATTGACCGCAGTTTTTATAATGATAAGGAAGTATTTGAATATGTTTTAAAAAACAGCAATCTTAGTATGTCTATTCCTGAAAAAACGGTGAAAAAAATACTTCAAAATACAGAGTTAAAACAAAAAATATTAGTTGTCGAAGATAATACGGAACTTAGAAAATATTTAGTGGATTATTTATCCGATTATTACAAAGTTTACGACGCAGAAAACGGAATGGAAGGACTTAAAATCTGCAGACAGATTAAACCTATTCTATGTGTTGCTGATGTTATGATGCCAGTTATGAATGGACTCGAGTTTTGTACTGAACTAAAAAAGGATGAATTTATCAGCCATATCCCTGTTGTTTTATTAACGGCTCTTTCTGAAAATGAAGATAAGGTAAAAGGATACGGTATTGGTGCTGACGGTTATATCGTAAAACCGTTCGAACCTTCGTTACTCAAAACAGTTATAGAAAATATTATAAAATCAAGATTAGAATTAAAGGAAAAATTCTCCGGTGAAGTTGAAAGCAAGGTTGGCTTACTTACACATTCTCCTATTGACGAAGAGTTTATGACAAAAATTACTGCTTTGATAAATGACAATTTGGACGAGATCGATTTGTCAACAGAGTTTTTGTGTGACAAATTAGGAGTAAGCTCTTCAAAATTATACCGAAAAATTAAAGAACTTACAGATTTGGCTCCTAATGAGTTTATCAGAACCATTCGTTTAAAAAAGGCGGCACAGCTTTTAAAGACAAAAAGATATAATGTTTCTGAAGTAACAGAATTAGTAGGGTTTAATGATCCCTTATATTTTAGCCGATGTTTTAAAAAACAGTTTGGATTTCCGCCAAGCAAGTTAATTAACGGCTAATGTTCTAAAGTGGTATAAATCATTCGTCTAATCGAAATCTATCCATATTTTTGATGAATTAATCCATTTCATTTTCTAGGTGAAACTATATTTTTGTCTTGTAACTTTTAATTTAAAAGACATGAAAAAAATAATAGATACAGATAAACCGCTAAAGAATTTGGACGAATGGGAAGATGATTTATTGATACGTTATCCAGACCCAGCAGAAAATATAAAAGAAAAGGAAGAGTTTAGAAATTATGTAGATTCAGAAAGAGTAGAAACGGTTAAAGAGTTCTACAGGATGAATCACACTTATCAAACTTACGATTTTGTATGCAGTAAAGAGGAAGAATTTCTGCAGTTCAATAAAAAAGAAATGTCAATCTGGGAAGCAGTAGAATTTTTGAATACCCTTGTTGACGACAGCGACCCGGATATCGACTTAGACCAAACCCAGCATCTTTTACAGACTTCAGAAGCCATTAGAGCAGACGGGCATGAAGACTGGTTTGTTCTTACTGGTTTTTTACATGATCTAGGCAAAGTTTTATGTTTGTTCGGAGAGCCTCAATGGGCAGTAGTGGGAGATACTTTTCCTGTAGGCTGTGCTTATTCAGACAAGATAGTTTATCCTGAATTTTTTAAGGATAATCCAGATTACACAGATGAAAGATTCAATACCAAATTGGGTATTTACACTGAAAACTGCGGTCTTGACAAAGTAAAAATGAGCTGGGGACATGATGAATATCTGTACCAGATTATGAAAGATTACCTTCCGGATCCAGCATTATACATGATTAGATATCATTCCTTTTACTCACAGCACAGAGAAAATGCCTATGCTCATTTAATGAATGAAAAAGATGTAGAAATGTTCGAATGGGTCAAAAAATTCAATCCGTATGACTTATACACAAAAGCACCCGTTAAACCAGATGTAAAGGCTCTGCTTCCTTATTACAAAGAACTTGTTGCTAAGTATCTGCCGGAAAAACTTAATTTTTAAAATATAAATCACTTTTTGTTTAGATAAGGTACTTCTTCCTGCAGGAGTTCAAAACCCTGCGGGGGTCTTACTCTTTGCAGAATTTCAGGTTAATTGGAAGATAACGAGAATAAAAAATGAAGAAAATCATTGCAAGAATACTATTATTTGGGCTGTTTGCCATATTAGGAACAACTGTTTTTGGACAGGAAAAAAACAGCAGAAACGATTGGGAAAATCCGGAGGTATTTCAGATTAACCGAGAGCCTGTGCGTGCCGCGTTTCTTCCTTATGCAGATGAGACATCGGCATTAAACGATATTTATACTAGTTCGCCTTGGTATTTTTCATTAAACGGGAATTGGAAATTTTCCTGGGCTCCGACACCGGATCAGCACCCGAAAGATTTCTATAAAACAGATTTTAATACAATAGAATGGAAAGAAATTGCAGTGCCTTCCAACTGGGAATTAAAAGGATATGGCATTCCAATTTATACGAATATCACGTATCCTTTTGAAAGAAATCCTCCTTTTATAAATCATTCTGATAATCCAGTGGGATCTTATAAAAGAGATTTTATTCTGCCCGAAGACTGGAAAAGCAGACACGTATTTCTTCACTTTGAAGCAGGAACATCGGCAATGTATATTTGGGTTAATGGTGAAAAAGTGGGATACACAGAAAATACAAAAAGCCCTGCCGAATTTGATATTTCAAAATATGTGAAAGCTGGAAAAAACAGTTTGGCTGTTGAGGTTTACAGATGGAGTGACGGTTCTTATCTGGAAGATCAGGATTTTTGGAGACTTTCAGGCATTGACCGCAATGTTTATCTGTACAGTACTAATAATATTCGTATTTCTGATTTTTTTGCAAAACCTGATTTAGATTCCAATTATAAAAATGGGAGTTTAAATGTAGATGTCAGTTTAAAAAACCTGACAGCAGCATCAGTAAACAACCAAAAAATAGTTGCTAAATTAATAGATGCTTCTGGTCAGAACATTTTTGTCAAAGAGCTGAAAGTTAATTTTGAGGCTGATAAAACTCAGACAGTTAATTTTTCTGAAAACGTAGCTGCTCCAAAATTGTGGAGCTCAGAGACACCGAATTTATACACACTGCTCCTGACGTTAAAAGATGAAAAAGAAAATATAATAGAATCGGTTTCGACTGAAATTGGTTTTAGAAAAATCGAATTGAAAGACGGACAATTATTGGTAAACGGAGTTCGTATTATGTTTCATGGTGTAAATATTCACGAAACGAATCCAGTAACGGGTCATTATCAGGATGAAGCTACGATGATGAAAGACATCAGACTGATGAAACAATTTAATATCAATGCAGTGCGTCTTAGTCATTATCCTAACAATTTGGTTTGGATGAAACTCTGCAATAAATACGGATTGTATCTGGTTGATGAAGCCAATATCGAGAGCCACGGAATGGGAGTAGAGGGACAGCCTCTAATTTGGATGAATCCAAAAACTAATCCGGGTCACCTTCCGGAATGGAGGGCAGCACACCTTGACAGAATTTACAGTTTGGTGGAAAGGGATAAAAACCAGCCTTCGGTGATACTTTGGTCAATGGGAAATGAAAGTGCCAACGGACCGGTTTTTCATGAGGCTTATAAATGGATTAAAAACAGGGACAAAACCCGATTGGTTCAGTTTGAGCAGGCCAAGGAAAATGAAAACACAGATGTTGTCTGCCCGATGTATCCAAAAATTGAGGCTATAAAAGAATATGCTGCCCGCAAAGATGTGAAACGTCCTTACATCATGTGTGAGTATTCGCATGCGATGGGGAACAGCAACGGAAATTTTCAGGAATACTGGGATATTATTCGCGGAAGCAAAAATATGCAGGGTGGATTCATCTGGGACTGGGTAGATCAGGGATTAAAAATGAAAGATGAGATTGGCCGTGAGTATTGGGCATACGGTGGCGATTTGGGAGCCCAAAATTATACGAATGATGAAAACGACTGTAATAACGGATTGCTTTTGCCGGACAGAACTCCAAATCCCGCAGCACATGAAGTAAAAAAAGTATATCAGGATATTTTATTTCAGTCTGCGGATGTTAAAAACGGAATAATTCAAATTACAAATGATTTCGGTTTTACCAATTTGAATAATTACAATTTCAGATTTCAGGTTTTAGAAAATGGAAAGATTATAAAAGAAGGAACAATTGATGTTGATTTGAATCCGAAATCCAAAAAGGATTTTAAAATCGATCTGCCAAAATTAGCAGCGAAGCCGGGAGTTGAGTATTTACTGAATGTTTTTGCTTACACTAAAACAGGTTCTGAATTAGTGCCACAAAATTTTGAAATCGCAAGGGAACAGTTTGTTTTAGAAAGCGGCAGCTATTTTGCAAAAACCGAGCAGAATAAATCCTCTTCAAAAGCAAGTGATGAGAAAAGCGAATATGTTTTGAGTGCCAATAATGTTATAGTTAAAATCAGTAAAACGACGGGATTAATTACGCATTACAGTTTAAAAGGAGAAGAGTATTTTAAACAATATCCAGAACCTAATTTTTGGAGAGCGCCAACAGATAATGATTTTGGAAATAAAATGCCAATAAAATTGAATGTTTGGAGAACAGCAGGAAACAATACCACTTTGGAATCAATTCTGCTTACTGAGGAAAACGGAAAAAATTATGTGGTTGCAAAATTAAAGCTTAACGATGTTGTTTCCGATTATACAATCAAATATTCACTTAGCAGTGACGGGGCTTTAGAGGTACAGCCGTCTTTCAAAAAAGGTAATAATCCAATACCAGAAATACCAAGGTTTGGGATGATTTTTTCTCTAAAAAATGATTTTGAAAACCTTGATTACTATGGAAGAGGGCCTTGGGAAAACTATCCGGACAGAAACGAATCGTCATTCAAAGGGATTTATCAAAGTAAAGTTGCAGACCAGTATGTGTCATATACGCGACCTCAGGAAAATGGATATAAAACCGATGTCCGCTGGTTTAAACTTTCAGATAATAAAGGAAAAGGTTTTGAAATAAAAGGACTGCAGCCTATATGCATGAGTACTTTAAATAATTTTCCAAGTGATTTTGATCCGGGATTAACAAAAAAGAATCAGCACATAAGTGATATTACACCAAGAAAAGAAGTAGTGGTATGTGTGGACTTGACTCAGCGCGGATTAGGCGGAGACACCAGTTGGGGAGCTTATCCGCACGAACAGTATTTATTGAAAGGAAGTGAATACAGCTATGGATTTGTTATAAAACCAATCGAGTAGAAAGGGAAAGACCTAACAGGTTAAAAAAGCACTAGTATTCGGAAGAGTTAAATTAGTTAATTTCAATAAGTTTCATACAATATTGCTCTCTTTGGTCGGAATGATAAAACAAMGGGGTAATACGTTATCGAAATATCCAGCTTTTCCGAATACTAGTATTTTTAAAACTTTTGGAGCTAAAAAATGATGGCAGAAAGCCAAACATTTCTGCTTCAAAAAACAATTGAAATCGAGTCATAAAAAATATTTTAAAAATTTATTGACTGCTTTATAAGCAGTCAATAATTAATACCTGCTTTTACAATATGGGTAATAGTACAAATGGAAGATTAGTTTCTTTGGATGCTCTGAGAGGGTTTGTCATGTTATGGATTATGAGCGGAGAGCATATTGTACATGCCTTGGCCAAAGCCGCACCAATTCCTGTTTTTATATGGATGTCGTCACAGCTGCATCATACAGACTGGAACGGTATTACGTTTTATGACATGATATTTCCTGTTTTTCTTTTTGTTGCAGGAGTTTCAATGCCTTATTCTTTCGAAAAGAAAATGAGTATTGCTGGAGTAAGTACACCAATGGAACTGCCAGCCGAGGAGAAAAGGAAAATTTACGTTACGATGGTAAAAAGGACATGCAAATTATTGCTGTTGGGATTTATTGTTAATGGAATACTGCGGTTTGACGGGTTTGACCAAACTCGGTTTGCCAGCGTTTTGGGACGTATTGGGCTTGCTTGGTTTTTTGCGGGTATTATCTATTTAAATTTTGATATAAAAAAACAAGTGTTTTGGTTGGTAAGCATTTTGGTTGGTTATTATGTAGTAATGAAGTGGATGCCAGTCCCTGGTTTTGGGGCTGGTATTTTAACGCCGGAAGGTTCATTTTCCAGCTATATTGACCAGCAGTTTTTACCAGGCAGACTGCATAGCAAAGTATATGATCCCGAAGGTTTGTTTTCGACGATACCCGCTGTTACGACTGCTTTGTTAGGAATGTTTTTAGGAACCTTTCTGAAAGGCAGTGCTAATGATTTTTCGGTAAGCAAAAAAATATTGATACTGATCGCATCAGCAGTTGTTTTGATAGGAATAGGTATTCTTTGGAATTATGATTTTCCAATCAATAAACGGTTATGGTCTAGCTCTTTTGTGTGTTTTGTGGGCGGATTCAGTATTTTGTTTTTTACTTTTTTTTATCTGATAATTGATGTATTGGGTTTCAATAAATGGGCATTCCCTTTGATATTGATTGGTTCCAATTCTATTCTGATATACATGGCATCCGAAGGCTTGGTAAATTTTGGGCATACCGCCGAATTTGTATTTGGAGGACTTATCAAATTTTTACCATTTATTTGGCAGCCTGTGTTTACCGCTGTTTCAATAACTTTTGTGCAGCTCGTCTTACTTTATTTTCTGTACAAAAGAAAGTGGTTTTTGAAAGTTTAAAGAGAATGAGTACAAACAAAGCCCGCTGAACGCAATTTATTAAATAACTGTTTAACACAAAGAGACATAGGTTTTGAAATTACAGATTTGTTTTTTTAAAAGCAATAAATTTTCACATTGATGCTGTGTATTGTTTGTAAACTGAAACATTTTTTTAAAGTAAACTAAAACTATGTCTATGTGTTAAATAAATATAGCAATAGGATTTTGATATCCTTGTTTTAAGTATTTGAAACTTTTTCAGATGGGTTAAACCTAAATATTCAAGTCAAATTTTACACCTATTAACTTACAATAAACCAATCTAATTATGAATGTATTGCAAACCGCAGATTATATAGTTTTCTTTATTTATTTCGTTTTAGTTACAGCCTATGGAATGTATATTTACAGAAGCAAAAAAAACACATCTACCAGTTCTCAAGAATATTTTTTGGCCGAAGGATCATTGACATGGTGGGCTATTGGTGCATCATTGATAGCGTCTAATATTTCGGCCGAGCATTTTATAGGGATGAGCGGTTCCGGTTTTGCACTTGGATTGGCTATTGCTTCTTATGAATGGATGGCGGCCGCTACATTAATTTTGGTGGCTATATTTATTCTGCCGGTCTATCTTAAAAACAAGATATTTACGATGCCGCAATTTTTGGCAAAAAGATATAATGGTACCGTAAGTACCATAATGGCTATAATTTGGCTGTTGATATATGTGTTTGTAAATCTTACTTCCATTATCTATTTAGGAGCTTTGGCAATTTCGTCAATCGCACCAATCAGTTTTGAATTTTGTGTCATAGGATTGAGTCTTTTTTCCATTATCGTTACTTTAGGAGGGATGAAAGTAATAGGATATACTGATATTTTCCAAGTTATAGTATTGATATTGGGAGGATTGGTTACTACCTATTTGTCTTTGGTCTTGCTGTCGGATCATTTTGGATTTGGTGAAAATGTATTTAAAGGACTTTCTCTTTTGGCTGACAAAGCACCGGATCATCTGCACATGATATTTGATAAATCAAGTCCTCATTATGCTGAACTGCCTGGAATGTCTGTACTTATTGGTGGTATGCTTATCAATAATCTGGCCTACTGGGGATGCAATCAGTACATTGTTCAAAGAGCTTTGGGAGCCGATTTGAAAACGGCCCGCAAGGGGATTTTGTTTGCTGCTTTTTTAAAACTGTTAGTTCCTATTATTGCTGTTTTACCGGGTATCGCTATGTATGTGATGCATCAAAACGGTATGTTCCAGCAAGAAATGGTGGATGCTGCAGGGGTTTTAAAACCCGATCATGCTTATCCAACCTTGATGAATTTATTGCCTGCCGGATTAAAAGGAATAGCCTTGGCAGCTTTAACAGCCGCAATTGTTGCTTCTTTGGCCGGTAAAGCCAACAGTATTTCCACAATTTTTTCTTTAGACATCTATAAAAAATATTTTAATCAAAATGCTACTGAAAGAAAACTGGTTCTTACCGGAAGATGGTGCGTAATAATCTGTATGTTTATTGCTGCTCTAGTTGCTCCAGCATTAAAATCATTAGATCAAGCTTATCAGTTCATACAAGAATATGTTGGTTTTTTCTCGCCAGGCGTTCTTGCCATTTTTTTATTGGGAATGTTTTGGAAAAAAACAACAGCTTCGGCAGGGCTTGCTGGTGCTTTCTTTACGGTTCCTATTGCCGCAGTATTAAAGTTTCTGCCAATGTGGACGAATGGCGCTTTTCCAGATTATCCTTTTTTGGACAGAATGGCGATCGCTTTCTTTATCGTAGTATTGCTAATGGTGGCTATTAGTCTTTTAAAACCTGAATCTAAAGAGCAGCATGAAACACATCAGATAGAAGTAGATACAGCGATGTTTAAAGTGTCCTCGGAGTTTGTTATCGGATCATTCATCATCTGCGGGGTATTAATAGCTTTATATACTGTTTTTTGGTAATTTCATGTCGGATTAAGTAAAATTTATTCGATAACGGATTGAGAAAATTTTAAGTAAGGATTTGAAAACAATCTTTTAATAAATAAAACAAATGATAAAGAAACTTGTAATTGCTGTAATTGTTTTTTGTATTTCATTGACTGGAATGGCACAAAAAGTCTATGATGTCAAAAAATATGGAGCGAAGGGAGATGGAAAAACCAATGATGCTGTTGCTATTCAAAAAGCTATTGATGCATGCAGTGCGACAGGAGGACAGGTACTGATACCGGCTCCGTTTACATTTTTGACCGGCCCTTTCAATGTAAAATCAAATGTAGATTTACATATTGAGGGCGGTGCCAGAATTTTGGCAAGCCCCGATGAAAAATTGTATACAGAAAGTGCTTTTCGTGCCAATAAAGGAGAAGGAACAATCTGGATTGGAGGTAAGAATGTCGAGAATTTCACCATTAGCGGCAACGGAAAAATAGACGGAAACGGAATTTCGTTTATGGGAGCCGAAGAGGAAGATGCTTATGTATTGAAACCTTTCAATATCTTGGATCCGCGTCCTCATGTTCTTACGATTATAGGCGGGAAAAATATCAGGATAAAAGATGTTCATATAGGAAATTCAGCCTATTGGACTGTTCACCTTGTGGGTTGCAACGACGTTGTTATTAGCGGTATTACTTTATTGAACAGTTTGAAAGTCCGCAACAGCGACGGAATTGACATTGACCACAGCAAAAATGTACGCATTAGCGATTGTTATATTGAAAGCGGTGATGACTGCATTTGCTTAAAAAACAGAAGAGAATTTGAAGAATTTGGTTCTTGTGAGAATATTGTTGTGACTAATTGTACAATGACCAGCAGCAGTTGTGCTATTAAGATTGGTTCAGAAAATATGGATGTTATCAAACAGGTGCTGTTTAATAATTGTATCATAAAAAACAGTAATCGTGGCGTAGGCATTCAAAACCGTGATGAAGGAACGGTGAGCGAAGTGATTTTCTCTAATATGATTATTGAAGGAAAATTAAAAACAGATACTTGGTGGGGAAAAGCAGAACCTATTTATGTAACAGCTTACAGCCGTGCAAGCGGTAACCATAAAGATGCCAATTGGCGTTTTCCTAAAGGTGCTGTCGAAGGGAAAGTGGGGGCAATAAGTAATATTTATTTCTCAAATATTCAGTGTTTTGGTGAAAACGGGGTCTATGTAAGCGGAGAATCGAAGGATAAAATTAAAAATATTGTTTTTGAAGGAGTGAATGTTTCTATTGATAAAACATCCAATTTTCCTGGGGGAGTTTACGATCGACGCCCTTCAAAAGTAGATGGTTTTGTAAAAGGAAGCACATCGGGATTTTATTTTGATACCGCCGAAAATATAAAAGTTCAAAATTGTTCGGTGAATTGGGGGAATAATAAACAGGATTATTTCAAATATGCTGTTGAAAGCAATAATGTTGATGTTTTGAAAGTGAATAATTTAGATGGAGAAGCAGCTTTTCCGGATAAATATGAAGCGGTGAAAAAGTAAAAACAAAAACAAAATATTTTCCTTTAGCCTAATGTTATTAAGTTCCAGATTTTCTTTAAGTTTTTTAAAATCCAGCTCTCGCAAAGACGCAAAGAAACCGGTTTTAAATTTTGCGTCTTCGCGTCTTCGCAAGAACAATTAAAGCTTGATATAATGGCACTGCCTTTCGGCTCTAGTTACTTTGCCTGCTATCTGTCGCTTGTATGCTGCGGAGAACTGTCGATGCCAGTAAAAAAAGCCTATTCTTTCTGCTTCAATTAATGAAAGTTTAGATAAATTAGCAGAACAAAAAAAAGAATCAACTAAACAAAAATGAAAAAGAATATAATTACAAAGATTATCGTTGGAGGCCTGCTTTTCAATGGCTTTTATGGATTTGCTCAAAAGACAACTTTGGAAGTTGACGTTGCCAAAACCATTACCAAAATCCAGCCCACTATGTTCGGTCTGTTTTTTGAAGATATCAATTTTGCCGCAGATGGAGGTTTGTATGCAGAAATGATTAAAAACCGTTCGTTTGAATTTGATAAGCCTTTAATGGGGTGGGAACAGCCTAATACTAAAAGGTCTTCTTTAAATATGCAGTCCGGCGTTGCGACACCCATCAAAGTATTGGAAAATAAAATCAATACTAATTTTTGCAGAGTTCTTGTAAATGATGACAAAGGATATGCAATCATTAATGAAGGATTTAGAGGAATGGGAGTAAAAAAAGACGAGAAGTACAATCTTTCTTTAAAGGCTGCTAATCATGGGGGAGCCATCAAAAAAATAATCATTCAGTTTATTGATAAAGACCAAAAAGTGATTGGCGAGACTAGTATTGTTCCAGCATCGGATGAATGGAAATATTATTCCGCGCAATTTACGGCTACTCAAACCGAAGCAAAAGCGAAATTAAAAATAACTTTTGAAGGAATAGGGACTATTGATTTAGACATGATTTCACTGTTTCCTGAAGACACTTGGAAGAACAGAAAAAATGGCTTGCGTAAAGATATCGTTCAGCTTTTGTATGATATGAAACCAGGATTTTTGCGTTTCCCAGGTGGCTGTATTGTAGAAGGAAGAACTTTGGCAGACCGCTATCAATGGAAAAAATCGGTAGGAAATGTTGAGGACAGAAGAACAATGATGAATCGTTGGAATGTAGAGTTCAGCCATAAACAGACTCCGGATTATTTTCAAAGTTTTGGATTGGGATTTTTCGAATATTTTCAGCTTTCAGAAGACATTGGTGCAACTCCACTGCCTATTTTAAGCTGCGGAATGGCTTGCCAGTACAATACTGGTGAATTGGCGCCAGTAGAAGAATTAGATCCGTATGTGCAGGATGCTTTGGATTTAATTGAATTCGCCAATGGCACGGAAGCTACGACTTGGGGAAAACTCCGCGCTGATATGGGACACCCCAAACCGTTCAACCTAAAATACATTGGCGTTGGAAACGAACAATGGGGACCTGATTATATTGAAAGATATAAAGTTTTTGAAAAAGCGATAAAATCAAAATATCCAAATATAATTATCGTGTCCGGAAGCGGGCCATCTCCAAAAGGAGAATTTTTTGAATACGGTATGCAGGAACTTAAAAAGCTAAATGCTGAGCTTGTAGACGAACATTATTATGAAAGCCCGCAATGGTTTAGAGAAAATGCAACCCGTTATGACAAATACGACAGAAAAGGGCCAAAAATATTTGCTGGAGAATATGCGGCACAAAGTGTTTCGGGAGCCAATCCAAATAATAGGAATAATTGGGAATGTGCCTTTTCTGAAGCTGCTTTTATGACTGGATTGGAACGAAATGCCGAAGTGGTCAATTTGTCTTCTTATGCACCATTAATGGCTCATGAAGATGCTTGGCAATGGACACCGGACATGATTTGGTTTAACAATTTAGAAGCGTATGGTTCTGCGAATTATTATGTGCAAAAGTTATTTTCAACTAATAAAGGCACTGATTTATTAGCGATTACCAATGAAGGAAAACCGCTAACAGGACAAAACAGCCTTTATGCATCTGCCGTGAAAGATACAAATACTAATGAAGTAATTGTAAAATTGGTGAATACAGCAGCAACGGCTCAAGAGATTACGGTTGATTTAAAAGGAAAAAAAGTAGCATCCAAAGGAACGGTTATAACGCTAACCAGTCCGAATTTGCAGGATGAAAACACTTTTGCCACTCCTAAAAAAATAAGCCCGACTGAAAGCGAATATAATTTGAAAGGCGAAAAAGCACCAATGAATCTGCCTGCCTATTCTGTTACTGTTTTGAAGTTGAAGATGAAATAATAAATAATGAGATATACTAAAAAAAGCTTCAGAGAAATCTGGAGCTTTTTTATCTTGTAAGAATAAATTTATTTTCTTTTAGAAATAATCTTGACTGGCAATGAGGCTTGTTCCAGGCTTTCGGTATTTGCCTTTATGGTTATTGGGTTACTTTCTTTAGTAGCTTTAAGAATAGAAATCGCCCTTTCTTGATAAGCTCTTCCGTTTTTCAAAGTCTGGTTTCTTTGAGTTTTCTTAAAAGTTATTGCAATTTGTAAACATGATGAAAGTCTCTTGGTTATTACTTTGTAAATCTTTTTCAGAAATGTATATTCTTCAATGATCATAAAAGAAAAACGGCAAGGTAATATCATTCATGCCTAACAATTGCTTCGTGCTTATTTTTGCTAACACCAATACTCTTTTCAGACATCACAGCCACTTGATTGAGGAACTATATGCCTCGTTTTGACGGCAGTTAGAAATTCCTTGTAAGCAAGCGGCATGTTATTGCGATCAATTGTAACAGCACCGGCTTTGAAATTTTGATTTTCTATAGTTTGCCCGTAATTCTTTACTGATAATGACACAGTGGCAAGTAGATAATAACTGGATATTGAGTTTTTATAGTAATGCGGATAATGAACTTTGTTATTTGCTCTCAATTGATTAGGAATTTATGATTAAAAGCAAGATGTTTCTTGTTTTTTTACAGTTTACTAATTGTTAGACTATTAATATTCGAAAATTAATATTGCATCATGAGTTGTGTTATCTGCATCATCTGTTATGTTTTTCTGACAAATGTATAATTACATTTGTCGTAATTATTTATGGTAAATAATGATGTATTTTTATTTAAAACCAAAAAACCAAACAATTATGATGAAAAATCAATTTTTTAAAAATGAAATTAAGATTTCTTCTCTAGGGATTAATCAAAAAGTATTAAGTTTAGCAACAGTATTTCTGTTATTATTAGCAAGTTGTTCAGAAGATAATTCGGATACCAAAAATTTGGATAAGCAAACTTCGGTTGCCAAATATTCGAGTGGTTATATTTCTGATAATACGGCAAAAAATGGTACAGGTACGAGCAATGGCTTTTTTTGGTCATTATATCAAGAAGGAGGCACTGCAGATTTAACCAATGGATCTTCAGGTAATTTCTCTATTTCCTACAGCAATGTAACAGATGTAGTAGGCGGTAAAGGATGGAATCCTGGATCAGCCAGAACAATTGGTTACAATATTGGGGCTCTTAGCGGCAGTTATAATTTTGTTGGTATCTATGGTTGGACTACAAGTCCGCTTATTGAGTATTACGTTTCAGAGAAGGGCAGTATTTCGGGATCAACATCTTTTGGAACAGTGAGTAGCGATGGACATACTTATAACTGTACTAAGTTTCAGAGAGTAAATAAACCATCTATTATAGGTACTGCAACTTTTTGGCAGTATATTGACAACTGGGGAGGTGCATCTACTGGAACAAATAACTCAGTTAATATGGCTAATCACATTAACAATTGGAAGAATAAAGGAGGTCAAGGATTTGGTAGTTATAATTATCAAATATTGGCATTAGAAGCTTTTAGCGGAAAAAGCGGTTATATCAACGCTACAGTGTGGTAGTTTTTTTGATTATTTGATATTGATAAGGCCGGTTAATTTAACAGTTACCGGCTCTTTATATTTTTTAATATCCAATTGTAAGCTATTTTGGGTTACGATTTTTTTGCTCTCAGTCTAAAGAAAACATTTCTATGAAGAAAGTATTAATTTTATTTTTAATTATAACAATAGCCGTTGTTAGCTCATGTTCGCAAAAAGAGCTTAAAAATTTTGCGTTAGTAGATGGTGGAAGTTTTGTGAATACAAAGTCAAATTACTACGGTAAAAGTTTATCATTGCCTGACTTTTATATTGGGATATATGAGGTAACCCAAAAAGAGTGGGTTGAGGTAATGGGGAATAATCCATCTGAATTTAAAGGGGATAATTTACCTGTAGAAACTGTAAGTTGGTACGATTGTGTAATATATTGCAATAAAAGGAGTGAAAAGGAAGGGTTAAAACCATATTACAATATTTACAAGAATAAAAAAGATCCCGATAATGTAAATGATATCGATAACATTAAATGGATGGTTACTGTCAATACAAGCGCAAATGGGTACCGATTGCCAACAGAAGCAGAGTGGGAATATGCAGCAAGCGGCGGACAGATGAGTAAGAGCTACGTTTACAGCGGGAGCAATGATTTGGATAAAGTAGCATGGTACTGGCGAAACTCTGGTGATAAAAATTTATCAGGATCGTGGCTTTGGCCAACATTAGAAAAAAATCATTGCAAAACAAAACCTATTGGCAGTAAAGAAGCTAATGAGTTGGGTCTTTATGATATGTCAGGGAATGTTAGGGAATGGTGTTGGGATTGGCTTAGAAATATGACCGAGGCTAAAGGGCGGGTTTGGAGAGGCGGCGGTTGGATTGGTGCAGATTTTTGTTGCGAACCGTCTTACCGTGGTGATCACGAAGCAAACGGCAAAGGGCCTGATCAGGGATTCCGTTTATGCCGTAGCAAGTAATCTAAAATTAAAGCAGTAACTCCCCGAAGATTCTTTGAAAAAAAATGCTCAGACTTTTCAAATGTCTCTAAATTTGGTTTTATTTCTTGCCCCATCTGTAAACAGGATAAAAGTCTCCTGACTTTTACGGTAAACATTTTTTAATGCTATGTTCCATTATGTTTTAGTTCAATGTCGTTGATATAACATTGGGGGTAAAAGGGAAAGGCATAAATTGCTCGAATTTTCACATTTTTTTTGAATCCGTGTTAATTCGGGCAATTCATGTCAAATTTTAATTAGGAATAATCGTTAGGATTATTTTGTCTTTTCCGAAACAATTTCTACAACAGCAGCAGCTTCTTGTAAACCTTCTGCGCTGGCTTTTATTTCTATTTTTCCAGTTTCTTGATTAGCCTTAATAATAGCAATTGCTTTGCCTTGATAAGCTCTTACTGTGGAACCTTGGTAGCCTTCGCGGCTTATGATGTTTCCATTATCGACTGCAATGATTTTACCAAAATCAGTAATTGTGAATTTTATTTGATTGTCGGCATTTGCACATCTAATTCCTTTTTCATCAACAATTGTTGCAGTAATAAATGACACATCATCCCAGTTGTTTGCAAGAGCAGCGTTGCTTTTGGTTAGGATAATTTTGGCTGGTTTTCCAGCAGAACTGTGTTCTTCCTGCGCTGTAATTTTTCCGTTGTTTTTTCCAATTGCTTTTATAGTTCCCTGTTCAAAAGTAACATTCCATTCTCTTGGTGAGTCATCAGCCGGTTTTTTTAATGATCCTAATGATTTGTCATTCAGAAAAAGTTCCACTTCATCACAATTACTGTAAACATTTACTTTGGCATTATCATAAGTGTCAAAATCACTCGGTGTCCAATCTGAAATCCAGAACCCGGCTCCAGCATTATCTGATTTTCTCACAATATGCACCACAGGCTTTGAAGACCACCAGCTTTCTCTTTGTAAAGACTGCTGTTTCCAGTTTCCAGCTCTGTCAAACAAACCTTGATTGTTAGTGGTCTCTGGCCAATCGGCTTCACCCAGATAATCATAGCCTGTCCATAAAAACTGTCCGGCCATATACGGTTTGTCTCTCAACGCCAGCCATTGGCTAATGATATGAGTGTTTTCGGTACCGATAACTTTCCAAGTCGGATGCTCTTCGTGCGCAGCAATCAATTCGTTTTCACGGTAATTTTGCCCTATCACATCCATTTGTGCTGCAAAGCCGCTAAGATATACTTTAGAATTAGCCGGTCTGAAAAGTGCCATGGTTACTGGTTTGGTGCTGTCGTATTTTTTTACAATATCTTCCTGCATTTTATAGGCTTTGTATCCTTCCGGATAGCTAAGATCATCATGGATTTCATTTCCAATGCTGTAAATAACAATAGAAGGATGGTTTCTGTCTCTCAAAATCATGTCTTTCGTATCTTGTTCCCACCAATCTTTAAAGTACAGATTATAGCCTTTTTCACCATTATGTTTGGCTGCGGTCCAAGTATCGAAGGTTTCATCCATAACTACAAATCCCATTTGATCGCACAAATCAAGAAATTCTGGAGCTACAGGATTGTGCGAGGTACGAATTCCATTTACGCCCGCTTCTTTTAATTTTTTCAATCGTTCTTTCCAAACACCCAGAGGAACAGCAGCACCAACGGCACCTCCATCGTGATGAAGGCAGACTCCTTTTATTTTGTAATTTTTATTGTTTAGCCAAAAACCAGTTTCGGCTCTAAACTCAGCATTTTTTATCCCAAATGAAATCGTCTGATTGTCAATAAGTGTTTTGCCTGAGTATAATTTGGTTACCGCAGTATATAAATTTGGTTCTTCAATATCCCATAATTTAGGATTTAGAATTTCAATATCTTTAGATAATTCGATGGTTTTGTTTTCGGTGCTATTTTCTTGGCTTTCGCTTGATTTAACTATCTTTCCTTTGCTGTCAATAATGTCAATCTGTAATTTATAAGTTCCAGCTGTTCCGTTGTTTTCTATTTCAGTTTTAATATTCACAATGGCTTTTTGAGCAGTTGGATTTGGAGTTGTAATTTGTGTTCCCCAATGTTTAAAATGTGTTGCATTTAGAGCCACTAAGCGCACATGGCGATAAATTCCTGCACCAGTATAATAGCGGGAAGCAGGCTGAATTGAATTATCAGCGCGAACTGCAATTACATTGGTTTTGTCTTTTCCAAAATTTAAATAAGGAGTAAGGTCATACGTAAAACTGATATAGCCATAAGGACGTCTGCCTAAATGTGTCCCGTTAATCCATACATCGCTGTTTGCCATGACACCGTCAAATTCGATAGAAAATATTTTATTAGCGTCAGCAGAGTCTAATTGAAAAGACTTGCGGTACCATCCAATTCCTGCCGGTAAATAACCGCCGCCACGTGCAGATGGGTTTTCTCGGTCATAAGTGCCTTCGATACTCCAATCGTGAGGAACATCCAGCGTTCTCCATGCTTTGTCGTTAAATTCCGGTTTTTCGGCGTCTGCAATTTCTCCTGTTGTAAATTGCCATTTGGCATCAAAGCTGATCGTTTTTCTCCCTTGAGAAAAAATGGCTGTTGTTGCAAATATTAAACTAAATAAGAAGCTAAGTATAAATTGCTGCACCCTTGTTTTTTTAAAATCATTCATTTTGTTGGGGTTATATTATTTTTTTTAATGCTTATTTTAAAATAAGGTCAATTTTTTTTAATTCTTCTTTGCTGAAAGCGGTGTTTTCTAAGGCCTTAATGGAATCTAAAATTTGTTCAGGTTTACTGGAACCAATTAATACCGAAGTCACTCTGTCATCACGTAAAATCCAGGCCAATGCCATTTGTGCTAATTTTTGTTCTCTTTCTTTCGCAATGTTATTAAGCGCTTTGATTTTGTTCAGCCTTTCAGGGGTAATATGGTTCGCATTTAGAAATTGTCCGCTGGTAGCAACTCTTGAGTCAGCAGGAATTCCATTTATATATTTATCGGTCAGTAATCCCTGTGCCAATGGAGAAAACGGAATACAGCCTACTTGTTCTTTTCCTAATAAATCCAAAAGTCCATCTTCTACCCAGCGTTCAAACATCGAATATTTGGGCTGGTGAATCAGGCAGGGCGTTCCCATTTCTTTAAGTATTTTAAAGGCTTTTTCAGCTTCAGCGGGGCGGTAGTTTGAAATACCGACATACAAAGCTTTTCCTTGCTGTACGATTAAATTCAAAGCTGCCATTGTTTCTTCCAAAGGAGTTTCCGGGTCTGGTCTGTGGTGGTAAAAAATATCCACATATTCTAAATTCATTCTTTTTAAGCTTTGGTCTAAACTGGAAATTAAGTATTTCTTGGATCCCCAGTCGCCATAAGGGCCATCCCACATGGTGTATCCGGCTTTGGATGAAATAATCATTTCATCTCTATAGTTTTTGAAATCTGATTTTAAAATTTTGCCTAAGCATTCTTCTGCCGATCCTGGAGGCGGGCCATAATTATTAGCCAGATCAAAATGGGTAATTCCGTTATCAAAAGCTGTTTTTATTAAGTTTCTGCTGTTTTCAAAATCACTGTTTTGTCCAAAGTTGTGCCAAAGGCCTAATGAAAAAGCAGAAAGTTTAAGTCCTGAATTTCCGCATCTGCGGTATTCCATCTTGTCATATCTGTCTGTTGCTGGTTGATAAGTCATTTTTATTAGTTTTACGTAATCGTTTACGGGAATTATTTAAAATTTTTTAATTCTTTTTTGAAGACTCTCTTAGTATTAATGTTGGGGTCAGTATTCTTTTTTGCTGATTAATTTTTTCTCCTTTTTTTGAAATCAATTCATAGATGAGGTTGAATGCTTCTTCCCCCATTTGAACTGTTTTTTGATCGACAGTAGATAGGGAAGGAGTAATGTGTTCGCCAAATAAATCATTGCAAAAACCGATTATTCCGAATTGATTCGGGACTTTAATTCCTTTTTCTTTTAATTCTTTTAAGGCACCCAGTGCGGTAAAATCTTCTGCAGCGAAAATGGAATCTGGTTTTTTTTCTAATCCTAAAAAATATTGAACCCCTTTTCTTCCTGCTTCAATACTGATGTCACCACTGTAAATCAGATTTTGCTCGAAATTAATATTGTATTGATTTAAAGCAGTTTTGTAGCCTCGGATTCTTTCGCTGAAAGCTTTTATCTGCTGCGGTCCGGAAATATGAGCAATCCTTTGATATCCTGACTTTATTAAAGATTCGGTTGCCATGAATGCTCCTATATAATCATCGGTACAAACAGATGAAATTTCTAATTCATCATTGGTGCGGTCAAAAAAAGCAATTGGAATGTTTTTCTTTTTGACTGATTCGAAGTGTGAAAAATCAGTCGTATTTTTAGAAATGGATGCTAAAATTCCATCCACTCTTGCTCCTATAAAAGTATCAATTCCCTTTTTTTCGAACTCTTCGTTTTCATTTGACTGATAGATGAGTACATCATAACCGTGCTGGCTTGCCAGATTTGAGATTCCATGAATTACGGAGCCAAAAAATAAATGTTCGGCTGTTGGAATTAATACTCCGATAACTTTTGTTTTTCCCGAACGTAATGAAGAAGCAATTCTATTAGGCCTGTAGTCAAGACGTTCTGCGGCCGCTTTTACTTTTTTCTTGGTGGTTGCGCTTATTTCCGGATGATCGCTGAGAGCGCGTGAAACTGTTGCCGGTGCAATACCTAATTCTTTTGCAATATCGCTAATGGTAATTTTTGCTTTCATATTTTCGTAATCGATTACGAAAATAGATTATTATTTTGAATTTACGAATGAGAGCGCAGTTAAATTTGTTTAAAGGCACAAAAAAAGCTTCAAATTTCTCTGAAGCTTCCTTATCTCAATAATTGTGCTAATAATTTGGTTTGTTCTAAAATCTCTTCCTTAATAATTATAAAAAAGGCTATTAAATTCTTGTGTAATTTATAATAGAAACAAGTTGGATGTAATTCATATTTTGAGCTTACAAAAAAAATACTATTTTTTTACGCTCTTATATAGGATGTATTATTGTTGATTTTGATTCCTGATTTCAATTTGCTTGTTTGTGAATGAACGGCACTTTCTTTGTTTTTTTGGACTCTACGGTTCAAATGTTTTTGAACTGCAAGCCTTGCCATTAAATAACTCACTGTTGATTCTGCTCCCTGATTCAAATTAATATAATCTTCCTCTAAACCATCGTAACATCCTCCTGTACAAGGGTTATAGATGATTTGATGTAAATGGTTGTTTCCTAAAAACCAGCTGAAACCAATTTCCATTTTTTCCAAATACTCTTTTTCTTGGAAAACAGTATAAAATTTATTCAGAGCGAGTATAGTGTATGCCACATCTATAGGCTGTTCACCGCCTATTGGTTTTTCTTTTGGTTCTTTTCCATTGATAAGCCAGCCTTTGTTTGAAATGACTTTTATACTGTTGTTTGTGTAAATTTTAGACAATAAAAAGTCAAAGGATTTTTTGGCAATTACTTTATAACTGTTTTCTCCGGTTGCTAAATAGGCACACAGCATTGCTTCGGGCAAAATACTATTGGCATAAGTAAGATAGCTTTCATACCATAGCCAGTTTTCTTTTGATTCATGTTGGTACATTTTAGAGAGCTTGTCGGCTAAGTGTTTTATCAGGGAAACATTTTGAATTGAGTTATTTTTCAAATTACTGTAATAGATGCCTTTTATAATAAAAGCCATTGCTCTGGTGGAATGAATTTTAGTGGCGTTTATCAGTGCTTTCTGCATCAGTGAGACCGCTTTTTCTTTTAAATCTGCCGGCAATAAATCTCCGATAGAAATTAAGCGGCCCAATGCCCAAATGGCTCTTCCGTTAGCATCTGCAAGGTTTTCACTGTTTTGTTTGGTGAATTTTTTATCTGTGTCAACATAATTTAAAAAATAACCGTCAGGCTGAAAACAGAATTTTATAAAATTGAAATATTGAGTGATGTATGGCAAATCAGCAGCATCATTTGTCAATTCAAAATGCTGGCACATTGCCACTAAAGCCCGCGCATTGTCATCTATAGTATAGCCAGAGTCCAAATCAGGCTGATTGATTTTGGAAAACTGAATCATTCCAAATGAAGTTGTCAGTCTTTTGAAATGATTAAGATTGATTTCGGGAATTCTATAGTGCAAATGCATTTTTTTAGGAGCTGTTTTTTTAAACAGCATTGCATGAGCAAGAGCGGAGTTCTGCCAAACCGTTGGCGCTAATTTATGAATGCCGTTTGAGGCAATTTTTTTACGCAATTGCTCATCACCTAATAAACGGATAACTTGTTCGGATAACTGTTCTGGGTTTTCAAAATCTACAATAATACCAGTTCCTTCTTTCAGTACTTCAATGGCATGCGGAATTGGAGTAGAAATAATCGGACAGCCACAGCTTATTGCATAAGAAAAAGTACCGCTTACGGCCTGATTTCTGTCTTTGGTGGTAAAAAGATAAATATCGGTTAGCTGCAGATATTCCAGCAGTGATTTTAACGGTAAATATTCATCAATAAATTTTACATTATTCTCTAACTTCAGGTCTTTTATTTTTTCTTTTAGAAAGTTTCTATATTTTTCGCCTTCATGTCTCACAACACTTGGATGAGTTTTTCCGATAATAAGGAATAATACATTTGGTTCTTTTTTGACAATGCTTTGTAAAGCATCTAAAGTTGTTTCAATACATTTTCCGGAGCTTAGCAATCCAAAGGTTGAAATGATTTTTTGTCCAGACAAATTATATTTTTCTTTGAGAACTTCTTTATTTAAGTGTTCTACTAAATGTGTACCATGCGGAATTACTGTAATTTTGTCCTGTAAAACATCATAATCATTTTCTAATAATCGTGCAGAATTATTGGTCATTACAATAAAGGCATCAACCATATTATTGATTTCTTGAACATGTGTTCTAAATTTTTCGTCCGGACGAGGTAAAACGGTATGAAAAACAACAATGATGGGTTTATTGACTGATTTTAAAAATGAAATAAAATCTTCTTCATTTCCTCTAAACAAACCAAATTCATGCTGAATCAAAACTATTTCGATGGCTTTATTTCTATTGATGTTTTTAGCTAATTCCGAATACGAATTCTGATTGTCTGTTTCCAAAACAGCATATATATCATCAGCATAAGCGTGCTTTTCATTTTGAAGTTCTAAAGCTGCAATTTTTATGTCAAATGATTTTTTAAATTGGCTGTTTAGTGCCAAAATTAAATCTTGAGAATAGGTTGCAATGCCGCATTCCCGAGGCGGAAAAGTGGTAATAAATAGAATTTCAGGTGACTTGATTTCTTTTTTTTGAAAATCTGTTATATTGTTAGGACTGTTTATCAGTTCTTTCTTGGTTGTATATAAATGGATATTTTTCATCGGTGTATAACTTTTATTGGTGTATAACTTTTCAATTTATTTTTTATATAAAATTAATTCCTTCAGCAATTGGGATAAACTCATGGATGCGCACCCAATTCTTTCATCTGCAGCACCATAATAGATATATAAAATATCGTCAAAAACTACAGCACCAGTTGGAAAGCACACATTATTGACTTCTCCTTTTAATTCCCAGCTTTCCTCGGGCTTAAACAGCGGGTAGGGAAGTCTGGCAATTTCTGTCTGAGGGTTTTCTATATCAAATAGTCCTGCACAAGCCGAATAAACATAGCTATTTGTCGAACTATGAACTCCATGATAAATAATAAGCCAGCCCAATTCAGTTTCTATTGGCGGACAGCCGCCTCCAACATAGCTTATTTCATGATCATGATTTGGGGAAAACAATATATTATTCTTGAAATGAATTAAATAATTTCGCCAAAACTCTTCGGTTAAATCCTCTAATGATTCAAATCCAATTACCATTTGTATTTCAGGTTTGATGCGATGCAGAAAACAGAACTTTTTATTGATTTTTCTTGGGAAAAAAATAATGTCCTTATCCCAAAGCATCTTTTTTGTTCCTCTTTTTTTAATAATATTATTGTGCTGATTGTAGCGATAATATTTTTCTTCCAGTACGTCATTTGTGTCAGCCAGATCATCAAACTCTTCATATTTAATTTGAGGAACGATGATTCCTCTTTTTTCAAAATGTATTAAATCCTTAGAAGTTGCTAATGCTCCCAAAGCATTTACGCCATCATAAGCCGTATAAGTCAGATAATATAAATCTTCTATTTTCACTATCCTAGGATCTTCCATCCCATGGCTTTCATAATCAAATTCAGGAGAAAGTAACGGTGTTTTCATTCTTTCTTCGATTTCCAGCGGTCCCATTAATTTGCAATATCCAATACTTGAATAATTTGTTTTGCTAACTGCCCTGTAAAACATGTGAACAAAATCTCCTTCTCTGATAGTGGCTGGATTCAGAACGGCTCCATTTTCAAAATCCAGTGAGGTTTCTTTGAGTATTATTCCATGTTTTTTTACTTCTATCATAATTTTTACATCCAGAATTTTGGGTTTTTAGTAATAATTATAAAGGTCAATTTTTATAGATTGTAGTTGTTATATTAGTTTTATAAAAAGTTGCAATATTCACACTTTTGTTTTTTTATTAGGTGAAAGTGAGATGTAACTAAGTGTTAATTGGTTGTTATTCAGTAATAAAAAATGTTGTTTAAGTTACAAATAAAAACTGGATCTTAGTAATATGATAATGTTAATAATTTAATAATTATAAATAAATTCGTATATTTTTTAAAATTAAAAAAACCTCTGAATTATTTAGAGGTTTATAAGTTGTCGATTTATATATTTTTTAAGGAATTCTTTGTTTTTATTTCTCACCAAAATGATAGCATAATCCGTATAAAAAAGTATCTACTACATTATCAGCGCCAACAAGAACTCCTATATTTGGCGTAATTCTTACTTCTAGGGCTCCTCCATAGGCAAGCTGAATTGTTGTGTTTTCAGCATACATTTGTTTTAAGCTGCTGCCGCCAATTTTTACTGTTACTGTAACCCTTTCAAATTCTCCTCCTAATGAGCCATATATTGCATAAAATGATTTTTCATCATTCACTATATCAAATTGAGTTCTTTCAAACGAAACTCCATACGTTAGGATATCAGTATATGAAACCCCTATCTCATAAGAACTGGGTGATGCTAATAAACTGACTTGAGTGCCTGGATGATAGTTATTATTATCTTTGGCATACTGTTCTCTTTTTGATTGTGAGTTTGCATATGATGTTATTAAAACCATTAGTAATAGTAATTTTTTCATAACTGTTCATTTAAAAAGTTACTAAATCATCTTCTTTAATTTTCCGATATGTGTTGTTTGTTAAATGTCTGTCACTAATAAAGTAGGTAGTGTCTGCGAAATAATCTAAAAATTAAAAGTAAGTTCTGGGGTGACTGTTGCTTTAAATTCCTCACTCAATTATATCTATATGTAAAGTTAATACATTAATAATCAATACGTATAAAAATTAAATACAATTTTACTGCCTAAAATTATAAATGGTTAAAATAATTAAACAAACGGATGCATTTTTTGTTTTATTTATTTGTGGAGTGAAAAATGTCTTGGAAATAAGAGATTAGATACTTTGCTTCCCGAAGAGTTTTTATGAAAAGCTGTACGAATCCCACTGACTTTGCATAATTTTTTTTGATGTCTTCTAAATTGTTTTTATATATTTATACTATAAGAATGATATGCATTCTTTAAATTATTGTCCTTATTGGTTTAAAACAGTAGGGATAAATCTGGCTTATGATTTCACAGGAACTGTCACCTATAAATTTGCATACGCGTGAGGATTCTATTTAATCAAAAAGTATAATTCAGGTCAATATTTAACAATCAATAATTCAATTTAGATCTTACATGCCCGAAATCATTATTAATTCATTTTCAGTAGCAATTTGTTTCCTAATAGGAATATTGGCTATTTTTTATTTGCCATATAATAAAAAAGGAAATCTCTGGTTTGGTATTTTTCTTTTATCACTTGGTTTTATGCTGTTGAGTAGAATAATATTTCAGGAAAATTTATCTGAAAAGTACCCGAATATCATACCAATTTCTGAGCTTTCCCGCTTTATCGTGGCACCAAGTTTTTATTTAAGTGCATGGTATTATACCCACTTAAGCGAAATTAGTTTTAGAAAAAAAGTACTACATTTTATACCTGCAACAGCATTTATTCTTTTAATATCATTGCCTTACTTTCTTTCAGGAGGGAATATTACACATTTGATAGGAGAACATGCCAGCACTATTCTTGGAAAGCTAATGCGTTTTGCAGTACCTGTGCAGATTATTATTTATTGGATTTTATCATATAGAATATTAAAAAAACACGGCATCAGTATACTTTTATTTTCGTCTCAAAAAAAAGAAAGAGACTTGAATTGGCTGTTAGGTATATTGATAGGAATGTTTTTTTTAATTGCGGTTTGGCTTATAATTAAAATAAAAGAAAATAGCGGTCTTAATTCAGTGAGTGCCTATCTCTACCTGATGCTGATATTATTTATGGTATACAGCCTTTTAAGACAAAAGGAGATTTTTTTCAAAAGTAAAACAGAGAACGAAGCGCTTAAAAATATCATTTATGCTGATTTTTCGATTCACCCAGAGAAATCTGTGTCAAGATTAAGTGATCAGGAATTATCAAAGTATAAGACAGTCCTGGATGGTCTTTTAGAAAAAGAGGAAGTTTTTATTGATCCTGAAATTAACTTGTCTTCGCTGGCTGATAAAGTTGGAATCTCAATGAATGATTTATCTTTTCTGATCAACAACAGTTATAATATGAATTTCTATTCATTAATGAACAACTACAGGATAGAAAAAGTGAAAGAGATGCTGGCACAAAAACAATACAGTCATTTAACAATTCTTGGGATTGCTTATGAAGCAGGATTTACTTCCAAATCAACTTTCAACAATGCGTTCAAAAGAGCAACAGGAATTACCCCAAGCGAATACATGAAAAAAATAGTACAATCCCAAATTCCGCATTAGAAATCTATTACATCTGAATTCTTCTTCAAAACTAAGAACTTACTCCTGTTTTTAAAATCAAAATACAAAAGTATTCCTCTTTTAAAAATAGTCCGTGAGCTCTTGTTTTTATTGAACAATTCAGCTTCACTGCGAAGTCTAATGCAGAATCTGGGATGAAAAGAGGTCTGAATGGGTACATTTGGACGACTCAAATTGCTATAAGATGTTTTTTTGCTGTGAATTTAAAACAGTAAATATTATGTATTCAACATCTTTAAAAAACAAAATTTGGCTAGGGTTATGTTTCGGATTGGTAGTAGGCGTAGTTTTCAGAAGGTTATCCTTTAAATATTTTTCTCCATGGATTCCGACTCCGTTTTTACTGGGTATAGGAATTTTGGTATTAATTGCAGGATTAATTCTGCCTTATGTCTGGCATGCCAGGGAAAGGCGAAACGAAATCAATGGCGTTAAACTAAAAACAAACCTTGAGCATTGGACTCTTTATGCACTTTGCCTTGACTCGATTATGTTTGGTGTTCAAAAAATCCAGGGACTCCAAATGATAGTTCTGTTAGGAAAATTAGAACTGCCTTTAAGCAGTTTACCCGGAGAAACTCTAATGTGGGCATTCTTCAAGTATTCCTATCCTTTTATCGTACTAATAGCCTTATTGCAAATTTTGACTGCGGTTCTTTTGCTTTTCTCAAGAACGAGACTTTTCGGATTGATTTTAGCAATTATCATGTTAACTTTTATAATATGCCTTGATGTCTTTTATCATTTGCCTGTGGGTGTATTGCTTCATGCCATAATATCGTTGTTAGGTGTGTTTTACTTTTTATCGCAGGACAGGAAAAGACTAATGGATTTTATTTTTCAGCCTTTACAAGGAACTAAAAGTTTAAACATTTCTAATCTTTATAAAAATATGTACAGAATTTCTTTATTTGTCTGGCCTTTATTGTTTACTTTCATTTATGATTTTCCAAATAAACACCCAGAGCTGACGGGTAAATATCAGGTTGAAAATTTAAAAATAAATGATGTTTCTTTTAAAGCAAAAAGCCCAAAAGACAGTGTGTTAACAACCGTATACATGGATCTTGAAGATGATTTTGTATTGGACTTTAATGACTATAGATACAGATACATCGGAACCTATTTTCTTAACGAAAAAAACGATTCTATTACCGTTAAATGGAGATACCCTTCGGATAAATTAGATGAGTTTAAAGGCAAATTGATAAGAACAAATGGTAAATTGCTCTTGAATGGAAAAATGAATGGCGAAAAACTTGAAATGAAATTGAATAAGTAATTTTGTAAAATTTACTGATTTTTTTAATTTAGAATTTATTCTACAAAAAAAAGCTTCGGAGAAATCTGAAGCTTTTCTAGTAGTGGGAAGCATTCAAATATCTAACCAGTTTTTTGAGGATTTTTGTAATGTTTTGGCATGTGCATCCTAAGTTACTGGTATTTTTCCAACTCTCTTTTAAGTTTTTTGTAAGATATAATACTTTAGATTTCTGTTAATTATGTAGTTATAAAGTTATGTTTCTAAATAATTCGTTTAATTTTTTAGTTATACAAACTGCTATTCAATTTGAAGAAAGTGATGCTATTTGTAATTGTGCCCGCCAAACAGTTATTGGAGATATCGTTCCTAAAGCTGTCATATGCTGAGAAAGAATCAAATGGTTAGACAAGGATAATTATGTTTAAATCATTTTGTAAAGTAGCAGTTTAACTTTTGGATTCCTTAAATATTCGTATTTGATTCTGACAGATGCGACAGAACCTTGATCCAGCTATTTGCTATTCGTAAAACCAAACCTCTAATGTTACCATCGTCATCAAGAAAATAAACTTGAACCTTATTTTTTTCCAGAGTAGGGAAGACTCTCCAATCAGACTCTCTTTTCCGAAAAGGCTACCCATCATTGTACAGAGATATTTTCTGTTTTCTTTAGGGTTTTTCTTGGATTGTGAGTTACAGAAATTAATAAATATGCAAATTATTCCAACAGTTAAAAGTTTAAAAATAGATAACAAGTATTCGGAAGCAAACTCATTTGCTTTATCTTCTTGTATTAAAACAAATCAGGTTCGCCTGATAAATGATAATTCGTTTTTTCAGCTGTTTCCAAGTCAAACAAAATGTGGTGAGAGCATTATCTAAAAAAAACTTTTAAATCAAATTATTATTTTAAAAAAAGGTCAAAAAAAAATAAATAACACAATCGGTTGTTTTTGAATGTTTTATTATTAAATTAGCAGTAAAAAACCTACTCAGGTTGAGGGGTATATTTATTAATTAAACCATTTAAGTTATGAAAAAAGTTCAAAAATTACTTATTCTATTTTTAGTGTTTATTCCCTTAATACAATTATTTGCATGGCCAGGAATGCCGCTGCCTCCTCTGCATATTGAAGGCAAAAATTTAAAGGATCCTTGCGGAAAAAACGTTTTACTACATGGTGTTGCCATAACTCCTAGTCCTTGGTTTAATGGTTGCTCTTATAACCAATGTCGTTGGGATAACTATAATGTTCAAGGTTGTCTAAATTATAATAATGCAGTTATGGATGCGCTCACAGACACGAATAACGGATGGAAATTAAATTATATAAGACTTCATATTGACCCTTACTGGACCAATAAACCTGGTTGTTCAGCAGGAGAAAATGATATCTCATGTTTTGATTACAATAGATTAGTAACTTATGTAGATCAAGTTATAATCCCTTTAATTAATCATGCCAGAAGCAGAGGACTCTATGTTGTCCTTCGTCCTCCTGGCGTATGTCCTCAGCGAATTGCTTATGGAGACAATTACCATAATTATTTAAGAAAGGTATGGCAATATCTATCGAACCATCCAAATTTAAAGAACGTAGATAATGTTATGTTTGAAATAGCCAATGAGCCTGTAGAAATACTTGGGACGAATGGAAATTGGGGTGCAACGGGTGATGAGCATTTTGCAGCTTTACATAATTACTTTCAAGATTTAGTAAATATAATTAAGGCTAATGGTGCAAATAATGTTTGCTGGATACCAGGAACGGGATATCAATCTCATTACCAAGGATATCCAAACCATTTGATAACAGGAGGCAATATAGGTTATGCTGTTCATGTTTATCCAGGATATTGGGGAGCTAATGCAGAAAATACCGCTAGTTTTAATAATGCTTGGAATGCTAACGTGCAACCGATTGCTAACGTAGCACCTATTATGATAACAGAAACGGATTGGTCCCCTACTGGTGCCGGAACATGGGGTACTGGTACAACAAGTGGTTTTGGTCTTAATCTGAAAGGCAGAATTGATGCTGCTGGAAATTGTAGTTGGAATTTACTTCAGCCAGAAGAGTTGATAACTAACGCAGATCCATATAATGTTACAACTGCTTTCAATAACAATTGGGAGGCTTGTGCTGCGCCAATTAAGCAGTGGTTCGCTGCATATGCAAATAATAATATGCCATCGCAAAACTGTAGTAGTACTTCACTAGTAAACAATGGTGTTTACGAAATTGAATTTAAAACAAATTCAAATAAAGTATTAGATCTTAAGTATGGAGCTAATGCAAATGGTACTGTAATCCGCCCTTGGGATAGATTAGGAGGAACACCACAACAATGGATTGCTATTGATGCTGGAAACGGCTATTGGCGTTTTAAATCAAATGCAAGTTCTACAGGACGTGTAATAGATCTTGAGAGCGCAGATCCAACAAATGGAAAATCGATAAGACTTTGGGATGATTATAATAATGATGCTCAAAAATGGTTAGTAACCGATGCTGGTAATGGTTATTATAGCATAAAATCAGCCGTAAATACATCAAAAAGCTGGGACATTTCTAATTGTAATATGGATGGTACAGCAAACCTTCAACTTTGGGAATATTACGGGACTTCATGTCAATTATTTAAGTTCAATAAAATAGGAAATACTTCAAAAAGAGCAGATGAGAAAAATATTTTAAAAAATAATTTTGAAATAGATACTGATGTCCAAGTATATCCTAATCCATCAAAGGGTGGAGAGTTTAATATTTATTTCGCTTCACAATCAGACGAAAATTATTCTCTAACCATATACTCAACAGGCGGCGAGCTATTATACGAAACAAAAAATCTAAAATCTAATACTAATCAAGTTATTAGAACTAAACTTGCTAGAGGTTTATATTTGGGGGTGATTTCTCAAAATTCAACTACAACAACCAAAAAGATATCAATTGAATAGCCTATTCTAAAATAATACATATAGATTTTGAGATTAACTTTATAATTTTATTCATCATTATTTATTGATTGCAAAACCACTATTTTAAATTGAGTTTAAAGTAGTGGTTTTATTTTTTACCCCCTGCTGGCGCGAGCGTCCCGCTCGTGAACGCAACGAGACGTTGACAAAGTGGGTGGTTTTATAAACATGGTTAAAACAAAAAAAAGCTCCAGATTTCTCTGAAGCTTTGTCTTAGTAGCGGGAACAGGACTCGAACCTGTGACCTTCGGGTTATGAGCCCGACGAGCTGCCTACTGCTCTATCCCGCGATGTACGTTTTGTAATCTCAATAAGGCTACCTTAGTAGCGGGAACAGGACTCGAACCTGTGACCTTCGGGTTATGAGCCCGACGAGCTGCCTACTGCTCTATCCCGCGATGTTTCGGGTGCAAAGATACGCCGAATTTTGATAAATCCAATGAAAACTTAAAAAAATGTTTTATTTTATCTATTGACTTGATATGACTACCTTTGCACCATAAATTTAAGTAGAAATGTCACATAAAGCAGGTTTTGTAAACATCATAGGGAATCCAAACGTTGGGAAATCAACGCTAATGAACGCCTTTGTTGGTGAAAGATTATCAATTATTACGTCTAAAGCGCAAACAACTCGTCATAGGATTCTTGGAATTGTTAATGGAGAAGATTTTCAAATGATCTTGTCGGATACGCCTGGAATCATCAAACCGGCTTACGAAATGCAGGAATCGATGATGAATTTTGTGAAGTCCGCTTTTGAAGATGCTGATGTTTTAATCTATATGGTAGAAATTGGTGAGCAGGAATTGAAAGACGAAGCTTTTTTTAATAAAATTATCCATTCGAAAATTCCGGTTTTATTGCTGTTGAATAAAATTGACAACTCGAATCAAGCTCAGTTGGAAGAGCAAGTGGCTTTTTGGACTGCCAAAGTTCCTAATGCAGAAATCTATCCAATATCGGCTTTACAGAATTTTAATGTTCCTGAAGTTTTTCAAAGGATTATTTCGTTGTTGCCGGAATCACCGGCTTATTATCCAAAAGACCAATTGACGGACAAGCCGGAACGTTTCTTTGTAAACGAAACAATCCGTGAAAAAATATTATTGAATTATAGTAAAGAGATTCCATACGCAGTAGAAATTGTTACGGAAGAATTTTTGGAAGATGAGAATATCATCCGCATCCGTTCTTTGATTATGGTAGAACGAGATACGCAAAAAGGAATTATAATTGGCCATAAAGGTGCTGCTTTGAAAAAAGTGGGAATGGACGCCCGTGTAGATTTAGAGAAATTCTTTGGAAAACAAATCCATATTGAATTGTACGTGAAAGTGAATAAAAACTGGAGAAGCAACGCGAATCAGTTGAAGCGTTTTGGTTATAATCAATAGGGACAGGCCGCGCTTGTCCGTACTTGTAAAATAGAATGATTTGAATCAGCATTGGATTTTTCTGATGCTGATTTTTTTTAACCGCAAAGCTTTGTGTTCTTTGCATAATCCTTAGCGAACCTTGCGGTTAATTTTTTATAAAGGAGATTCTAAGATTTCTAAAAATACCTTTTCGATATCATTCATTTGTTTTTCGCCGTTGCTTCGGATTTGCTTAGCGATGACGTAGAGCAGAAACCATGCAAAAATCATGAGGGACATTACGGCGAAATCGCCTGTTGTGGATTTTTTTAAAATATAGTCAGAGTAGGCGATACCGCAAAAAATGATAAACGTTCCCGCTATCATGAAGTGCAGGAACATGAAAAATGTCCATAAATTGGGATCAGGGCCAAATAAACCGCGGATGTGGGTTTGGTTTTCGCCTTTGGACTCCATTTCGAGATGTAAATGTGGTGACCAATAGGCTTTTTTTGAACCTTTGATGTTAATCCAAATGTGGTATTCTTTTATTTTTAAAATGTAATCTGGGGATTTGGTGGTAGTAAAATGGATGAATTTTTGACGCAAAGAATCAATGCTAAGATCGACTTCTTTGTAGAAGCGTAAGCGCAAACGAATCTCATTATTGGCATCCATAATTTTCGAAATGAATTGGTTAAGTGAACAAGCTCTGGCGAATATACCAAAAAAATTGATATTCATGGTTTTAAACACTACCTTTGCGACCCGAAACTGGAAAGCAGTATTCGGAAGAAGTAAATATTTGAATTTATATTATGAACAATATTGTTGCGATAGTAGGAAGACCTAATGTAGGGAAATCAACCCTTTTTAATAGGCTGATACAAAGAAGAGAAGCTATTGTGGATTCGGTTTCTGGAGTTACCAGAGATAGAAACTATGGTAAAAGCGAGTGGAACGGAAAAGAGTTTTCTGTGATTGATACGGGAGGATATGTTCGCGGATCTGATGATGTTTTTGAAGGTGAAATCCGTAAACAAGTAGAATTGGCTATCGATGAAGCCGATGTTATTATATTTGTGGTAGATGTTGAAGAGGGAATTACCCCAATGGATGATGTTGTTGCCCGTTTGCTGCGTAAAGTGACCAAGCCTGTTTTATTGGCTGTGAACAAGGTAGATAATGCTATGCGTGAGAAAGACGCTCTTGAGTTTTATAACCTTGGATTAGGTGATTATTTTACTTTTGCCAGTATTTCCGGAAGCGGAACAGGAGATTTATTGGATGCTTTGATTGATGCTTTTCCAGAGAAACCATTACCAGTTCAAGAAGAAGTAGTATTGCCTCGTTTTGCAGTTGTAGGTCGTCCTAATGCAGGAAAATCTAGTTTTATCAATGCATTAATTGGTAAAGAACGTTTTATGGTAACTGATATTGCGGGAACTACTCGTGATGCGATTGATACAAAATTTGACCGTTTTGGTTTTGAATTTAACTTGGTGGATACGGCAGGTATTCGCCGTAAAGCCAAAGTGAAAGAAGATTTGGAGTTTTACTCCGTAATGCGTTCGGTTCGTGCGATTGAGCATGCCGATATTTGTATCTTGGTAATTGATGCAACCCGTGGATTTGAAGGACAGGATCAAAGTATTTTTTGGTTAGCCGAAAAGAATCGTAAAGGTGTTGTAATCCTTGTGAATAAATGGGATTTGGTTGAAAAAGATACGATGTCAACTCGTGATTATGAAGAGAAAATCAAGAAAGAACTAATGCCGTTTACGGATGTGCCTATTCTTTTTGTTTCGGCTTTGACCAAACAGCGTTTATTGAAAGCATTGGAAGCGACTGTTCAGGTTTATGAAAACAGACAGCAGCGTATTGCTACTTCAAAATTCAACGAATTTATGTTGAAAGTGATAGAAGCGTATCCGCCGCCAGCAACCAAAGGAAAGTATGTAAAAATTAAATATTGCATGCAGTTGCCAACTCAAACACCACAGTTTGTGTTTTTTGCCAATATGCCACAATATGTTAAGGAACCTTACAAACGTTACCTTGAAAATAAAATTAGAGAAAACTGGGACTTTTCAGGAGTGCCAATCGATATTTATATTAGAGAGAAATAAAATTAAAATCCCGAGCAATCGGGATTTTTTTTTTGCTTTGTTTAGGTGTATCTACGCCTTGTTTCTTGATGTTTATATGTTAAATAGAAAATTTGTTAAATAAATGTTTAATGTATAGTTAAACCTTTTGTAAAGTTTAATGTCTTAATCATATTGTTTAATAAAATATTGTATGTCTAAAATTTACTATTCTTTACTGTTTGTACTCTTCTTTTTTGCTGCTCATGCTCAAAATAACATTATTATCAAAGGAACTGTCTATGATATTAATACTCAGAAGCCACTAGAATCGGCTATGGTTTATTTTTCGAATGTAAAAGATTCTACAGTTGTTGAATATACAACTACTGATAAAAATGGGGATTTTAAAATTAACACTAAAAAATATGAGAAGCCGGTTTTCTTGAAGATAAATTTTATGGGCTATCAGACATATACTGAGGAGCAGAATAAACTTTTGGAAAATAAGGATTTTGGGAAATTATACTTATCGCAAAACGAAACGACATTAAAGGAGGTCGTTATAAAAAGTGATGCTCCGCCTATTCGTATAAAAAAAGACACTTTAGAGTTTAACGCAGCTTCTTATAAAGTGCGTCCTGATGCTACTGTAGAAGTTTTATTGAAACAATTGCCAGGAGTTGAGGTGGATACAGATGGAAAGGTTACCGCAAATGGGAAAGAAGTAACACAGTTTTTGGTTAATGGAAAATCTTTCTTTGGGAAAGATGGCGCTATATTGCTAAAAAACATGCCAGCTGATATGATTAATAAAGTTCAGGTTTCTGATTTTAAAACTAAAAAAGAAGAGCTTTCAAAACAAGAAGCCAGTTCAGATGATGCCAGTATTAATTTTACTATCGATGAAAAGAAAAATAAGGGTCTTTTTGGGAAAGTAATGGGCGGTTATGGATCAGATGATCGTTATGAGAATAGTTTTATATTGAACTATTTTAATAATAAACGAAAAATAAGTGTATTGGGTTCTGCCAATAATATCAATTCGACTGGTTTTGCCATGGATGAAGTATTTGATAATATGGGTGGTGGCAGAAATAGCAAACAAGCAACTAGATCTACAGCATCGGGAAAAGGGATTACAACAACTAATATGTTTAGTTTTAATTATTCTGATGAGTGGGCGAAAGTTTTGAACACAACGGCAGGTTATGATTTTAAGAATACAATTAATGAAAATCAATCTAAATCCAGGCAAGCCGAATTTTTATCTTCTACAAGTACTAATTTTACCGATTCGAATTCAAAAACGAGAAATGAAGGAACTGAAAATAAAGCCAATTTTGAGTTTGAATATAAAATAGATCCAACAACGAGACTTGTTGTTACGCCAAACATCAGTAAATCACGTACTAATAGTAACTCAGAATCTTCTAGTGCTGCTACAGATCAAGATGGAGTATCTTTAAATGAAAGTAACGCGACTTCATATAAAGAAAATTCATCTACTAATTTTGGGAATACGATAAACTTCAATAAAGCTTTTGAAAGAAAAGCCCGTAACCTGAGTTTTGTTTTCAGTAATAATAATTCCAATAGCGATTCGGATGCCCTCAATCAGTCTAAAACTATTTTTCATCAAGGCAACAGACCTGATGATGTACGTAATCAAAATGGGAAAAGTAATAATTCTGCAGACTCATATTCAACCGAAATTGAATTTACTGAACCAATAACTGACTCGCTGCGAATTCGTTTTGGTACAGAATTGGGATGGGATAGTGAGGTAAATAATTCTAAGACATATGATTATGATGATGCTGCTCAATCCTATTCTATTTTAAATAATTTACAAACAAATTACATCACCTCAAGACAAAATTCGATTACGCCAAAAGCGGGTCTTACTTTCGAAAAAAACAATTTTACTTTTACTTTGAGTTCCAAAACCTCTATTGTTGATTATGACAATTATTCATTATATCTGAATAAAGATACCTATTTGAATCAGCAATATATTCTGCCTTATGGCAATGCACAAATTAGGTATAAGTTTGAAAAATCAAAATTCATTACTTTTAGATATAATTATTCAAGCACCCTTCCTTCTGCAACTCAATTAATGCCGGTAGCGAATTTGGCAAATCCTTTGAATACTGTAGTGGGAAATCCAGAATTGAATTTAAACAAAGTAAATAGTGTAAATATTAATTTTAGAAATTTTGATGTGCGTACCCGTTCTGGGTATAACTTGTTTGCAACTGCGAATTTTTTTGACAGTGCAGTGGTTGCTTCTTCTATTTATGACGCAACTTCAGGAAAAAGAACGACTACCTATAAAAACGTCACAGGGACTTATAATACTAGTGTTGGAGGAAACTGGGGGCAAAGTATAAAAAGAGATGCTCATGTTATTCGATATGGTTTGCGCTTTAATGGCAGTTATTCTTTGGACAAAAAATTCACCAATGATATTTTATACAGTGCAAAATCATTAGGGATTTCACCAAGCGTTTTTCTTTCCTATGATTATGGCGAGCTGCTTACTGTGGCACCTTCTTATGGTCTGTCTTATAGTGAATCAACATATAGTAATTCGTCAATAAAAGCCAGCTCAAATGTGGTGCACAGAATAAACATTCAAACTACTAATTATTGGCCTAAAAACTGGATTTTCGGAAATGATTTCGGATATAATTACAATTCGAATATTTCAGGTGATTTCAAAAAAGATTTTTATTTATGGAATACCAGTTTGTCTTATGGTTTTTTTCAAAAGAAAATGACTTTAAAAGTAAAAGTCTATGATGTTTTAAATCAAAATCAAAGTGCTGCCAGAACAATATCTGCAACAACAATTCGTGATGAAGAAAATACGGTTCTAAAAAGATATGCAATGTTTTCTTTAACGTATAAAATTGGTAGTTTCGGCGGACCGAGAGAAAGACGTCCTCCAGGAGGTAATAACGGTGGTTTTAGAAGAGATAGAGATAATATGAATATGGATTAATTTTATGATATCGCTGATTGTATATAAAACAGTTTTTTGATAAAAATTTAAGGAATTATTGGTTAAACCTTTTGAAAATAAAATAGTCTTATAGTTTTAATCTTAAAAATAAATAAATATGAAATCACTGATTCACGAATGCTCAAAAAGCAATTTTAAAATTGTGAGTAAAAAATTAATCTTAGCAGTATTATTTGCTATTAGCGCTTCTTCTTTTGCCCAAGAGCAAACTAAACCAGAGGAAAAATCTGGCAAGCCCAAAAGAGAAAAGCAAACTCCAGAACAAAGGAGCCAAGCTCAGTTGGATAAACTGACTAAGGAATTAAGCTTGATTCCTCAACAGCAAGAGCAAATAAAGCCGATTCTTGCAGAACAAAATGCTAAACTGGAAGCCTTAAGAGCAGAACGAACGGGAAATAATCCGAGAGAGATGTCTGCCGAAGAAAGAGATGCTTTTAGAGCCAAAAGACAAGAAGATAAAAAAACAACTGATGCTAAGTTACAAGCAATTTTGACTCCCGAGCAGTTTAAAAAAATGAAAGACATCGAGAAAGCTAACATGGACAGAATGAGAGAGTCTAGAGGAAATTGGGGGAACAGAGATAATGGTGATAACGGCGGTAATATGGGAAATAGAGAGGAAAACTAATTCTAATCAATAAAAAAAGTCCCAAGCATAACTTTATGTTTGGGACTTTTCTTTGTCTAATGTATTTTGAAATGTGTTTGGTTGTTTCGAAAAACATTTTTTAGAATGATTTTCATATTAACGCTTAATTTTTTTTTGAGGTTTTGTGTTCCTCTTCATAAAAAGCGATGAAAACCATAAAGAGAGCTGCACCCAAACCCAAAAGATACATTGACATTATGACTGGAAGAAACAGAAATAGATTTGCTTGATATATCGCTGTAAAAACCATGACATAAATTGTGGAAAACCACACCAATTTGACGGGGAAATTTTTCATAACTTTCTATTTACTATAAAGTTACATGTTGTTTGTGTAAAATTTAGTTAATTCATAATTAATCAATTCTTAAAATTTAAATAATTTAATAAAACTAATTTAGTATTACTTTTTTTATAAAAATGGGATGCTTTGTAGAGAGTTCTGCTATTTGCAAGAAATAGTTTGTTTAATTTTTTTAAGATGAAAATATTTCATGAATAGACAAGCTTTGTTGTTTTTCATCCCTCTCTTTTTATAATTACTTTGATGTTTTTTAATAGTTCGAATACAATTATATATAAGTCTGCCAAAAGCCCAATTCCAAAAAGGCAAAAAGTATGTAAATACTCCGCCCAAAGGCAATATGGAAATAGAAATAACTCAGAAATTCCAGGTATTCCCTACCTTCAAAATTCTTAGATAAATAAGAGAAAGCAATTCCTATTAATATAAAATGCAAAAAAGGGTCTATGATAAGTTTTTGATTCCCTTTTTTGATATAATAGTAAATCCCCGAGGCCATAAAACTGATGGCATGAATTGCAATTGTTTTTTAGCCATATATTTTCACCTTTGATTCCTTTTTGGGATAAATGGACTTTTCCATAATTGGACTTTGAAGAGTATATTGTAAAGTTATAATAGGAAAAGGCAATAATTAAAATTGCCAGCATGAAAAGTGTTTTTTGTATGATGCATAATACAAAAAGTATTAGTTTTTTAATGGATTTAAATTTTGAAAAGAGGCGTAACTCAAAGTTGCACCCTATGTCCTTCATTTATCCAATATTCTAAAACTCTTTGATATTTTAAGTTTTGCTTTTATGTGAATTATAACAGTTTGAGTAAAACTCCTGAAATCGCAGCTATAACAATAATATGAGGTTCCTGCAGTTTTTTCGAATAAATTAATACTAAAGCAGTACCTATGGCAATCAATGCTGTGGGAATGTCAATAATAGTCCGCAAGGCAATTACGATCACTGCTCCCACCAAAGCTCCAATTACGCCTGCAGTTATTCCATCCACAAATGCTTTGATACTTTTGTTTTGCGAAATCTTTTTGAAATAAGGAGCAGGAATAACGGTAAATAAATAGCAGGGAAGAAAAACTCCCAAAGCAGCAATGCTGGCTCCCGTAAAACCCGAAACTAAATAACCAATAAAACCCACTGTTATGACCACGGGCCCTGGAGTAATCATAGCAACAGCCACGGCATCGACAAATTGATTTTCGGTTAGCCAATGGTGTTCAATGACAACTCCCGAGTGCAAAAAGGGAACAATGGCCAGTCCGCTGCCAAAAACAAAAGCTCCTGCTTTGATAAAAAACCAGGCGAGTTCTCCTAATTTTCCAAGGTCAATAGTAGTGAAACCAACCGTAGTAAGTAAAAAGAAGGAAGCGGTTTTAGGACGTTTAATCCATTCTGGTGGTGCTTTTACAATCATATAAATGAAGCCTAAAGCAATAAACAGTAACAATTCTTCTTGTTGTGTTACAGCAGTAAGTATGGTAGCTGAGATGTAAAATAACCACAGCAGCCAATTGCTTTTTATGGCGGAAATCTCAAATTTACTGATAGATTTGACCGTTAGCTTGTATGAACTCAAAACAATAATTCCAATTACAGACGCACTTATGCCGTAAAAAATAGCCTGCATCCAAGGTAAACCTCCATAAGCCTGATAGGCGATACCCAATAGAACGACCATTATAAAAGAGGGAATGACAAAGGCTAATCCGGATAGGGTAGCACCCAAAACACCAAAATGAACAAATCCAATGTAAATTCCCAATTGTGCGGCCAACGGACCGGGAGCCAATTGCGAAAGCGCTAATCCTTCCTTGAAATCAGAGTCATTAATCCATTTCTTATTCTCAACCAAGTCGCGGTGCATATAACCAACTAATGCCACAGGACCGCCAAAGCCTATTGTGCCAAGTTTGAGGAAATATTTTATTAAATCAAGTAAAGTATAACTGGGCTGATTTTTTATAATTTCAGACATAGGTTTAGTGTTAAATAATATTAAAATGAAATTCCAAATTGAAAACCTAGGGTTACTGTTGCAGGTTTATCATTTCCAAACCTTACAGGAACAGGTAATGAGACATAATAATTGTAGTCTTTATGGATGCCGATAGCTTTGCTCAAGACAGGCGTAAAACCATATCGGCCTGAAGTTTCAAAAGCCGCCCTGCCTGCAAAAGTGAATTCGTGTTTTAATCGGACAAGTATTCCAGGATGAATTAATACATTACTGACTTTGCTGATTCCTTCATCGCTTTTTATCGTTGGAACTATTTCAAATGAAAAACCAATGCTTTTATTTTTCCATATATTTATGGCAATTGGCATCCCGACAATATAATAATCTTTAAAATTGGTTGTCGTCTCTTCTGATGAAAAGGTGACTATTGGATGAACAATACCTACAGCACCTTTTATTTTTGGAAAAACTTTGGTTTCGCTTTGGGCGTATAAAGCAGAAGAGAAATGTGTAAAAATCACGAAGAACATAATGGTAATTATGCTCAAGTCTGTTTTTTTATTTATGGAGTAATTTTTTTTCATGCTATTAAAAGTTAAATTTAATTTCTTTAGAAAAGAGTTTACCGTTTTTCATAAAACACAAATGAAAAACAGATTAAATCAACTTTGTTTTGGAATGAAAACTCCTTAATAAGTTTAATTGCTCTGTGGCTTCTGCTTTTCTTTCAGTCTTATTTTATGAAAAAAGGTAAACCTTATAATATCTCTGTCAAAATAATCAATACCGTTCGCACGCTGCTGGAAACTGTTTAAGTAACCCAATTCTAATGCAATATTTTTATTGATGCCGTATTGCAAAGCGGCGTAAATTCTGTTTTGGTCAAAAGTGTTATAAATAATTTTTTCACCTGCGTTAATCATCAATTCATCATAAACAATAGCTTTCAGGTATTGTTTATCCTTTTTCCAACAGGAATATTCCCCTTGTAGACGGTATCTGAATCTCCAATAGAAAGTTGTTCCCGGAAGCAACTCCTCTTTATTAGCGTTATGTATAAATCGTTCCTCTGCTTGAAACCGCTGATTTAGGGTGAAACTTCCAAATTCCTGTTTCCAAGAGATGTCCTGTTGTATCCTGTATTCAGGTGTCTTAAAATCATTAGTGTTTTCAGGAACTTGGGTGGCTACAGAGAAATAGGAAACTCCGACACCCAAGTCAATTTTTTCATTGATTTTATACCGTCCGTGCATTCGTATCAGAAATAAATTCTCCTCGAATGGACTTATAAAAACCCGATTGTCAAATTCAGTATGTATCGACCATTTGCTGTTTATGGTCAATTGGTTGTAATAGCGTGTCCAAAGTAAACTTTGATGATCTATATTTTTTTCTGTTTGAGCTTTGGAAATAAAGCATACTAGCAAAAGACCTAAAATTCTGATGATTTTCATAAAGCAATTTCAATTTTCGGCAAATGTACATAAACTCTATAACTCATATAGAATTTATTTTTACCGCTAAACCAAAAAGCCTTTTACATAATCTTGTGTCAGTTTTTCTTTTGGGTTCAAAAGCACTTCTTCGGTAGGGCCAAATTCTATAATTTCTCCCATATATACAAAGCCAATATAATCTGAGACTCTTCTGGCTTGACGCAAAATGTGCGTTACCAAAACAATTGTGTATTTATCTTTTAATTCAATAAATAATTCCTCAATTGCTTGGGTTGAGATTGGATCTAATGCAGATGTTGGTTCGTCTCCCAAGATAATTTCGGGTTCAATTGCCAGTCCTCTCGCTAAGCACAATCTTTGCTGCTGCCCAATCGACAGTCGGGTAGCGGGCGATTTTAATCGGTCTTTTACTTCATCCCAAAGATTAACGCCACGAAGGTATTTTTCGACTATTTCATCTAATTCGGCTTTTTTGTGATTTCCATGAATGCGTTGTCCATAAGCAATATTGTCATAGATATTCATCGGCAGAGGAAAAGGCCTTTGCGAAAGCAAACCCATTTTTTTTCGAATGTGGGTGACTTCCACTTTTGGGTCGTAAATGTTTTCGCCGTCCACCAAAACTTTACCGTCCACACGAACATCGTTTTGACGGTCGAGCAATCGGTTCATAGTTTTAAGCAGCGTTGTTTTTCCGCAGCCCGACGGACCAATTAATGAGGTCACTTTCTTGTCGGGAATGTCAAGATTGATGTTCTTTAAAATATGGTTTTCACCAATGTGAACATTTAAATTTTGGATACTTATGTGTGGCTGAATGATCATATTTTATTTTTTGAAAGATTTTTGCTGGCTATTTTTGCCACAATGTTGATTACTAAGACGATAATGGTAAGGATAACGGCTGCAGCATAAGCTCTGTTTTGAACCTCATGAATAGGGCTGCTAAGCTGGAAAAATATGGATAGAGGCAAAGTAGCTGCAGGCTGGTCGAACGAAGTCGGGATGCTGTCGGTAAAACCTGCCGTAAAAAGAACACAGGCAGCATCGCCAATAGCCCTTCCGAAAGACAGCAGTATAGCAGTCACAATTCCTGGAATGGATTGTCTCAATATGATTTTTGCAGATTCATATCGGGTGCCTCCCAATGCAAAAACAGCATTAGACATATCTTCGGGAACTACACGAACCACTTCGTCTATGGCTCGAACCAGTATTGGGATTATCATTAAGGTTACTGTAATGATTCCTGCCAGTAACGAAGTTTTTAATCCCATATAAACCATAATGGCAAATCCAAATGCGCCATACACAATGGACGGAATTCCAAACAGAATGTCATAACTTAATCTCGTAATGGTAGCCAATGCTGCATTTCTTTTGGCATACACGTTTATGTAAATCACAATTGGAAGACTGATTAGCAGTCCCAATAATGTAGAACCAATAGTGATGTAAATTGATCCGATTATCGCATTCAAAATACCACCGCCTTTTCCAATGTAGAAACCGCCTTCGGGAATTTTGGAAACCATATCCCAGCTCAAAGAACCAATTCCTTTTGAAAAAAGGGTATACACGATCATAAACAAGGTGCTGCTGATGATAACAGTACTGAGTATCATCAAAACTTTGAATATATTTTCTTCTATTTTTCTCATTTTGATTGTGTTTAAGTGTTTCTTTTTTCGATTCGGTATAAAATAATTCTCGAGAGCGCATTGAATAAAAAGATGATGACAAATAGGAGCAGAGCAGCAAACATCAATGCCGAATCGTACATAGGAATAGACATCATTTCCCCATAATTATTAGCAATAAGTGCAGGCAACGGATAAGCGGAGTCGAATAAGTTCTGAGGGACTTGTGCCAAATTACCGCAAACCATCAATACAGCAATGGTTTCTCCAAAAGCTCTGGAAATAGCAAGCACAACAGCAGCTACAATTCCGTCAAATGATTTTCTTAGAACCACTTTTTTTGTGGTTTGCCATTGCGTAGCTCCAAGCGATAAAGAGGCATTTCGTAAATCCTGCGGTACATTGTCAAAAACTTCAATTACAATGCTGATGATAAGCGGAAAAATCATGATGGCCAAAACGATTCCTCCTGCCAGTACAGAATAACCCGTTGTGAATTCAACGAAATGTGGCGCAATTTGGTCTTGTATCAAAGGAATGATTACCAATACTCCCCAAACTCCATAAAGCACGGGCGGAATTCCCGATAATAGTTCAATTAAAGGCAAAACCAGTTTTCGTACTCGAATATGCGCATATTCTGAAAGATAAATTGCGGTTAGCATAGATAATGGCAATGCAATTATAATGGCAATTGCGGTTACCCAAAGTGTGCCGACAATGAAAGGATAAAATCCGAAGGCTTCTTTGAAAGGTTTCCATTCGGAGGAGAATAATAAATTATAAAGTGAAGTGCTGTTTAAAATGGGTAATGATTTGTAGAACAATCCAAAACCAATCAATATCACTGTCGAAATTGACAGGATGGTCAACACGAGGAATGTTTTACTGATCAGACGGTCTTTGAGTAATCTTATGTTTTTCATAATTGTAATAAACCACCCCAGCAGAACTGTAACTCCTCATAGTTTTCAGTTGTTGTATAGGGTGGATGTTTTATTTGGAAGAATGTTATTTTACTTTCCCTAATTCTTTTGTCAATTTTTCTTTCGAAAGTTTAATATATCCAGCTTCCGTAACAAATTTTTGACCATCTGTAAGAATGTATTTTATGAAAGCTTTTACAGCAGCATTCTTTGGTTTTCCAGAAGTTACAAAATACAGATCACGGGCTGGTGGCGATGGATATTTACCAGATACAATAGCGGCAATCAGCTTATCAATATCACTGTAAAAGTTTTCATCGGCATCTAATTTTCCGTTATTGTTTAAATCAATTGGAACAGGAACTATGCCATTGGTTGGTTTGTTGGATTTTGTGTCGTATACGTAAACGATATTATTAAAACCTAATCCAGAAGGATCTCTTTGTACGGCTTGAGCCAGTCCTGGGTCGCCAAATACAGCAACTCCTTGTAAATCTTCTTGTTTTTTACCAAAATAGCTGGCCCAAGTTTCGGCAGCGCCAGCGGCATCGGATCTTGTGTAAACATGTATTGGAGCTGCGCTTTTGAACCCCAAAGTATTCCAGGTTTTGTATTTTCCGGTAATGAAGATGTTATTGAACGCTTCTTTTTTTACGCCTTTTTTATATAAAACAGATTTATAAGGACTTGTTGCGCTTATGGTTGGAATTACAGCATCTTTAGTAACGGCAATTGCATAAGCACCTTTTTTATTTTCTGCGGCATTCAGCTCTCTGGATACCAATCCAATATCGGTGACTTTGGACAAAACATCCGTAATTCCTTTTCCAGCACCTCCAGCTTGAATGTCTATTTTTACATTTGGATGTGTCTTTTTGAATTCTTCTGCCCATTTTACGGTAATAGGGTATAAGGCAAATGCTCCTGAGATGCTTATATTCCCTGATAAATCTTGAGCCGAAATTTTATTTGGAGCTAAGTTTGCTATGATTATTAGAAGTAAAGCAGCTAATAATCCTTTTTTGTTTTTTTTCATCTTTTCTGTTTTTATGTGAAAAACAAAAAATTAGTAGGATGAAAGATCCTGCTAATTTTTTTATTTTTAAAATTTTTATAGTGAGTAGCGAAATGTAATTCCGTAAGTTCTTTGATCCCCAATTACACCAGCATATTGTCCGGAATTTCCACCAGCAGGCAATAATTGCTCATAATAATCTTTGTTTAAAAGGTTACGTCCCCAGATATGAATTGATAATCCTTCAGCCGCGCGGAAACCTAAACGGCCATTGAAAATTGCATAGCCCGGCACCACTAAATACGTGGAAGCTGATGGGCTTGATGAGAACTCTGAACGGGCATAACCATCTAGAGCTACAAAGAATTTCCCTGCATTGGCAAAGAATTTTGCATCTCTTGTATATTCACCGCTTAAACTTCCTGCCCATTTAGAAACTCCAGGCAAATTAGAACCTGAAACATCTTTAAAAGATACTGCAGATCCAGTTTCTTCCAATGGAAGCGGTGCATTTGTAAATTTAACATACTTACCGTCACTGTAGGTTCCAGCAGCGTTGATGCTAAAATGTTTGTTAAGAATAAAGCTGGCATCCAGTTCCACACCTTGTACACGCACTTCATCAGCATTAGCTAGATAACCTCTGTTCACACCTAATTCTGCTGCTTGAACATTGGTTTGGAAATCTTTAATATCTGTATTAAAATATGTTAAGTTAAATATTGAATTTGCAACTGGTGAGGTTTTAACTCCAACTTCATAATGATTCACATCTTCAGGCTTAATTACTGCTAGTTCCAGAATAGGCTGGCCTGATGAATTAGATGGAAGTCCAGCTACATTTACGCCTACCGGTTTGTAACTTTTTGCATAAGTGGCATAAGCATTGATTTTGTCAGTTGCTTTATAAGCGACTGTTAAATTTCCTGAAAAGTCTGTACCATCCTTTTCTGCATTAAAAGCTTGGTCTGTATACACTTTCTTTTTTAAGGCAATTAATGCAGGGTCAGAAGTTTGAAGACCTCCATAAGTTTTACGGTCGTAATCTGCTTCTTTGTTGTCATAGTTGTATCTTAACCCTGGTAATATGTGTAAACGCTCTGTTACAGCCCAGTCTAACTGACCGAAAACGGCAGCACTAGTGGAGTGTATTTTAGCATTGGTATGTATTCCGTATCCTTCAAAAAGACCTGGTGTTTTCCATAATGAGCTTTGTGAATCTTGAGAAAATCTCCATTGAGCATTTCCCGATTCTTCAGTACCTTTTGTTTTTGATGTTTGGTCGATAAAAAATACACCGGCAACACCGCTTATTTTAGATGTAATCTGACCAGCATAACGAACTTCTTGAGTTATTTGTGTTTGTCTGGAAGGATTTTGCGATTTAGCAAGCACCTGTAATCCTGTAAAATCTCTGTCATTTGACGGATCCCATGTCCAGAATCTCCATGCAGTTGTTGAGGTTAATGTTCCTTTTCCAATTTTTGTGTCAACATTAAGGGATACGCCACCTAAATCTTGTCCTGAACGCCAAGGTGTGTCATGATCGATTTTACGGTCAAAAGCATTTAGGCTAGGAAGCTGATAATTTAAATCGGCAATAATTGCATTAAATTGGCGGTAATCAGCTCTTTTAGTTGGAGCAACACCAGCAACTACTTGAGCATATCCGTCATTATGCTGCGTTGTAATATCTCCTGCTAATGTAATGTTTGTATTTTCTGTTGGAGTAAATAGCAATTGACCTCTAATACCTTGATTATTCAGTGTGTTTGTTGGTTTTCCTGTCGCAACATTGTCAATTATACCATCGCGCTGTGTACCTGAAAAAGATAATCTTCCTGCTAATTTTTTACTCAAACCTCCTGTTATTGAGGCCTTGGCTTGTAGATAAGCATAATTTCCATAGCTTATTTCAAAATCAGCACCAGAAGTGAAGCTTGGTTTGCGTGAAGTTATGTTAAAAGCTCCAGCTGTTGTATTTTTTCCAAATAGTGATCCTTGTGGCCCTCGCAATACTTCAATTCGCTCTACATCAATAAAATCTAGAGTAGTTGCAGCCGGACGCGCATAATACACTCCGTCAACATAGAAACCAACACCTGGATCGATACCGTCATTGGTAAGTCCGAAAGGTGAACCAAGACTGCGGATGTTAATTCCTGTATTTCTTGGGTTTGAAGAATATAACTGAACAGATGGTACAAGTTCTTTGATACGGTTAACGTTAAAAGCTCCTGCTTGTTCGGCTTGTTTACCAGTAACAACAGAAACTGCTATGGGAACATCCTGTACTTTTTCTATACGGCGTCTGGAGGAAACAACTACTTCAACTAAGACGTTTTCATTCTCAGGAGTTAAACTTATTTCTAAGGGAGCATCTGTTAGCTGGTTGATTTTAATTTCAGTTGTAGTATAGCCTACGTATTGTATTAATAGTGTAAAAGGAAGTTTCTCGTGAGTATCAATGCCAAACTTTCCATTAGCATCTGAAATAGTATTGTACTTAGTGCCTTTTATGATGATATTAGTGCCTGGTAATGGATTTTTTTGATTGTCAGTAATGATTCCTGTTATTTGGCTTTGAGCCCATGAAGCTGAAAAAACAAAAAATAGCAGTAAACTTGAAATTGATTTTATAAATATAGTTCTCATTATTATGTATGTTATATGTAATTAATAGAATTTAAATTAAATTTTTTTTATAATCTAGCACATGCACATACAACATATTTTGATACTGTTTTTTTCTAAAGTTTGAAAATTTAGTGTTTTGCCGCTTTTCCTGACAGCTTTGCTTTTGGTTTGATTCGTTCGCATTTTATTAAATTTTGATTTAGTCATATGTTAAACTTGACGCAAAAATATATAAATTCTATCAATTTAGTATAATTTTAAAAATATTTTTTTATTTTTTTACTAATGAAGCTATTGTAATGCCTTGCATAGCTTTCAAAGTTTCGTCTCTAATTGTCATTAATCCGTGTCGCAGGTGGCATTCAGCTTCATCTCCACAATCTGAACAGCGCTCATAAAAATTTAAGGATGCACAAGGTAATAATGCGATTGCACCATCAAAAAGACGGTGAATATCGGCTAAAGTAATTGTTTCTTTATCTTTCAAAAGATAATATCCTCCATATTTACCTTGTTTGCTCCCTACGAAATGGCCTCTTTTTAAATCCAAAAGAATTTGTTCCAAAAACTTTTTAGGAATATTGGCTCCTTCTGCAATTTCAATAGTTCTTGAAATATGGTTCTCATCTTGTTGCGCTAAATATAAAAGCGCTTTAAGGGCATATTTGGTTTTGTGTGAAAGCATTATGGATGGATTAACGGTTAAAATGAATACGAAAATGAGCTGAACTCTTTTCTTGTAAATTTTTTAAGAATCAAATATAACTATTTTTTTAAATTTTAAAAACTTATTCAAAATAGTTAGAGAGCTTAGTATCTGATTTAAGGTTTATATGTTAAAGTTTTTGTAAGTAATTTTATGGTTAATTAATAAATCAAGTAATTAGCGGCCATTATAATACTACTAATTAAAGCCTCTTTATGCTAAAAATTTACTATGTTCTCTTACTGATTTTTATCAGTTCTTATGTATCTGCCCAAAATTTAGTTTCCTTAAAAGGAAAAGTTATTGATGAAACTGCAAAAGCTCCCATCGAATCAGCAACCGTGTATCTTTCCGATGTAAAAGATTCAACCGTTATAGATTATACCATTACTGATAAATTTGGAAAGTTTGATTTTAAAATTAAAAAAATCAATAAACCGGTATTTTTAAAAGTGTCGTTTATTGCTTATCAGGATTATAAAAATGAATTGAAAAATATTGAAACGGGTAAAGATTTTGGAACAATTATTTTAAAAAGAGAAATAAAATCCCTTGATGAAGTGATTGTAAAAAGTCAGGCTCCGCCAATTAGAATTAAAAAAGATACTTTGGAATTCAATGTGTCTTCTTTTAAGGTTCGGCCGGATGCCAATGTTCAGACTTTACTCAAACAACTGCCCGGTGTTGACATCGATTCTGATGGAAAAATTACGGTTAACGGAAAAGAAGTAAATCAGATTCTTGTGAACGGAAAACCTTTTTTTGATAAAGATGGAAAAATTGCTTTGCAAAATCTGCCTTCAGATATCATCAAGAAAGTTCAGGTTACGGATACCAAGACCAAAACGGAAGAAAAAACGGGCGCAGTATCCAGTTCGAATAACGCTAGCATCAATTTGACGATTGATGAGGATAAAAACAAAGGATTGTTTGGTAAATTTATGGGGGGTACTGGCTCAGATTCCCGTTATGAAAGCAGTGCGCTTATTAATTATTTCAAAAATAAAAGGAAGATTAGTGTTCTGGCTTCGTCCAACAATATCAATTCCATAGGATTTTCTATGGATGAAGTTTTTGATAATATGGGAGGAGGTAGGAATAGGAGCATATGGATGAATGACAATGGCACATTTGGTATAAATGGGAGACAGTACGGAAGCGGGAATGGAATTACCCGTTCCGATTTGGTGGGAATAAATTACTCCGATCAGTGGATGAAAAACTTAGATGCTTCTTTAAGTTATTTTTATTCGGGTGCCAATACTAAAAATGATAATACAACAAATCAAATCAATTTTCTGCCATCTGGAAACTTTCTTACACGATCCACTTCAAACTCAGATGAAGACCGCTATACTCACAATATAACATCAGTTTTCGAATTAAAAATCGATTCGACTTCATCTGTTACAATTGAACCAAATTTTACTAAAGCTAATTCTAAAAAGGGAGTCGTTTCAGAACAATTTTCATTTGATGGACAAGATGCCCTGCTGAACTCCAGTACTTCTGATAACTTTTATGAAAATGATTTAAACGGCTTTAATAATACCTTATCGTTCACTAAATCATTTAAAAAGAAAGGGAAATACTTAAGTGCAGTTTTTAAAAATGAAAATACGGTCAATGTGAATGATGATTATATCAAATCTAAAACAGTATTTAATCAAGATATAAAGCCCGATGATATTCGAAATCAATTTAATGAAACAAAAAATATACGTGACAGTTATACCGCAGAAGTTGAGTTCACACAGCCAATCACTGATTCTTTAAAAGTAAAAGTAGGTGTGGATTATAAATTTGATCAAAAGAATGATAATAGAGATTCCTTTAATTATGATGAGAGTAATCAATCGTATTCCATAGTCAATGATGAATTGACAAATGTCTTTAAATCCACAGAAAAAACATTTACGCCAAACACGGGTATTGTTATAAACAAGAAAAAAATAAATTTTAATTTAAACTTAGGTACAACCGTAATTGACTTTGATAATAAAGGCGATTATATGAATACAGTTAGTGTTTTAAATAAAAAGTATGCCCTGCCGTATGCCAGTGCTTATGGTTCTTATGCATTTTCAAAATCCAAAAATTTATGGGTAAATTATAATTATTCATACAGTCTGCCTAGTGCAAGACAAGTTTTGGCAATAGAGGATCTGGCCGATCCGTTAAATACTTATATAGGAAACCCTAATCTTGATCTGAATAAAAATCATGGTCTTTATTTATCGTACAGGGATTTTGACTATGCTACACGCTCAGGCTATGGATTCTATTCCGGAGGGAATTTTTATGATAATCAGGTTGTGGCTTCCGTTAGTTATGACGATAACCGAAAAAGAACCACAACTTATGGTAATGTCACTGGAACTTACAATTCCTGGTTAGGTTTTTATTGGAACAAAACAATAAAAAAAGATACACATACATTTAAATATGAAGTGCGCTTGAACAATAATTACAATTTTTCAAAAGGATTTACAGATAGTGAATTGTATACTGCAAAATCCTATGTGGTGTCACCGAGATTAAATTTTACGTATGATTATGGAGAGATTTTAACAGTAAACCCATCCTATAATTACTCTTATAATAAAACAAGCTACACAAATTATAATGTCGATCAGGCAGATTACTTTACTCATAAACTCAACCTTCAAGTAACAAATTATTGGCCAAAAAACTGGACATTCGGAAATGATTTTGGCTATACTTATAATTCTAATATATCGCCAGGATTCAAAAAAGACTTTTTCTTATGGAATACCAGTTTGTCATATAGTTTTTTCGACAAGAAATTTATGGCTAAAGCAAAAGTATATGACCTTCTGAATCAAAACCTGAGCGCTACAAGAACGATAACTCCAACAATGATAAGAGATGAGGAAAACACGGTGTTAAAACGCTATATCATGTTCTCATTGACTTATAAGATTGAAAAGTTTGCAGGCAAAGAGAAAAAATCAAATGGAATGATGCGGTTCTAAAAAGCAAAAAAGGCTGTCTAATTTTAGACAGCCTTTTTTGCTTTTTAGAAATTTATTCAGTTTTTTTACCAGCTTCCGCTAGAACCTCCGCCGGAGAATCCGCCTCCGCCAAAACCGCCGCCGAAGCCACCGCCTCCGCTTCCAAAGCCACCTCCAGATGAGCCACCGAAACCGCCACCGCCACCGATGCCTCTTCCAAGACTGCTTAGTAGGATAACATCCATTAGACTGGGACCGCCACCGCCACGGTTTCCTGAATTACCGCTTCCGCCACCTTTGTTTTTGGACAGTAATATCAAAACGATGATAACAATAACAATGATCGGGAAAACAGGGAAATCTTTTCCTTTGGTTTGTTTTCGTTCTCCCTTGTATTTGCCTTTAAAAACATCAAAAAGAGCATCAGTACCTTTGTCTAAACCTTGGTAATAACTGCCTGCTTTAAACTCTGGGATAATAATGTTTCTTATTATTTCACCGCCAATTCCAGCGGTTAATCGGTCTTCAAGACCGTAACCAGGATTGATGGCAATTTTTCTTTCGTTTTTGGCTAAAAGGATAATGACGCCATTATCATCTTTTTCAGTCCCGCCAATTCCCCATTTTTGCCCCCAATTAGTTGCTAATTGGTTAATATTTTCATTTTTCAGGCTCTCTATAGTAATAACTACAATTTGAGTGGTGGTAGAATCGGAATATTTGATGAGTTTTTCTTCGAGCTGTGTTTTTTCCTGCGCGCTTAAAACATTCGCATAATCATAAACAGAAGTTTGAAAACTGGGTTTCTCCGGAATCGTGAATTGTGAGAAGATACAATTGCTTGAAAAAAGCACGATTAGTAAGATGGCGAATTGAAAAATTCCTTTGGAATTTGAGTTTCTCTTTGTTGGAATTTCCATTTGTTATCCTTTTGATATTTCGTTTGATAATTCGTTCGTGTCGCCTTCCTGCCAAGGGAAATGCTCTTTGAGTTTTTCTCCAGCTTTCAAAATACCATCGATTAGCCCTTGTTTAAAATTTCCTTGTTTGAAATGAGCAATCATGACATCACGGGTACTGTCCCAAAAAGTATTGGTAACAATATCATTGATGCCTTTGTCTCCGCAAATCACAAAGGTTTTGTCCTCGACAGCCAAATAAATTAAAACACCATTCTGCAATTCGGTTTCATCCATTCTTAATTCGTGAAAAACTTCCATGGCGCGATCATAGGCATCCAGCGAAGTTGTTTTTTCTATATGAACTCTAATTTCGCCTGAGGTGTTTTTTTCGGCTATGCGGATAGCTTCAACAATTTCCTGTTCGTCTTCTTTGCTTAAAAAATCTTCTACTTTTGACATTTGGATTGATGATTTTTGAATGAAGATTAACGATTTCTGATTGCAGAATAAAACATTCTAAAAACAGAAATCGTTAATCAAAAATTTTAAATCTTTATTAGAATTTTACTTCGACAGGTTTTTCTGCACCAGTTACGGCTTGGAAATATGCTTTTTCTTTGAAGCCAAACATTCCTGCAAACAAAGAGTTCGGGAACGTTTTGATATGTGTATTATATGGCATAACAGCTTCGTTAAAACGAGTTCTTGCCGTCAAGATTTGATTTTCAGTACTGGCCAATTCGTCTTGTAATTTCAAGAAATTTTGATTGGCTTTCAAATCAGGGTATTTTTCTACAGAGACCAATAATCTAGACAAAGAACTGCTTACGCCACTTTGAGCCGAATTGAATGCTTCTAATTGTTCCGGTGAAATGTTTTTTGGGTCAATTGTTACAGCAGTGGCTTTGGCACGCGCTTCAATAACAGCTGTTAAAGTGCTTTTTTCGAAATCGGCTGCACCTTTAACGGTGTTTACTAGGTTTCCAATAAGGTCATTTCTTCTTTGATATGCAGTTTGAACATCTCCCCATGATTGCTCAACAGTTTGACTTAAAGTAACTGCGGTGTTGTTAATTCCTTTAACCCAGCTGTAAATCCCAATAATTACTACAGCTACTATAATCCAAGGCAAAAATCTTCTCATGTCTGTTTAATTTAAGTGTTTAATGTTTAAAAGTTTAATTGTTTCTTTTTAATTGATTATTTTAATTGATATTTGAAATTGTCATTGCAATTCATTTTTAATGCTAATTAACTGCATTTTTATTGTTTCTAATTTACTGATAATTTCAAATTTATCCATTGTTTTTTTTTGACCTTCTTTCAAATGAATTTTGGCACCTTCCAATGTGAATCCTCTTTCTTTGACCAAATGATAAATAAGCTGTAAGTTTTTGATGTCTTCGGGAGTGAACATTCGGTTTCCTTTTGCATTTTTCTTTGGTTTCAGAATGTCAAATTCACTGTCCCAAAAACGGATCAGGGAAGCGTTTACGTCAAAAGCTTTGGCAACTTCGCCAATGCTGTAATATCTTTTGTCTTTTGGAAGTTCAATATGCATATTTTTATTTTTTTCTGAACACTGTATTTTAAGTCTTTGTGACTGATCACGATATTTCTGATTACTTTTTTAAATTAATCCAAAGACTGATTCTCTTGGTTAGCTATTTTCGAGATAGCTACATATTCTACCGCCGAAATATTGCCGTAATAAAAATTTAGAGGATTGACCACTCTTCCGTTTTTATGTACTTCGTAATGCAAGTGTGGTGCTTCGGAACGTCCTGTGCTGCCTACATATCCTATAATGTCTCCTCGTTTTACCGATTTCCCAGGACGGCAATTGTATTTGCTTAAATGTCCATAAAGTGTTTCGTAACCGTAACCGTGCCTTATCACGATGTGATTCCCAAAACCGGAAGCAGTATTGTCTGCTCTTGCAACGACTCCATCACCAGTGGCGTAGATTGGTGTTCCCGATTTGGCCGTAAAATCCATTCCTTCGTGCATCTTTCGCGCTTTTGTAAATGGGTCGGTTCGATAGCCAAAACCGGAAGCCATCCGTTTTAAATTTTCATTTTTTACAGGTTGTATCGCTGGAATTGCAGAAAGCAGTTTGCCCTTTGCTTTGGCCAATTTTACAATTTCATCCAATGATTTGGATTGGATTGCGAGTTCTTTACTCAATGCGTCTACTCTTTCGGTAGTGCTGGTTACCAATTTTGAATTGTCATAGCCCTGCAGGGCAGCATAACGGTTTATTTTGGAATACCCAGCTTTTCGTTTTTCTTCCGGAATGGCGGCCGTATTGAAATAAACGCGGTATAAATTGTTGTCTCTATCCTCAAGATCTTCAATTACATCATCAACCTGATCCATTTTTTTGTTTAAAATGGCATAATTCAATTTTAAATTTTCAATTTCCCTTGCCTGCAAGCGGTCTTTTGGCGTGTCAAAATAGGGAGTGTTCAATAATATTATAAAGGTCAGAAATCCAAACAGAGCCGAGGATAATAAAAACAGCATTGCGTAGCCAAATTTTCGCCGCTTTTTGATTTTTATTTTGCGGTAGGCCAGATTTACGGAATCGTAATAATATTTTACTTTCGCCATATTTTAAAATACCCTATTTTTGCAAATTAGTTATAAGGTAAGTCGAACAAATTTAATAAATGTTTCAGATGTTCGGCTCTTTTTTTAATAATAAAAAAAGATTGCCTGTCTTCAAGGATGTTAGCGTTTTTTGAGACACTAAGTTTCTAAGATGCTAAGACACTAAGTTTTTTTTAAAGGCTTGGAATCTTAGAAGTTCAAAATCTTAGCAACTAAATTAATAATCAACGAATTACTGAATATATATAGCAAAAATGAAATCACAAGACGTACGTAAACAATTTTTAGATTTTTTTGAAAGTAAAGGGCATTTAATTGTTCCATCTGCACCGATTGTTCTTAAGGATGATCCAACCTTGATGTTTAACAACTCGGGAATGGCGCAGTTTAAAGAATATTTTTTAGGCCTTGGAACTCCAAAAAACAACAGAATTGCTGATACGCAAAAATGTCTTCGTGTTTCCGGAAAGCATAACGATTTAGAAGAAGTAGGGATTGATACCTACCACCACACGATGTTTGAGATGTTGGGGAACTGGTCTTTTGGCGATTATTTCAAGAAAGAGGCGATTCACTGGGCTTGGGAATTATTGACAGAGGTGTATAAAATTCCCAAAGACATTCTGTATGTTTCGGTTTTTGAAGGAAATCCGGATGAGAATGTTCCTTTCGACCAAGAGGCATGGGATATTTGGAAAACATTGATTGACGAAGACCGAATTATTCTTGGTAACAAAAAAGATAATTTCTGGGAAATGGGTGACCAAGGACCTTGTGGACCTTGTTCTGAAATTCACGTTGATATTCGTTCTGCTGAAGAGAAAGCTTTGGTTTCTGGTAAGGATTTGGTGAATGCAGATCACCCGCATGTGGTAGAGATTTGGAACAACGTATTTATGGAATTCAATCGTAAAGCCGATGGTTCTCTGGAGAAATTACCTGCCCAGCACGTGGATACCGGAATGGGATTTGAGCGTCTTTGTATGGTTTTGCAGGGAGTTCAGTCGAATTATGACACAGATGTTTTTACACCGCTAATCAGAGAAATCGAAACGATTACTGGAACTAAATATACCATTAAGGCTAAAGATGAAGCAGAAGAGAAAATAAATATTGCGATTCGTGTAATTGCGGATCACGTACGTGCGGTTGCTTTTGCCATTGCCGACGGTCAGTTGCCATCGAACACGGGAGCTGGTTATGTAATCCGAAGGATTTTGCGTCGTGCGATTCGTTATGGTTTTACTTTCCTAGATACCAAAGAACCTTTTATTTATAAATTGGTAGAAGTCTTGAGTACGCAAATGAGTGGTTCTTTTCCGGAAATTCGTTCACAAAAAGCGTTGTGCTCGAATGTGATTCGTGAGGAAGAAAGTTCTTTTTTGAGAACATTGGATCAAGGATTGGTATTGCTGGATGCTGTAATCAATACAAATTTAGGAACTGTAATTGATGGTAAAAAAGCATTTGAATTGTATGATACATATGGTTTTCCAATCGATTTAACAGCTTTGATCCTTTCTGAAAAAGGATTGGAATTGGACGAGAAAGGATTTCAGGAACAATTGCAATTGCAAAAGGAACGTTCCCGTGCCGCTTCTAAAGTGACTGCTGGAGACTGGAATGTTTTAGTTGAAGACGATGTTCAGGAATTTGTTGGGTACGATCGATTGAAACACAATGTTAAAATCACGAAATACCGCAGAGTGGACAGTGTGAAGGACGGTGAAATTTATCAGCTGGTTTTTAATTCGACACCTTTTTATGGTGAAAGCGGAGGACAAACAGGTGATAAAGGATATCTGGAAGCTCAAAACGGCGACATTATCTATATTATTGACACCAAAAAAGAAAATAACCAAACGATACACTTGGCTAAATCATTGCCAGATAATTTAACCGATAGTTTTACGGCTGTTGTAGATGGAATTCAAAGAGCAAAAACTTCTTCAAACCATACGGCAACACACTTACTGCACCAAGGTTTGCGAAAAATATTGGGAACTCATATTGAGCAAAAAGGGTCAATGGTACGTTCTGCTTCTTTGCGTTTTGACTTTTCTCATTTTTCTAAAGTAACGGATGATGAACTTAAAGAAGTGGAAGATTTTGTGAATGCTAGAATTCGCGAGAGTTTACCATTGATAGAAAAAAGAGCGATTCCAAAAGATCAAGCATTGCAGGAAGGTGCGATGGCATTGTTTGGCGAAAAATATGGAGATTTGGTTCGAATGATCAAATTTGGTGATTCAGTAGAATTATGCGGAGGGACACACGTTCCTAATACGAGTGATATTTGGCATTTTAAAATAACTTCAGAGGGTGCTGTTGCCGCAGGAATCAGACGTATTGAAGCAATTACCAGTGATGCTGCTAAAGACTTTTTTGAATCACAATTGCTTTCATTTTATGAAATCAAAGAAGTGTTGAAAAATGCTGTTGATCCTGTAAAAGCAATTCAAACGCTTCAGGATGAAAATACGTCTTTGAAAAAACAATTGGAAGTTTTATTGAAAGATAAAGCCAAAAATATGAAAGGAGAACTAGCTCAAGAATTAAAAGATATCAATGGTATTCAGTTCCTTGCCAAACAAGTTGATTTGAGTCTGGAAGGAGCCAAAGATCTGGCTTATGAATTGGGTACATTAGGAACTAATTTATTCTTGGTTTTGGCTACCGCCGATGCAGGAAAACCAATGTTGTCTTGTTATATTTCTAAAGAATTGGTTGCCGATAAAAAACTAAACGCGGGTCAAGTGGTTCGTGAATTAGGGAAATACATCCAAGGCGGAGGAGGAGGACAGCCTTTCTTCGCTACCGCTGGAGGGAAAAATGCAGATGGAATTGCGGAGGCCTTGGCTAAAGCGGTTGAGTTTGTAAAATAGTTTTCTTAAAATTTAAAATGGCATTCAAGTTTTATGATTAATTTTTTCAGTGAATTTTCAAAAATGGAATTAAAAGATATTTTTTATACTTTGGGAATTTTATTTACTTTTTCTATAGGCTTGTTGAATTATATTACAACTTTAAAAAATAGAAGAAATGTATTGAGAGAACATGTGTATAAAGAACAATTTAATGTGTTTAGTAAATTAAACTTCGAGTTTCATAAGTTGAATTGTATTTTGATCAAAGCTTTAAAAGTTAAGGTTAATAATGATGTTATTAAAGAAAATATTGAAAACATCGAAAACATTTTCTACTCCAATATTCACATTTTACCAACAAAATTATCTTTTATTTTTAAAGAATTAATTACTTTAGGAGAGGATTTTGTTGTAAAAAATGATCAGACAAATTCTATTTTGCTGCCTGAATGTTATAATGATTTCAATGAAAAGTATTATGTATTTATAAAGTTAATAGTTAAAGAACTGGGTGTTTCAGAGTTATATGTAGAAAATAAAAAGTTAGTACAAAAATAGTTGTCTTTTTAGATTTTAGTAAATTTAAAAACTAATATATTCTTGGTTTTGGCTACCGCCGAAGGAGGAAAACCAACATTGTCTTGCTACATTTCTAAAGAATTAGTTGCCGACAGAAAACTAAACACAGGCCAAGTGGTTTGTGAATTAGGTAAATACATCCAAGGAGGAGGAGGAGGACGGCCTTTCTTTGCTACCGCTGGAGGAAAAAAGGCAGATGGAATTGACGAGGCTTTGGCAAAAGCGATAGAATTTGTGAAGTAAAAGAATTAATAAATCAATTAAAACCCCAAATACCCATTTTAAAATTGGAGTATTTGGGGTTTCTTATTTAAAGTTTTTTTTATTTCGTATTTTTGAAAGAATAAAAACATAGAATGAACTTCACGACTAAAATCGATATCCCAAAAAATCCCAATCCAATAGACTACAGCTCCAAAATTGTGTCGTTGGGTTCCTGCTTTGCAGAAAATATCGGTGATAAATTTGATTATTTCAAATTCCAAAGTGCAGTCAATCCATTCGGAATTATTTTTAATCCGGTCTCCATTGAGAAAATTATCGATAGGTTGGTTAATGATGCTTTATTTACGGAAGAAGATATTTTTTATCATAATGAGCGTTGGCATTGTTTTGAGATCCATTCAGATTTAAGTCATTCGGATGCATCCGAATTATTGGAGAATCTGAATCAGATTTTGGTGGAAACCAAAAAACAAATACAGGAAGCAACCCATGTCATTATTACCTACGGAACTTCTTGGGTGTATCGGAATATAGAGAAAGATTCTATTGTAGCTAATTGTCATAAAGTACCACAAAAGCAGTTTGACAAAGAATTATTGTCAATTGAAATTGTCGAAAAATCAATTCAAAACACAATTGATTTAATCGAAAAATTAAATCCAAACTGCAGTTTTATTTTCACCATTTCGCCAGTGCGCCATCTCAAAGACGGTTTCGTTGAAAATCAAGTCAGTAAAGCACATTTGATTACTGCGATTCATCAAACAACAAATAATGAACAACAAACAATAAACTATTTTCCCAGTTACGAAATCATGATGGATGAACTTCGGGATTATCGTTTTTATGCTGAGGATATGATACATCCCAATCAAACGGCAATTGATTATATCTGGAAGCGTTTCGGTGAAACTTTCATTACTGAAAATAGTTTCGAGACAATGAAAGAAGTTCAGGAAATTCAAAAAGGTCTAAATCACCGAAGCTTTAATCCTGATTCTGAACAACATCTTAAATTTGTATCAAAACTACATCAGAAGATTAATTTTCTAAAAGAAAAATTCCCCCATATACAGTTTTAAACCTCATTTTCTTCAAAAAATGAAAGAAAAGAAAATTATGTTCAGTGAAATTTTGGAATAAATAAGCATAATTATGTAAATTGTTGAAGTATATTTTTTACAATTTTGTAAGTTGTATTGCAAAGGCAATAATTATTTGCAGTACAGTTTTAATCTTAACGTGTTTTATCGACCTATGAATGCGAAACAAATTCATTTTCTAAAGAAAACACTACGTGTATTGCCTTGGTGTGTCGCTTCAACAGTTGCTATTTTGCTTCTCCTTATAATTTTAATTCAAGTTCCATTCATCCAAAATCTTGCTAAAGATGAAGCAGTTGATTATCTGCATGGGAAGCTTAAAACCAAAGTTTCTCTGGACCGAATTTCAATTGAATTTCCTAAAGATGTAGTGCTGGAAGGTTTTTATTTTGAAGATCAAAAAAAAGATATTTTACTGGCTGGAAAGCGTTTAGAAGCTGATATAGATTTATTCAGCTTAATGTTTAGCAAACTTGAAATCAATTCAGTTTCTCTCGAAAATACAAACGCCAATATTTCAAGAAATAAAGAGGGAGTTTTCAATTTCGATTATATTATCAAAGCCTTCGAATCGAAAGAGCCGAAAGATCCCAATAGCAAACCTTTTAAAATATCAGTTGTAAAGGTTAATCTGGATAATGTAAAATTCAATTATAAAGATGATTTTTCTAAAAATGATATTCGGGTAAAACTCACGCATTTTGATACTAAATTCAAGAAATTCGATTTGGATAAAATGGATTTCAATATTCCGAATATTAATTTAAACGGATTAAAATTAGTTTTGAATCAGGATGCTGTCGAAAAAATTGCGGAGGTTTCGGTAAAAACAGTTGATACCATTTCGAAACGAAAAGATTTCAAATTAAAATTAGGGAAAATCAGTTTATCAAAGATTGATGTTTCATATGATAATAAAGATTCAAAACTGGATTCGGGAATACGTTTGGGTAATCTGGAATTAGCCGTCAACGAGATTGACTTGAATAAACAGCTTTTGGATTTTGATTCTTTTGAGTTGAAAAATCTAAGAGGAAATTTAAGATTGGGTATAAAAGACACAAAAATTAAAACCCCAGATTTAGACTCAATTTCAATCAAACAATCAGGTTGGAAAGTAAAACTTAATGATGTCAATATTCAGAATATCGTTTTCCGATTTGATGACATGAAATCAAAACCGAACGCAAAAGGAATTGATTACAGTCATCTGGATTTGGACAAATTCAATTTAAAAGCGGAAAAATTATACTACGGAAATGATACTATTTCGGGAAATATAAAAGCATTGGTCGCAAATGAAAAAAGTGGTTTACAGATTCAGGCTTTAAAAACAGATTTCTTTTATGGCCAGAAAAATGCGTTTTTGAATAATTTGTATTTGAGAACACCGCAGACACTTTTGCAGAATAAAATTAGAATTGGATATCCATCGTTAGCTTCTTTAAAAAAGAATTCCGAAAACCTTACGATTGATGCCAATTTAAATCAGTCTAAAATTGGTTTTAAAGACATTCTATTATTTGCTCCAGATTTACAAAAGTTCAATCCGTTTAAAAGAAATCCGAATGCAATTGTGTATCTGAATACTCGCTTAAATGGAAAAATTAAAAATCTGAATATTCCGTTATTTGAAATGAGCGGAATCGGAAATACAAGAGTTTCTCTTTCTGGAAAAATTACTGGTTTGCCTGATGGTCAGAAAGCATATTATGATTTGAACATTAAAAAACTGTCGAGTACTGCAAAAGATGTCTATTCTTTTGTGCCTCCAGGAACGATTCCGAAAAACATTCAATTGCCTTCTCAGTTTAATCTGCAGGGAAAATTTAAAGGTTCAGTTCAAAATTTTAAAACCAATTTGGCTTTAAACAGCAGTTTTGGAAATGCAAAAATCGATGCCTTGTTCGATCAGCGCATTAAGAGAAAAGAGAAATACGATGCAATGGTTTATTTGCAGGATTTTGACTTAGGCCAATTAATTAAAAATGATTCCATTGGAAAAATTACGCTTAAAGCGAAAGTAAAAGGGAAAGGCCTAGATCCAAAAACAGCACAGGCAAATTTGGATGGAATTGTCCAAAAAGCAGTATTTAATAGATATGCATACCGAGATTTAACTGTAAAAGGAAATATAGAAAACGGATCTTTTGCTGTAAAATCAGGAATGAAAGACCCAAACCTGAACTTTGATTTGACAGCCAATGGTAATACTAAAAGCAAATACCCAGAAGTTCAATTAAAATTAAACCTTGATATTGCCGATCTCGAAAAACTGAATCTTCACGCTGGTCCAATGAAATTGCGCGGAAATGTTGATGCCGATATTGTCAACAGCAATCCGGACTTCTTGAACGGAAAAGTGTTTCTTTCAAACATTCAGATTTTGCAGGATGAACTGATTGTGCTGGATTCTGTCAAAATTTCGGCTTTTGCAGATAACGAAAAAAATAACATCAAAATAAGTTCACAATTCCTGAAAGCTGAGGTTGACGGAAAATACAAATTGACAACATTAGCATCAGCAGTAAAAAAATCATTATCGAAATATATTGATTTAAAAATGCCAAAAGTAAATGTCGAATCAGATGAGCAGCGATTGACTTTTACATTGTCAGTAGATAATGATCCGATACTTTTTAAAATCCTGCCTAAATTAACTGGTTTAGAGCCTATCAATATTTCTGGAAAATACAATAATCGAACAGATTCTCTGGAAATAAAAGGAACAATTCCGAGAATTGTTTATGCTAATAATACAATCGCTGACGGAAAAATAAATATCGAAGCCAAAGGAAATGCTTTAGAATATCAGATTTCGGTAGCAACGATTGAAAGAGGCGAGATAAAAGTTCCATTTACCAGTTTGTCCGGTAAAGCCGAAAATAATATTCTTTCATATGCATTGCAGGTAAAAGATTCAAAAAACAAAGAGCAATATGTTATTGCCGGTGAGTTCCTTCGTCAGGATGCCAAAAATATCCTGAAAATTAACTCTGAAAATTTCGTCCTTAATTATGACAAATGGAATATTAATCCCGAAAATGCAGTTGAGTTTGGAGATAAAAGACTGTACGTAAATAAGTTTTTTATAGATAATTCAGGTAACGAACTTAAAATACAATCATTAGGTAATCAGAATAATGCACCGATTCAGGCTGATTTTGTGAATTTCAAAATCGAAACCATTCTGAATATGGTTAAAAAAGACAAACTGCTTATGCAGGGTTTAATCAATGGAAATGCTGTTATAGAAAACGTGATGACATCGCCTATTTTTACTTCGGATATAAAAATAGATGATTTTGGTTTTAGGGGAGAAGCTGTTGGAGATATTGCTATAAAAGTCGATAATAAAACGGCAGATACACTTGTGGCAAATGTGGTTTTAAGCGGCGAAGGCAATGATATAAAAGTAGATGGAAATTATAGAATCAGTGATGGAGGTTTGGATTTTAATACCGCTGTCAATAAATTAAATATTAAAAGCATTCAAGGCTTTTCGATGGGAAATATTACTGACGGAAAAGGTTTTTTATCAGGAAATTTTAAAATTACAGGAAATGCGGAAACACCAAAAGTTAATGGTGAATTAAACTTTAATGACAGCGGTTTTAGGATTACAAAACTCAATTCCTATTTTAAGGCAGATAATGAAAAAGTTACTTTCAGTAATGAAATAATAGCGTTTGACAACTTTACGCTTTATGATGAAAATGGTAATGAATTAGTTCTAAACGGCACAATGCAGTCTCCAGATTTTAGAACTTATAATTTTGACTTAACAGTAGCTGCAGATGATTTCAGGGCAATACATTCCAAAGCTTCTGATAATGATTTGTTCTATGGAGATTTATTTTTAGATACAAAACTAAAGATAAAAGGAACACTCGAAAATCCTATTGTAGATGGAGTTGTTAAAATAAATAAAGAGACCAAATTCACAGTTGTTTTGCCTCAGTCTGATCCTTCAATTGCCGATAGAGAAGGAATTGTAGAGTTTGTAAATGAAGATAACTTATATCTGAAACAAGCCGTTCAATTGGAGAAAAAACTCAATCAGTCAGAGCTAATAGGCATGAATGTAAGCGTTGATATTTCGCTAGTTAAAGAAGCGGAACTTACATTGATTATCGACAAAGGAAATGGTGATTATCTTAATCTGAAAGGCGAAGCTGAACTTACGGGAGGAATTGATCCTTCGGGAAAAACAACTCTTACGGGCAAATATGAAGTTTCAGACGGAGCTTATGAGATGAATTTTAATGCAATCCGAAGAAAATTTAATATTCAAAAAGGAAGTTATATTGTATGGAACGGAGAACCAACAATGGCAACTTTGAATATTACGGCAATTTATAAAGTCAATGCTGCTCCAATCGATTTGCTTGGAAACCAGTTGGGGGCAGTAAGTTCAACCGTTAAAAACACTTACAAGCAAAAAATTCCATTTCAGACTTTATTGAAAATGAATGGCGAATTGCTGAAACCCGAAATCACATTTGATATAAAACTTCCTGATGGAAATTATGGAGTTTCATCAGATATTGTATCTGCTTCTCAGGCAAAATTGGAACAGCTGCGACAAGAACCGGCTGAATTAAATAAACAGGTTTTTGCTCTTTTGCTTTTAAATCGTTTTGTTGGCGAAAATCCATTTGCCAGTGAAAGTGGTGGTACAAGTGCTGAATCATTAGCGAGACAAAGTGTTAGCAAGATTTTATCACAGCAGTTAAATGATCTTGCGGGAGAATTGATAAGTGGTTTTCAGTTGGATTTCGATTTAGAATCGAGGGAAGACTACACTAGAGGAACCATGGAAAACAGAACCGATTTGAATGTCGCTGTTTCTAAAAAATTACTTGATGATCGATTAAAAGTTACTGTAGGAAGCAGTTTTGGTGTCGAAGGAAAGGAACGTGCCAATGAGGAAACTACAAATATTGCAGGTGATGTTTCTCTGGATTATCAGCTTACAAAAGATGGCAGATATATGGTTCGCGCCTATCGCAAAAATGAATATCAGGTTGCGGTTGAAGGTCAGGTTATAGAAACTGGAGTGGCATTTGTCATCACAATGAACTACAATAAATTCAGAGAACTTTTTCACCGCAGTGAAGCCGAAAAACAGCTGATTAAAGAAGAAAAAATTCGCAAAGAGAAGAGAAAACAGAAAGAAAAAGAAGAAAATAAAGAGAAAGATCTAATAGAAGGAAATSAGCAAAAAACATAGTGATTTGAAAATCAGATATATAAAATATTTTATAGTGCTGTCCTTGTTTTTTTCTTTTGGGTGCAGCAATACTAAATATTTGCCCGAAGGCGAGTTGCTTTACACAGGAGCTTCTGTAATGGTGAAGGATTCTATCATGAAAAAGAAAGACAGAAAAGCACTGGAGAAAGAAATGGAAGGCTTGTTGCGTCCTAAACCGAATAAAGCAATATTAGGTCTGCGTCCCAAATTATGGTTTTACAATTTAGCAGGAAAACCAACAAAAGATAAAGGAATCAGGTATTGGTTACGAAATAAAGTAGGTGAAGAACCCGTGCTTTTCAGTAAAGTCGATTTGGATTATAACGCAGCCGTTTTAAGAAATTTTGCAGAAAATCGCGGTTATTTTAAAAACAGAGTCAGCGCTGATTCTACTGTAAATAATAAAAGAGCAACAACAGAATATATCGTTCAGATGAGAAAGCAATATAAAATAAAAGAGGTGAGATTTCCAGAAGATTCTTCCGCTTTAGGAAAAGCAATTGCCAGAACGAGCCGCAGATCATTATTAAAAGAAGGAAAACCATACGATCTGGATATTATAAAAGCTGAACGGGAACGCATTGATGCCAGATTAAAAGAAAAAGGATTTTACTATTTTAACCCAGATTACATTTTGGCGCAGGTAGATAGTACAAAAGGCGATTATGAGGTCCGTATTAAATTAAAAATAAAAGACGAAACACCCGAGAAAGCCAAAATTGCCTATAAAATTGATAAAATTATAGTCTATCCAAATTTTGCAGTTTCAAAAGACAGTCTCAAATATAAAAAAGAAGACATTGTCCAGTACAATGATTTTACAATTATTGATACAGCAGATACTTTTAAACCCAGAGTTTTTGACAGAGCCATACTTTTTAAAAAAGGAGATTTTTATAATCGAAAAGATCATAATCTTACTTTGAATCGTTTTGTAAATCTTGGGACATTTAGTTTTGTAAAGAATGAATTCAAAAATTCAGACAGTTTAAAAAACACTTTAGATTCCTATTATTATCTGACGCTTTTACCTAAAAAATTTATTCGTTTTGAGGTTGTGGGCAAAACGAATTCGGCGAGTTATACCGGTACAGAAGTCAATGTAAACTGGAATAACCGAAATACATTCAGAGGAGCCGAACTGCTTACCGTTTCTGTATTTAGCGGTGCCGATTTTCAGCTTGCAGGCGAAAATAATGGCAAAAACATCTTTAAATTAGGAACCGAAACCAGCCTGACTTGGCCTAGATTTATTACGCCGTTTCATATTCAGGGCAATAGTGAATTTGTTCCCAGAACCAAAGCCATGCTTCGGTATGAATATCAAAACAGAACACAGCTGTACGCTTTGAATTCTTTTAATACTTCTTTCGGTTATTTATGGAGAGAAAGTGTCCGAAAAGAACATCAGTTAAATGTTATGGATATTACTTATGTAAGCCCAAATAATGTAACGGCAGAATATCAGGAAGATATTGATCAAGATCCGGCTTTAGGAAAAGTAATCGAAAAACAATTGATTTTTGGACCAACCTATTCGTATACATATACGAACACTATGCAGAAGCGAAAAAAACATACCTTTTATTTTAGCGGAGAATTAGATTTGGCTGGAAACATCACGGGTTTATTAACCGGAGCCAATATCAAGAAAAAGGATACCATAAAAATATTTGATGTGCCGCTTAGCCAGTTTGCAAAAATAAAAACTGATTTCCGCCATTATATAAAACTTGGAAAAGATGCAGAATTAGCAAGCAGGATCATTGTAGGCATTGGACTGCCTTATGGAAATTCAAGCGTGATGCCTACATCAAAACAGTTTGTGTCAGGAGGAACCAATAGTATTCGTGCTTTTAGAGCCAGAACACTCGGCCCCGGAAGTTATTTTAATACCCCAACAACAAATTCATCTTACCTTCCTGATCAGTCCGGTGACCTAAAATTAGAATTTAGTTCAGAGTACAGGGCAAAACTTTTTAGCATTGTTAAAGGAGCTTTGTTTGTAGATGCTGGAAATATTTGGCTCTTAAATGCCGATCCTAATAAACCGGGAGGTGAAATTTCTAAAAATTTCATGAAAGATATTGCCGTGGGAACTGGAGCTGGTTTGCGTTTTGATTTGTCGTTTCTTGTTTTAAGAACAGATTTAGCATTTCCGTTAAGGAAACCCTGGCTGCCTGAAAATAACAGGTGGGTAATTGACAATATTGATTTTGGAAACAGTACTTGGAGAAAAGAAAATCTTATTCTTAATATTGCGATTGGATACCCATTTTAAAAGGAATTAATTTACCTTAACATGAGTCCGATTATTAATTTTTTTGGAGCAGAAAGATTTGGCTTTTTTGTGAATATCGTCCCGCTCCGTTACAATCTTTTTGTTTTTAAAGAAAAAACAAAAAGGATTTTCACTTTAATCGGGGCTAAGAATTAACATTTAGCTTTTTTGTTTACATTTTAAAAAAAAGAATTAATTTGGCTAAAATAAAACAATAAAATGCAAAATATGCTCAAAAGAATAATAGCCGTAGCTGTAATCATAGTCATAATAATTTTGGCTTTCAAATTCTGCGAATTCAAAAAAGATGACGACACATCATTGGATTATAATACAAATTTGATTCAGCAGCAAATTGTTAATGTTGGTAAACTAGTTGTTACCGAAGGGCATTTCTCCGAAGTGGTAACCTATAAAAACCAGCAGAAATACATGATGGACATACTTTCGTTTGAGAAAAAAGCCATCGTGATTGTCAATGCTGATGTTACGGTTTCGTATGATCTGCATCAAATGAAGTATGATGTTGACGAAGCCAATAAAACCATTACGATTCTTAGTATTCCGAAAGAAGAAATAAAGATAAGCCCAGATATCAAATATTATGATGTGCAGCAAAGTCAGATGAATCCGTTTACGGGCGATGATTACAATAAAATCAACAAATCGGTAAAAGTCAATTTAGCCAAGAAAATCGAAAAATCATCCTTGAAATCCAACGCTCAAAACCGCTTGATAAGCGAACTTTCCAAGATTTTGATTCTGACTAATACCATGGGCTGGAAACTGCAATATAACGGTAAAGAAATCTCAAACGAAAAAGAACTGCAGCAGGATTTGAAGTTGTAAAAGGCGGTAACACAGATTACACAGATTTTCGCAGATCCATTGATTGTGTAAATTTTATAGTTGACAGTAATAATCAGAAGAATCGAATGAGGACAACATTTATAATATCAATAGTATTTAGTTTCTTCTCGCTTTCCGTGATTAGTATGAATAAATTGAAATCAAAAGAAGATACAATCCAAAACAAAAGAAAATGTTCTGCCCAAAACGTAATATTAAAAACCGAAAGAATTGAGAGTAACCGAAAATTTATTTTTTGGAAATTGCCTCACAAAAAGATAATTACTGTTGATCGAATAATTGATGTTAATGGTAAAGTAATTTTAAAGAATTCTTCAATTCAAATTTGTTCAAATGATGCTTGTGACGATAGAAAATTTCGTAGAATAAAAATTACAGATAACGAAATATGGATTTTTAAATATGGCAGAAACCCCGAAAAAGCAATAATAAAACGTTATGATTTTTGTATAAAATATCTTGGAGAAAAGATTTGGAACGAAAAATCTTTCGAGGAATATTAACATACTGAAGAAATTACTATTGCTAAACATAGAATACAAATATTCCACAAATTTTCACTCAAAACAATCTGTGAAAATTTGTGGAATCTGTGTTTATAATATTCTGTTTTTTTAATGCGTCGTTTCTTCATTCTCAAAAATCAACTCCAATCCATTCGAAATTAATTTCTTGATTTCTGGACGCTGTTTTTTTAGGTTTTCCAAATGCAAAAGAATCTGCTGCATTAAATCCGTTTCATTTCTAGTATTCAAAAGCTCAATTAATTCTACAGAAAGCAACCAGTCGTTTGGATGATTATTTTGAAGTTTTTCAAAAATAGTTTCCAATGAAATAGTTGTGTCATTTGATTCGCGAATGTTTCTTACGGTTTGGTACAGTACTTCCAGATCGTCTCTTTCGGCAGTATGTTTGGCTTTAATGGTTTTGCTTGAAGGAACGTGCAAAATCAAATCAAAACTGCTCACATCGGCTGGACCCGAAAAAGCTGAAACCAGTTTTTTGCCCACAGCCATGTCATAATTTCCCCATTCCGGCTGGAATAAAACAGTCTCTCCGTGTGTAACCGTGCAGTTTTTAAAACAAATTAAAATGATTTCTCCGTGCAGATTCCTCTTTCCGGTAACGATTTCTCCAACCACTTTTATATCGCCTTCAAATTCCAAAGTAGCGGTTTGTCCTTCATAAACGCCATAAGCTTTTAAGTCTCGAGGACTCATATCTTCAATGGCCAGATTAATTCCCTTTAATTTTCCTATTGGACTGCCGAAACCTTCTGGATGTGTATTTGTGCCGTGTCCCACCAATTCTTTTTCACGATACGATAAAGCAGTTTTGCCCGTGGTTTGAAAGTAAATTGGTTTTCCATGTTCTTCAATCACTTTCGTAAATATCCCCGAAATCTGTAATCCGGTACTCAATTCAACAGTTCCCAACGCTTTGGAATGAATTAGTTTCTCAATACCCGACAGTCCTCCCGTGCGCAAAGCCATAGTATTGGCAAACTCTTCCAGAATCAGGCTTAAGTAAGCAAAATCTGGAGTGACATACAGCTGTGGCTGTAATTTGGTAATGTCAAAACTTTGGTTAACTGCCGAGAAATCATAAGGGATTTTCTTTACGTTATCGGTCATGCACCAAGCGCTTTCGCCAATGGACGACAATAAGCCAGCACCATATATTTTTGGGTTTTCCAATGTTCCTATCAAGCCATATTCCACTGTCCACCAATGCAGGTTTCTAATTTGTGCCATTTCAGATAATTCGCCCATATTGTTTTGCAGGTCTTCTACTGCTTTTTCGGCAGCTTCAATTTTCGCTTGTGGAGTATCTTCTGCTTCTTTCAAAATAGAAAGTAATCGAATTGCCTCGTACATTTCATAATCTTTATGTGATGAAATGGCTTTACAGCCTATTTCGCCAAAACGGCGCAGGTATTCTGCATATTCAGGATTCGCAATAATCGGGGCGTGGCCGGCACCTTCGTGAATAATATCGGGAGCAGGAGTGTATTCTATATGTTCGAGCTGACGAATGTCTGATGCAATGACCAGAACATTATACGCCTGAAATTCCATAAAAGCATTCGGCGGAATAAATCCATCTACCGCAACCGCAGCCCAGCCAATTTCGCTGAGTATGCGGTTCATACCATACATACTCGGAATGCTGTCCACCTCAATTCCCGTTTTTTTTAAACCTTCCAAATACGAACTATGCGCCACTTTTGATAAGTAGTTTACATTTTTACGCATAACATACCGCCAAACCGCTTGATTTATAGGAGTATAATCACTATAATCCTGAGGCTTAATAAACTGTTTTAAGTGCTTCGGCAAACGGTCTAATAACGGATTGCTTTTTATTTTTGTATTCATAACGAAAACGATATAGTTTATAGCAAATTTACAATTTTTAGGAGCTATTTCCAGCTATTCGTTTCAATCTTTTTGTGAAAAATCTATTTTTTTGTAAGCCATTGTAGGAGCTCCCTTTGGTCGCTCTGCACCGGCAACAAAAAAATAGATTTTTCACAAAAAGGATTTTTACTATACACGAGCGAAGCAATCTGGACTAGGGCTGTTGGGGTTAAAATATAGCCCAATTTATTAGTAAAGATAATTTACTTAAGATTATTCGCGATTGATTCTAAAATTACCTTGTATTTATAGTAACAGTTTCTAGACATTCAGTTTTTAACGAAGAAGCAACTAATAGAATAAATAAGAAATACGTTTTTGCAGCATTAGTTTGCCATCAATTTAGTTCAAAGTAATAAAATGTTGCTATTAATGTTAAAATGATTTTTTGTTTCAATAAAAGTTCTATTTTTGGTTTATTGTAATCGATTACATAAAATAATAATTGATTAAAAATACATATAAATTGCTCCAGATTATGAATAAAAAAATGCTAAATGCAATCCTTTCTATGGTCTTGTTGTTTTCCGTAATGGTATGTTCTTATTCGCAAACACCAGATTTTTCCCTAATAGGTTACGCAACCGAAAATGGCGGAACTACTGGCGGAGCTGGTGGTGTCGAAGTAACGGTAACTACTTTTGCAGGCCTTAAAAAGTATGCTGAAATTAAGGATGTCAAATATGTGGTTAAATTTACCGGAACCATAGCGGGAATGGGGAGCATTGCGAACAAAGATTATGCTGGATCTATTAAAGTGGCTTCCAATAAAAGCATTATTGGCATTGGTGATAATGCTTTCTTGGATGGTGTAGGTTTTACGATTAAGGATGCTAAAAATATAATTGTTCAAAACATTAAGTTTTCTTTGGTTTCTGTTGCAAAAGCAATACCGGCTAATTCAGAGAATATTGCTAATATATACAGTAAATTAGGAGACGAGGGGAGACCTCAGATATTAGTTAATGGAGGTGATTTAATTTCGGTTTATGGCGTTAGCACTAATATTTGGATTGACCATTGTGAGTTTTTTGAAGAAGATCCACGCGCACAAACTAATCAGGACTTATACGATGGATTGGTTGATGTAAAAGATAACAGCGGTTATATTACTATTTCCTGGTGTTATTTTCATGATCATCATAAATGCAGTCTAATCGGCAGTTCTGATACAAATTTATATGCTGATAGAAAAATAACTTTCCACCACAATTACTACAAAACCATTCAGGAACGTGTGCCTTTGTACAGAGGAGGTACGGCGCATTTCTTTAATAACTATTGTGAAGATATTTATGGAGGCATCGTCAATTCACGTGTAAACGCTTGTGTACGTGTTGAGAAAAATTATTTTGAAAACAGTAAAAATACAGTGTATTCTAAAAACAGCAAGATTTCTGGAAGTGCAGAACGTATTGATAATAAAGAAGTGGACTGTACTAATCGTGAAGCGTATCCTGCTGCTTGTACAGTAGCTATTCCATACGATTATTCCAAATCTCTGGACAATAAAACGGATGATGTGAAAAGTATCGTTACAACTTATGCTGGCGTTGGAAAACTAAAAGGTAATTAATCAGCAGAGATGTTGATTAATCTTAAAATATTTTTTCAAAATAAAACCGCATCAATTTTTATCAGTTAATAGGTGAAAAATTGGTGCGGCTTATTTTTTTTACAAAAGCGGATGTTTTCCTTCATGCCTGAAATACTCAATTTTATAGTTGAACATTTCGGCCATATTTTTAGCTCTTAATTTGGCTTCTTCGGCAAGCGGTCCTGCAAAAAGAGAATCGACTGTTTCGCTAAAAATTTCCATCCAGCGGGTAAAGTGTTTTTTCTCTACTGGAAGCTGTCTGTGAGGCGGAAAAGGACTTCCAGAATAAGTATGTTCTTCCAGTAAAATAGTTTGCCAAAAGCGGTACATTTTCTCTAAATGTTCCGGCCAGCGGTTGCCAATTTTTTCGTTGAAGATTGCACCAATTAATTCGTCTTGCTGTACTTTGGAATAAAAAGTATTGACCATTAATTGAATATCTTCTATGTTGCTAATGTCTTTGGGTATCATAATTTCTAAGTATAAAAAAACCTACTCAAAGGTAGGCTTTTTAAAATAAATTATTTTTTCTTTTCAGCAGTTGCCGGCGGGAATTGTGCCAAAATTTGCGTAACGATATTATTTACTATTGCGTCTTTTTCGTTCATATCTTTAGAAAGGGTTCCGATGCCTTCTCCCTGCCAAATCAGTTCTTTCTTTTTGGCGTCGATAAGGTCAATGTACAAAGTCCCCTCTGTAGATGAACTCACCATAGTCTGTCCTCCATACATATAAGGATTCCATCCATAACCCCATCCATAACCCCATCCAGCATTGAATTGGTTTACGCTGATTTCTTCGCGGGATTTAGTGAAAATGTTTACCAATAAATCAGGGTTTTCACTTTTGGTCATTCCTTTGGACTGAAGTTGCTGGTCGATAGCGTTCAGGATTCTTTTTTTGTCCAAATCAGAAATCTCCACTTTATCGATCCCCGATTTCATAAATGCAAAAGTTTTGTATTGCTTGAAATCAACTGATCTGTCGTAATCAGAATATACTCTTACAGTGTCACAAGAGGTAACTATGAAAAGTAATAATAAGGGCAGGAATTTTATAGTTTTCATATTTATATGATTAATGTTGAATTAAAATTAGTGCAAAAATCGTACCAATTAAGCCAAATAAGTGTTAATTTTAAAACTGAGTTCCTCAGTTTTTCAGCGAATGATTAAACAGATTTTAAAAATAGTAAAGAAAGAATCTGTGTAAATCAGTGTCAAATTGGTTAATTGAACATAATTAATTCAATAATTCATCATCCACTAAATTGGGAAGCGTGACTTTCAACAACGGTTCTGCTTCCATTGCTCTTTTTATCGCAAAAACAGCTCCTTCGTTACGCGCCCAACTGCGTCTTGAGATTCCGTTATTAACATCCCAAAAAAGCATCGAAGCCAAACGTCGTGAAGCTTCCTTGCTACCGTCCAGTACCATTCCGAAACCGCCATTGATCACTTCGCCCCAGCCTACGCCCCCGCCATTATGGATGGAAACCCAAGTGGCACCGCGGAAACTGTCGCCAATAACATTTTGTATGGCCATATCGGCGGTGAAGCGGGAACCGTCATAAATATTGGAAGTTTCTCTGTAAGGTGAATCGGTTCCCGAAACATCGTGATGATCGCGGCCTAATACAACCGCTCCAATCTCTCCTTTGGCAATAGCCTGATTAAAAGCTTCGGCAATTTTTACGCGGCCTTCGGCATCAGCATATAAGATTCGGGCTTGAGAACCTACTACCAATTTGTTTTCCTGCGCGCCTTTTATCCACTGAATGTTATCCTGCATTTGTTGCTGAATTTCTGCGGGAGCAGTTTTGGCCATTTCTTCCAAAACTTGACAGGCAATAGCATCCGTTTTGGCTAAGTCTTCAGGCTTTCCAGAGGTACAAACCCAACGGAAAGGCCCAAAACCATAATCAAAACACATAGGCCCCATAATGTCCTGCACATAACTCGGGTATCTGAAATCAATATTGTTTTCGGCCATAATATCGGCACCAGCACGCGAAGCTTCCAGTAAAAAGGCATTTCCATAATCAAAGAAATAGGTTCCTTTGGCTGTATGTTTGTTGATAGCCACTGTGTGACGACGCAAGGTTTCCTGTACTTTTTCCTTAAATAAATCGGGATTATTGGCCATCATGTCATTCGCTTCTTCAAATGAAATTCCAACCGGATAATACCCGCCAGCCCACGGATTGTGAAGCGAAGTTTGGTCAGAACCCAAATCGATATAAAGGTTTTCCTCATCAAATCGTTCCCAAACATCCACTACGTTCCCGAGGTATGCGATAGAAACGGTTTCGTTATTGGCTTTCGCCAAAGCCACTCTTTTGACCAATTCGTCAATGTTTTCAACCACTTCATTAATCCAGCCTTGACTGTGGCGAATGTGAGTGATTTTAGCATTCACCTCGGCACAAACCGTGATACAGCCCGCAATATTTCCCGCTTTAGGTTGCGCGCCACTCATTCCGCCTAGTCCCGAAGTCACAAACAATCCGCCTTTTGGACTGCGTTTTATTTTTCGGAAACCGTTCAAAACGGTGATGGTCGTTCCGTGCACAATTCCCTGTGGGCCTATGTACATATAACTTCCTGCGGTCATTTGTCCGTATTGGGAAACGCCCAAAGCATTCATCCTTTCCCAGTCGTCGGGTTGGGAGTAGTTTGGAATCACCATTCCGTTGGTTACCACTACTCTCGGTGCTTCTTTGTGGGAAGGAAACAACCCCATAGGATGCCCGGAATACATCGTCAACGTTTGCTCATCTGTCATTTCCGATAAGTATTTCATCGTCAATAAATATTGCGCCCAGTTCGAGAAAACCGCACCGTTCCCGCCATACGTAATCAATTMGTGCGGATGCTGTGCCACCGCATAATCCAGATTGTTCTGAATCATCAGCATAATCGCTTTGGCCTGCTCGCATTTTCCGGGATATTCAGAGATTGGACGGGCGTACATTCTATAATCAGGACGTAAACGGTACATATAAATACGGCCGTATGTTTCGAGTTCGTTGCGGAATTCAGGAATCAATTCAGCATGATGCTTCGGCTCAAAATAGCGTAAGGCATTTCGAAGCGCCAGTTTTTTCTCATCGTCAGACAAGATTTCTTTCCGTTTCGGCGCGTGGTTAATGTTGGCTTCATACGGTTTTGGCTGTGGTAATATAGATGGAATTCCTTGTTGTATTTGTTCTTGAAAAGTCATTTTTTTGTTTTTAAAATCTAAAATAAATTCGTTCTAATGAGTATCAGTTGGGCGAGACCGCATTAAGGAAAGTGGCCTACTTATCTTTGCGGTTATTCGGTCTCTTTCCTTAATGCGGTCGGGCTATCCACGCTACTTCGGTAGCTAGTTTCTATCCCTCTCGCATCCGGTAAATCAAGATGTTTTTCTTAATTTAAAGAAATTGCCAACTAGGGATACCGTATATCCGACCTGTGGTAGGATTTATGAATTTTAATTTTATATTTTAAAGAAAGAATGTCCATTTCTAAGATTGTATAATTTTTAAGTTTTAAAAGGATGCTGTTTTTTGAAATCTAAATTCTGCCTTCTGCAATCTAAATTCTATTTTCTAATCTCACCAGTTTTCTTATTAAATCCATAAGGACAATGACGACAGCCACTTTTACAGCAATACCCTCTTTTCAAATGGTATTTTTCAGTAAAGCATTTATATCCTTCGGGCGTGTAATAAAAATCTTCCCCTTCAATTAATTTATTTTCATTACTTTGTTCTGCCATTCTGTTTTTATGCTTGAAAATCGCCACGATGCGATTGTGTTTTTCTTTAATTTGGACTAAATTGCCTCTACAAATCTATAAATTTTATAATCAATGTTTGTTATTGTTGCCAAATATTTAATTCCGAAAGGATATCGCGGATTGACCGTCTTTCCTTTCGTGTTTATAAAATACGCTTTTGATTCCGAAAATAAAACATTGGTAAATCACGAAAAAATACATATTCGGCAACAGTTGGAATTGCTTGTTTTGCCTTTTTTTCTTTGGTATTTTGTCGAATATGCGGTACGTTTGCTACAGTACAAAAATGCCAGTTTGGCTTACAGAAACATCAGTTTTGAAAGGGAGGCTTATGACAATGAACTCCGTTTGGATTACATTGAAACGAGAAGAATTTTTACTTTTTTAAAGTATTTGTGAAAAACAGGAAATAAAAGGTTTCACCGCAAGGTCGCTAAGTTTATTTTTCTTTGCGTCTTAGCGCCTTAATGGTAATAAAATAATAAATCCTAAACTTTGAATCAGAAAATAACATACGAACTACCCAATACAATTACTCTTGAAATAAAGCGGGAAGATCTGCTTCATCCCTTTATTTCAGGAAATAAATTCAGGAAAATGAAGTACAATCTGATTCAGGCAAAAATAGAAAACCAAGAAACTCTTCTCACCTTTGGCGGAGCCTATTCCAACCATATTTCGGCGGTGGCCTATGCGGGTAAAGAACAGGGATTCAAAACCATTGGAGTGATTCGCGGAGATGAATTGGGTGATAAAATTGAAGAAAATCCAACTTTGCGGTTTGCGCAAGAATGCGGGATGCAATTCGAGTTTGTGACTCGAGAAGATTATCGACATAAAACGGAACCGAATTTTATAGCCAATCTAAAACAAAAATTCGGCTCGTTTTATCTTGTTCCCGAAGGTGGTACCAACGAGTATGCCATAAAGGGATGTGAAGAAATACTGACTAAGGAAGATGCCAAGTTTGATTTTGTATGTTGTGCAGTTGGAACGGGAGGCACCATTTCGGGGATTATTAACAGCGCGTTGCCACACCAAAAAGTTTTGGGATTTCCAGCATTAAAAGGAGACTTTTTAAAAGATGAAATTCGTAAATTTGCCAACAACAAAAATTGGGACTTAGTAACCGATTATCATTTTGGCGGTTACGGAAAGGTAAATGAGGATCTGATTCAGTTTATAAATCAGTTTTACGAAAAATCTCAAGTTCCACTGGATCCAGTTTATACGGGAAAGATGTTTTTTGGCGTTATAGATTTAATTCAGAAAAACTATTTTCCCAATAATGCCAAAATTTTATTGATTCATACGGGAGGATTGCAGGGAATCCAAGGAATGAATGCGCTTTTGAAAAGCAAAAACAAAACATTGATTAAGGTGCAATAGCAATATCAAATATCAAAATATGGTCAAGAAAATATTTTTATTTCTCTTAATTGTAACTTTAATGAGTTGCGGTTCTTCAAAATCGACTATTGTCACTACAAAAAAACCAGTGGGATGGAAGTATTCCAAACCAATCCAAAATGGAGGTGGCAGTCCAACCTCCAAAACAATGTCGACCGGTGAAATAGTTAATGGATATGTAGCCCAATACAATAGTGTTGCGATGAGCAATATGAAAACGTATGGAATTCCCGCCAGTATTATTTTGGCACAAGGAATTTTGGAATCGGGGGCTGGGCAAAGTGATTTGGCAATGAATGCCAATAATCATTTCGGGATAAAATGCCATAACGATTGGACAGGAGATAAAGTCTATAAAGATGATGATGCTGCAAATGAATGTTTTAGAAAATACAATCAGGCCTCGGAGTCATATAAAGACCACGCAATGGTTTTGACGGGTAAAAAAAGATATTCCAATTTGTTTACATTGCCCAAAGGGGATTACAAAGCTTGGGCAAGAGGACTGAAAGATGCTGGATATGCTACCGACCCGAGATATCCAGAAAAATTAATAAGCTATATTGAGACCTATAATTTAAGTCAATATGACACAAAAGTATTAGGAAAAGAGGCAAAAAAAGAAGAAACAAAAGTATTGATTCAAGATGATTTTGGTTCTGATAAAGCAGGTTTGTACGAAATTCAAAAAGGAGATACATTTTATTCCGTTTCCAAAAAATTCAATTTAACGGTAGAAGAATTAAAACAAAAAAATAATCTAACAGAGAATACGCTTTCGATAGGACAGAAGCTGATTGTGAAGTAAGTCGATAATTACTCGGTTGTTTTTTGTCATTTCGACCAACGGGAGAAATCACATAACGTGAGTAGCCAGTGTGATTTCTCCTCCGTCAAAATGACAAAAGGAGCATTTTTATTAAATTAATCAGTTCGTTCTCGTAATCTAAAGTCAAGAATCTAAAATCTAAAATCGTAATGATATATCAAAGAAGCAGTCAGCTTTTTGCTGAAGCAGAAAAAGTAATCCCAGGAGGAGTAAATTCACCGGTAAGAGCTTTTAAAGCCGTGGGCGGAACACCAATATTTGTTAAAAGTGCCAAAGGAGCATATTTATATGATGAAGACGGAAACCGATTAATCGATTATATTAATTCTTGGGGACCAATGATTTTGGGACATGCTTATGAGCCTGTCGTGGACGCGGTAATCGAAAAAGCAAAATTGGGGACTTCTTTCGGAATGCCAACCGAATTAGAAACCCAAATTGCAGCTTTAGCAGTATCTATGGTTCCGAATATCGATAAAATCCGTTTTGTGAATTCAGGAACAGAAGCGTGTATGAGTGCGGTGCGTTTGGCTCGCGGTTTTACCAAAAGAGATAAAATTATCAAGTTCGCTGGTTGCTATCATGGTCATTCCGATTCGTTTTTGATTCAGGCGGGAAGCGGGGCAGTTACCTTTGGAACGCCAAACAGTCCTGGTGTGACAGCAGGAACAGCCAAAGATACTTTGCTAGCCAAATACAATGATTTGGAAAACGTGAAGACTTTGATCGGAGCCAACAAAAATGAAATTGCGGCGATAATTGTTGAGCCAGTTGCTGGAAATATGGGATGCATTCCGCCGGTTAAAGGATTTTTGGAAGGTCTTCGCGAGTTGTGTACCGCAAACGGAATTCTGCTGATTTTTGATGAGGTAATGACCGGCTTCAGATTAGCCAGAGGAGGTGTGCAGGAATTGTTCAACATCAATGCGGATATCGTTTGTTTCGGAAAAGTAATCGGTGGCGGATTGCCTGTTGGGGCTTTCGCGGCTCGTGAAGAAATTATGAATTTTCTAGCGCCGTTAGGACCTGTTTATCAAGCGGGAACTTTGTCTGGGAATCCATTGGCTATGGCGGCGGGATTGGCGATGCTGCAGGCATTGGACAGCGACCGCGAGATTTTTAAAAGACTGGAAGTGAAAACAGCTTATTTAGGCGCAGGAATCGAAAGAGTTTTGAAAGCCAATAATGTAGTTTTTACCATCAACAGAATTGGTTCTATGATTTCGGTTCATTTTGATGCCAATCCTGTAACCGATTTTCAATCTGCTGGAGCAGGGGATAATGAAACCTTCAAGAAATTTTTCCACGGACTGGTTGCTGAAGGAGTTTATATTGCGCCATCAGCTTATGAAACTTGGTTTATCACCGATGCATTGACTTATGAAGACTTGGATTTTACAATTCAGGCGATCGATAAAGTTTCTAAAACGTTTTAAAATACATTTATACTAATTAAAAATTCCACTTTTTTAACCTGATTGGCTGAAAAGTGGAATTTGTATTTAGGGTTCAAAGGGTATGTTATAATTGATCTTTTTTTTCTCTTCTTCTGTTTTTAAATTTTTCTTTATTTTCAGCTCTCATAGTTTGCCATTTTTGATATTGATCGGCAGATAAGATTGCTTTCATTTGTTTTTCAGTATCTTTTTTTTCGGCTTTTAATTTGGTTTTAAAAGCTTCTCTTTCTGTTGTGGTCAATTTTTCTCCGCTTTCTTTCCGAGCTTCTTTTTGAGATTTCAGACCTTGTGCTTTATCGCTTTTCTCAGATAAAAGTTTACCAACTGCTTCCTTTTGTTTAGGATCCAAGTTCAATTCTTTTGTTAAGTGAGCCAAATGTTTTTCTTGACGCTGTTCCGGAGTCATTTTTTCCATATTGGGATTGTTCGGTGCTGTAGTGCTTTCTTGTGCAAATCCAGATACACCTATACCAAATGCTAGAGCAATAATTAATGTTTTCATGTTTATTTTTTTTTAAGTTGTACTTGTAAGACAGATTTAATCAACAAAGGTTTAATGATTTAACTTTGATTTAGGATAAATGTTAATTAGCAATAGGATTGATACCTGAAAGGTTTTGTTTCAGGATGCATAAATTTTGTAACAAAAGAAAGTATGAATGTTTGCTAAGTTTTATACAGATGATTACCATATAATCATTTCCGAATCGTATTTTTGGAAATCAATATAATCTACTGCATATGATTTCTGTTCAAGAAGCTTTTTCAATATTACAAGCAAATTTACCAATGCTGCCCGAAACAGAGTATTCTCTTTTTCAAGCGAGAAAACATATTTTAGCGCAATCACTTTTATCGCCAATTAACATGCCTCCTTTTCGACAGTCGGCGATGGATGGTTATGCTTTGTGTCTGCACGATGCTTTGCAGTATGAAATTATCGGCGAAGTGAAAGCGGGAGATTCTCATAGAGTTGAATTGCTTCCAGGCCAAGCCGTAAAAATTTTTACGGGAGCTGCAGTACCGGATTCGGCACAAGCGATGATTCAGATTGAAAAGGTTACGGCTAATGGAACGCAATTGTTAGTAGACGAACTGGTACTTCCCGAAACGAATGTCAGACCAATAGGCGAACAAATTTCGGCTGGAGATTTAGCGCTTGAAAAAGGCAAGGTTTTGAATGCTGCGGCGATAGGTTTTTTGGCTGGGCTTGGTTTTACAAAAGCCAGTGTTTATCAAAAGCCAAAGGTTGGAATTGTGGTTACAGGCAATGAGCTGTCCAAGCCAGGGACACCGCTTGAATATGGAAAAGTGTATGAGAGCAACGGAATTATGCTGCAATCGGCATTGATAGACAGTTATTATGATGCGGTTACTTTGTATGAAGTCAATGATGATTTTGAAAACACCAAAAATAAATTGCAAGAGGCATTAACAAACAATGATGTCGTATTGGTTTCTGGAGGAATATCCGTTGGAGACTATGATTTTGTGGCGCGGGCTTTGAAAGAACTGGAAGTTGAAACCTTATTTTATAAAGTAAATCAAAAACCTGGTAAGCCATTGTTTGCGGGAAAACTAAACAATAAGATCGTTTTTGCATTGCCGGGAAATCCTGCCGCCTGCCTGACTTGTTTTTATGTGTATGTTTTGCCAACATTGGCAATATTATCTGGTGCTGAAGCTAATTATCAGCAAGCTGTTTTAATGCCTATTGCCCATGATTATGAAGTGAGAAATACGCGTTCCCAATTTTTGAAAGCTAATATAGATAACGGGAACGCAGAAATTTTGTCTCACCAAAATTCGTCGATGCTCAATTCTTTTTCTGTAGCAAACGGATTGGTTTATGTTCCCGATGGAAATTATGAATTAAAAAAAGGGGATAAGGTTGAGGTATATTTGCTGTAGGCTTTTTTTAGAATTTTAGTTGTTTTTAGTGAGTATTTTTTCAAATGCTTTCCTTTCACCTCCTCTAAAATATACTTTGCCGCAATACTTATAACCTGATTTTTCAAAGATTTTCAGCATGGCAATATTGTCAAAATTCGTGTCAGCTTTGATGCTGTATATGTTGTTGTGCAGGGCAAATTCTTCTATATGTTCCAGTATTTTTTTTGCTAAACCTTTCCCCAGATAATTTTCTGAAATAGCAACTCGGTGAAATACAACAAAGTCATCATTCGATAGCCATTCGCCTTTTATTCTTGCGTATTCAGGTTCGTCATTTATCAATATTGCGGTATAGCCTATAATGGTTTCTCCTTCGGTTAAAATGAATCCATGATCTGCTTCAATGTCTTTTCGAACCACTTCAGGATTTGGATAACCGTCTTGCCATTGGTCGCTGCCGTCTTTCTTTCTTCGGGCTATTGCCTGTTGTAAAATATCCCATATTGCAGGGATTTCAGAAACTGTGGCTTTTCTAAAGGAATAATTCATTTTGTAAATATATTGTATTTAAAATTTTCAATTTTTAGTTTTCTTATAAAGCATAAACCTAATAAAAATCCCTCTGATTTTTCGGTGAATGTCTTTAAAATTTAATTCAAAACCAGCTCCGAAAACTTTTGGGATTGAGAAGCGTATGGATTGAAAAGACTTTGTTAGGGGAAATTTAAATTATGTTTACGGCTTTGGTTTTCAAAAAAACATAAATGATAGTATCTTGCAATCTTTTAAAACAACAACTAAATATAATGAAGCAGCAATGTGTAATTTTTGATATGGACGGTGTAATTTGTCACACCAATCCAGATCATGGCAAGGCTTTTGAAGCATTTTTTGATAAGTATCAAATTCCTCACTCTCAGCAAGAATTTGAAGAGCATATGTACGGAAAACATAACGGTTATATCATGACGCATTTCTTTAAGCGTCCAATTGCCGGAGATGAACTTAAAAAATTGGAAGATGAAAAAGAATCTATGTTTCGTGAAATTTATAAAGATAAAGTAGAGACAATTCCACATTATCTGCAGTTTTTGGAAGAACTGAAATCCCGTGGCTTTAAAACTGCCGTTGCGACATCAGCTCCGCGGGCTAATCTCGATCTGATTATAAATGCTTTAAAAATTGAAAACAAAATGGACTCGATGATGGCAAGTCAGGACGTTCAGCATCACAAACCTAATCCGGAAGTTTATCTAAAGTCGGCAGAACGAGTTGGTGTTGCTCCGTCTGATTGTGTTGTTTTTGAAGATTCTTTTTCTGGAGTTACGGCAGGTCTTAATGCAGGGATGAAAGTAGTTGGCGTTTTGAGCTCACATACTAAAGAGCAATTGCCTCCGTGTGACTTTTACATTAATGATTACAGCGAAGTAAGTGTGAACAAGATTTTGGAATTATTGGATAGTTAATCGGAAGTTTGATTTTTTTTAGGAGCAGAGGTACTGATCATTTCATCAACATTTGTCCCGCTCCTATGTTTGCATAGTTATAAAATCTCCTATCAAAGATATATATTTGGAATGATAAAGTGAAAGAGGATGAGAGTTGAAATCCCGCTAAATGACTCAAGAAGTACATTGTCGGAAAGATATAACCTCATTCTTTTTATCTTTTAGAGTCTGAACAGAATGTAAGGAACTACGCAAGTCGTAATATCCAGAATATCCAACTAGGAGAAAAGACGAAGGGAGATTCATCACTTTATTATAA
>NZ_JBFUGG010000012.1:0-160256 GCF_056403035.1 Flavobacterium sp. P3_A6 | reverse complement strand
ACATTATACATTCCATCCCAGATTTCAGGAGGGACTTAAAAAAGTGCCATTTAACGTCGGAGCTTGTCTCTGAAGAGAATATAAAAATACGAAAATTTGAGACTGAGGCATGCCAGTTGTATTCGGTATTCAACTGTGTTAACATCGTCGTGTGATTTCAGGACGGGACAGGCCACGGATGACACAGATTAAACAGATTAGCACGGATTTTTTAAAAAATTATTTAAAACCCAAGCAAAAAAAATCTGCGTAAAAAAAAGAAAGGCTATCCATCCGGACAGCCTTTCTTTTAAACAATAATCGAAACATATACTATTCCTATTTTTGTAGATTTAAGATTTTACTCTTTGATAAGCTAAATCAACACCTACAGGTAATTTCTCTTCTTCTTTATCTTTAACTGCAAATTTCACAGCTAAAACAACTACTCCAGTTATTAGAATGATGATTCCTAATATATAAAAAGCATTGGTGTAATCAATCAAATCCTTGGTTTGTGATACTCCACTTTCGTCAATCACGTCTTTAGTAAATTTAACTGCTTTGGCTTTGAACAAGAAAGCAATTAACATCGCTCCTATATTTCCACCTGCTCCTACAATTCCGGCAACACTTCCTATCGCTTTTGGATTTATGAATGGCACAAGACTATATGTTGCACCATTTGCCATTTTTAAACTCATTCCAAACAAGAACATTAAAAAGATAGCAACTCCTAATTGATTTGTCATACCAAAGAAAATAACACCTACACCTTCTATAAGAAGCAGTAAGGCAAGCAATAAATTTTTTCCTGAAAAACCATATCTCTTACCTACTTTGTCAGCAACAATGCCTCCTAATGGTCTTGCAAAAATATTGATCATTCCAAAAATACCGGCACAAATTCCTGCTATTTTCAAGCTAGCACCGAAAGTATCTGTAAAATAAATTGGAGCAAAATTATCAATCGTAATCTCAACACCAAAACAAGCAGCATAAGCAATAGTCAAAACCCAAGTACGGTAATCTTTTACAGCCAGCATAAATGTATTTTCTTTATTCTCATTTTCAATTCCAAGTTCTTTATAATTACCATTTGGTAAATCTTTGGTAAATCTGAAATATAAAAATGCAAAAACTAATAACATTACTCCTGGAACAACCATGGCATACCTCCAGCTGTCTTCCTTAGTACACACTCCTAATCCCACAAATCCTGCTGCAATAAGAGGCATGGTAATATTAGCTAAACCGGCACCTGCATTTCCAAATCCTCCTGCCGTAGCGTTTGCAGTTCCTTTAATAGATGGGGCAAACATTACTGAAGTATGAAATTGTGTGATAACAAAAGAAGCACCGATAACTCCGATAGCCAATCTAAAAAACAGGAAACTTTCATAAGATTGTGAAGTACCAATTAGTAAGACCGGTACAGAACAAATCACTAATAACCATGTATAAATTAATCTTGGTCCAAATTTATCAACTAATCGGCCTATTAATAATCTGGCGATGATCGTTGCCGATACAGATGCAATTTGAATGTTACCTAATTGGTCTTTTGTCAGGTGCAATTGCTCTTTAGCGATTGGCATAAGTGATGCCATACCGAACCATGCAAAAAAGCAAAAGAAAAATGTTAACCATGTAATGTGGAAGGTACGCATTTGAACACCCTTGCCACTAAAAATGTTTAAACTTGAAAGCGGTTGATTTGTTGATATTGAACTCATTTTAAAAAAAATTAATTGTTTAACACTGTTTCCTTTTCTAAGTATCAAACTTACGTCTAAGTATTTTACTTATTTACATGACAAAATTAGAGGCTTTCATTTGAACAAAACCTGCCAAAACGCAGTTTTTCAAAAAAACTAAGTATTTTTACGTAAGTATTTGATTTAGGTAAATTTCAATAAACTGCCTTTAGAGAATAATAACAAAATTTAAGCAGTATTTTTTAGGAGCTAATCCTGCTGTCCGCTGTATCTGTTCTCGTCTTTTGGGACGAGACAGGCACACAGGATGTCGCTTCCATCAGGGCTACGACAGTATCAGAATTTTTAAGAGATATAGTTTTAAAAACTACAGCATTGTTTCTTACAACAAAATTTAAAAGACTATTATTCAGCATTAAATTTTAAAATTGGCAAGAAAAAAACATATATTTGAAAAAAAGAAAAAAAGAAACTTTCGTGTATACATCTGCTAGTTGGAAAGATTAGTGAAAGTTTGTTTCGTATACTTAGAAGTTAGCAGAAATTTTTATAAACATCATGGATAAAAAGAACGACAATTTAAAATACATACTCACAAGGTTTGATAATTACATAAACGCTTCAAATGTAAAAGGAACATTCATTGTTTCCTTAAACACTTTCATTGTAGGATGTATTTTAGTGAACAGAAGCACAATAGCAGATATTTTTATATGTAACGAACCTTTTCTGAAAATATTTAATGTAGTTTTGTTTCTAATCTGTTTTAGTGCTTTAGGAATTTTATATTTTACAATCAAAGCATTATTTCCTTATACAGATTCGGGAAATTCAATCGATGAGGAATATCAATCGCATATTTTTTTTGGATCAGTAAGCAAATTTGAAAGCCAGCAGAAATATCTTGAATCTTTCAACAAGCTTGACGATTTAGCCTTCGAGAAAGATTTGCAATATCAAATTCATACTATTTCGAAAGGCTTGACCAAAAAATATCAATTTCTGAATAAAGCAATGTATATTCTTTATTTTGAAATAATTCTATTTTTAATAATTTTTATTCTTATTGTGTTTAGATGAGAACAACATTCAATAATTCATTGTCTAGAATAGACGAAATTTTATCAAAAAATAAGTCATTTAGTTTAGAGAATAGAGCAATAACTTTTAGTAAAGCTAGAAACTATTCTAATCTAAGTGAAAATTTAAATGTTCCCGTTAAATATGATGCGAATAAGACACTAATACAATACGATGAGAATTTTATCTTCGAAAATTATGGTCATAATGACTACGCTTTTTCTAATATTTGTATTGGTACACATCCAGACTTTAGCGATTTAGATCATACAAATTATTTAATGCATCATTCAGTATCAATGTTTGTTGACATTAAAGGTTCAACAAAACTTGTTGATAAATATTCTATTCAAGACGTAAGAATGATTAAAGATACAATCTTGTCTTTAATTATTTTAGTCGTTAACCAATTTGGTGGGCACATTCAACGATTACAAGGCGATGGAGTATTTATTACTTTTTGTAGGAGAAATAGGGAGCCAATAAACTCTATTATAAATGCGCTAAATGCTTCAACAATATTGACTCAATTTATCTCGGTCGATTTGGCGGACATTTTCAAAAAGAATGATATTAATCCATTAAGAATTCGAGTTGGCATCGACTACGGAAGCGATGAAAATGTTTTGTGGTCATACTATGGACTCAGCGGTTGTGATGAACTTACTACCACTAGTCTTCATACCGACATGGCAGCAAAACTTCAAGTTAAAGCAAGCGACAATTCGATATTAATAGGAAACAATATTGTCGAAGCTTTGGATTTGACTAAAGAAGTTATTTCTAATTACTACAATAAAGATGGTCTTCGAGAAGAAGTATACAACATTACTCCTTCTTTAACATACAAATTTTACTGTTTTGATTGGAAAAACTATTTGGTCAAACATCCAAATTTTAAATTATTAGCTAACGGTAATTTGAAAAATGAAAAAAAGAATTTTTGGTTGAAATGTAGCTATTCGTTTGATGATAAGTCACACGAATATTTTCCTTATTCAAAAGGAATTCCTAAAGGTGCACAAATTGAATTTAAGTTATATGACAATACGATCTTGTATACAAGAAAAGGTTTCGAAGAAATAAAATGGACTGTATATAATACGGGACAAGAAGCCAAAACAGACAATTGCGTTTCTCAAGAAGTAGATAAAAATTCGGCAAATTCTAACTCATGTACTACTACAGCAAAATATTTAGGTTTGCACAAAATTCAATGCAAATTAATACGTCCCCATTCTGAAAATCTAAATATTGAATTTCCTGTGTTCGTATACTAAGCCCCCAGCTTCGCAAAGTCAAGAGACTTTGCGTTTTTTTTAAAAGCTCTTGAAAGCCATAAATATGATAAAAATCTCCCCGCGAGCACGAGCGTCACGCCATAAGTGTTCGAAACCTCAAAGTTATTATATTTGAGTCTAAAACAAACTTATGAAATTAGAAGAAGTTTTAGAATATATTCCGAAAGGAGAATTAGAAAAACTATCACTCGCTTATAATGTTGACCATCAAGTAAAGAAACTTCATGGACAAACAATGTTTCAATTACTATTGTTTTCGATGTTAAACATCAAACACAATAGTTTGCGGGTAATGGAAGAATTTTATCATTCGTTGGCATTCAAAAGTATTGCAAATACTAGCTATAAAGGTGTAAAATACAATTCTATCAGAGATCGATTGGTTAATATAAATGCTGATTATTTTGAAGCAATATTCAATAGTTGCTTAAAAAAGTATCAAGACAAATATTTGAAGAAGAAGCACAATATTATTTCTTTTGATTCCACGCTGGTTAGTATTTCATCTAAATTATTAAAAGAAGGGATGCAAATTAATAAACAAGGAGACAAGAAATTTGTAAAATTTAGCATAGCTTTTTCAAACGTACCGGTTCATTCAAAAATCTTCACAGAACAGTCGTTTGTTTCAGAGGATTTTGCATTAAAAGAATTGATAAAAGAATGCCCCCTAAGTGCTGACAATATTTTGGTTTTTGATAGAGGGCTTCAGGCAAGAGCAACATTTGAAGAGTTAAATGAGGATGATTTAACCTTTGTAACAAGATTGAATAATTATACTCGTTTTGAAACGGTTAAAGAATTTGAAATTGATGAAAATCAAACAGAAAGATTAATATTAGAACAAGATTTAGAGGTAAAATTATATGACAAACGAAATAAAAAAACTCAAAAATTCCTGCGTTTAATCATTGCAAAAGAAAAGGAAAATGGTGAAGTGTTTTATTTTTTGACCAACAGTAAAACCTTAACAGCAAAGGATGTTGCAGAAATTTATAAACAACGATGGGAAATTGAAGTATTTTTTAAATTCATAAAACAGAATCTAAATTTTAGTCATTTGTTAAGCAGAAATATCAATGGTGTAAAAGTAGTAATGTATATGACTTTGATAACAGCTATTTTGTTAGTGGTTTATAAAAAACTCAATGAATTCAAAGGATATAAAATTGTAAAATTGAAGTTTGCACAAGAATTAGAAGTTTTAATTATTAAAGACATAGTTGAAAAATGTGGAGGAGATCCTAACAAAGTAAATACAATTTTAAATCCGGAATGAGGTTTCGAACACTTATGATTTGTAATCCGATTACAAGATATATTTTTTACTTTTTTACAGCTCATCCAAAAAAACATACAGCTCGGAAATAAAGTTTTTATAAAATCAGTTTATACCTCGAAGTTTGAACCGTTGAACTAAACAAAACTAAAAATGGAACAGGCTATTACCATTTTAATTTATTTCCACGCTTTTTTTGGCGGGGTTGGACTAATAACAGGAATCGGAAGTATAATTGTCAAAAAAGGACAAAAGTTACATAAGCGAATGGGAAAACTGTTCTCAATTGGAATGGTCACAAGTTCACTGCTGTCACTGCCTATTTGTTTCATGCCAAAACATCAAAATTTATTTTTATTCCTGATCGGCATTTTCACCATTTATCTTGTTACATCAGGAAATCGGGCATTGACATTTAAATTAAAATTAAAAACTAAAGCTGATTTCACAGACCGATTCATTTCGGGAACAATGCTATTTTCCTCGATAATAATGATTTTGATTGGGATTTATTGTGTCATAAATAATATAACTAACGGAATCTTATTTGCTTTTTTTGGCGGTTTTGGATTTTATATGACAATTAAAGATTTTATATTTTACAAAAATTTTACAAAAATAAAAAACAGCTGGCTGACAAAGCATATTGGGAAAATGGTTGGTGCATTAATTGCCTCCATTACCGCTTTCATTGTTGCCGGATTAGGACTGGGAAATTTAATCGCATGGGTTACTCCATCGATTATTGGCACGATATATATAATGTATTGGAACCGAAAAGCAGTATCAAAAATCGGCTTGAAAGAGGCTGTTGAATAAAAAACTCTATTTGTAAAGGTTATCTTGATTTTATATATTTGGGCAAATCGTTACCAGCCTTCAAGAAGCGGAAGTGACGTCAAAATGTTTTAAAAAAACTTCATAACCGAGAAATACTATGACATTAATTGCAATATTTTTTCCGTTTCTTTCTTTCTTTTTGAGAGGCAGAATCCTTACTTCTATTCTCTGTCTGATTTTGCAGATAACATTAATTGGCTGGATTCCCGCAGCAATTTGGGCTGTTATTTCTCTACAAAACTCCAGAGCCGACAAACGCAACAATAAGCTGATTAAAGCTTTGAAAACGAGATAGCAGGCATGAAATTACTTCGATGTTTTTTCAGAAAAGAATGGTTTTAATTTTATTGCTGATTTTCATTCTCATCAATCTAAAACAGACAGCCTACTAAAAATAAGTTTACTACTTTAGACAATAAAAAAATATTACAATGAATAAAAACCTACTGCTGATTCTGATACTTTTTTTCACAGCTTTAATGAGAGGTCAAAATACTGATTCTTCTGAATTTGATTCCCTAAACCAATCCAAACAATGGCAGTTACAGTTTAATGATTCCTGTACTAAAGACTGGCAGTCCAAATGGTTTTTGGACGGGCTTCATGCCGATATTAAAAACACAAAGGAAGGAATGCTTTTTAGCGGTGGAAATGTGGAAGGAGACGATGCTTATAATGCTGTATTATGGACAAGAGATTCGTTTACAGGCGATGTAAAAATCGAATACAGCTATACAAAAACAGACACTAAAACGGCTTGGGCAACAATTTTATACATTCAGGCGACGGGTATTGGCATTGCTCCTTATTATGAAGACATATCGCAATGGAATAATTTAAGAGAAATTCCGGCGATGAAAACGTATTATACGAATATGAAAGCTCTTCATATCAGTTATGCTTCGTATGACAATAAAAACACCGACATAAAAAACGATTATATCCGAGTGCGAAAATATCCTGTACTTGCTGGACAAAATTTCAATACCACAACTGAAATTCCAAATGCGAGTTTTGAAACCGGACTGTTTAATCCAAATGAAACCTACAAAATAACAATCATCAAAACCAATCAAAAACTCTATTTCAAGGTCGTTGGGAAAAACATTTCAAAACTATTCTCGTGGGATCTTTCCAATGCTCCAGCAATACTTGAAGGAAGAATTGGCTTAAGACACATGCATGCGAGATCGGCAGTGTATAAGGATTTTTTAGTTTTTACAAAGAAATAATTCACTATAGACTTTAAGTCTTTCATTCAGTTAGCTCGCTTAAAGTCTGCAAAGTAATTACGCTTATTTATTTGCCACAAATTCCACAAATTAGCACTAATTAATTTGTGGAAATTTGTGGAATTTGTGGCTAAAACATTTTAAAGCTAAAACAAAAACTATTACAAAACCAACTCTTCAAACAATCGCTTAAGAGTTTCGTCCAAATCATCACAAAAACCCGTATGCGGTCTTGAAGTTTGTATCGCTGAGCTACGTATAGCGGTCAACCAGCGAAAACGGGACGGAATATCAAACTCGCCAATAGGACCTCCTGCCCTGCCTCCTTGAGCAATTTTTTGAAAAGATTCTAAATTCAGTTCGAGCTGTTCCAAATCAAAATCTTCGGAAAGCATCAATAATTTTGCTTCATTCACAGCATAGAGCATTTTTATGAATTTTGCTTTTTTGCAAAACAGAATAATGCCTACGTTTAGGAATTCTTCGCGTTCTACCCTTGGCACTACGCGAATAACGGCATACTCATATAAGTTTTTCTCTTGCATTTTGGGCTTCATTTATAAAAATTTCAGAATGATTCAATCTCGTCCATAAAAACTGAAAGTAAACAGCTCTGATTTCGTCTGGAGTCTGCTCGCTGTCTTCCCAATGAAGCCAGTCTTCCGGAATGTAATTAACAATATCTTGCAAAATTTCTTTGGTTAGCAATTTTTTAAAAGTGGCATCGGTTGCTGGCAATTCGGTTGCTTGAGGAAGCAGCACATGGTCTTTTATCAATGCAAAAGGACTTTTGGCGTGTGTTTCCCAACTGTTCCAGGAATGATGAAAATAGAGCGATGCTCCATGATCGATGAGCCATAATTCTTTATGCCAGATAAGCATATTGGTATTCCTGAACGTACGATCGACATTGGTAATAAAAGCATCGAGCCAAACGATTTGCGAAGCCAGCTCTGGTGAAAGTTTTGTCACCACAGGATCAAAAGTAATAGCACCCGACAAAAAATGCAGTGCTAAATTCAGTCCTTGGCTTCCCTGCAGTAAATCCTGAATTTCCTCATCACCTTCGGTACGGCCAAAAGCTTCATCAAGATTGGCAAAAACTAATTCGGGCATTTTTAGTTTTAGAACTCTTGCGATTTCACCACCTATCAGTTCGGCAATCAGTGCTTTTACGCCATGTCCCGCACCCCTGAATTTCAAAACATATTTAAAATCATCATCGGCTTCTGCCAAAGCAGGCAGTGAACCGCCTTCCCGCAGGGGCGAAATGTAGCGCGTAACATTTACGGTTCTTAATTCAAGCGGTTTTCGCATAATACAATTTTATGAACTGCAAACTTACAAATAACTATTTTCTTTTAAGACGCTAAGCTGCTAAGAAACTAAAATTCTAAGATTTAACTAGACCGCTCAAATCGTTAAACAATTTAAACAATAAAGCTTTCAAACAGCTAAACCTTTAAGCAAGCCTAAACTTTTAAACGATTTAAAAAATCTTAAACCTTTTTTAAAAAAACTTATATTTGTAATTCATACACTTCTAAATATTTTTTTATGAAATATAAATTTACTGCATTTTATCAACACTGCTTTCTGGCATTACTGCTTCTTTTTAGTACAGTTACATTTGCACAAAAATTAGAAAAATTCTTCCCTGCCAAAGACTTGACATCTGTGGGAGTTTACTATTACCCAGAACATTGGGATCCATCTCAATGGGAGCGTGATTTTCAAAACATGGAAAAAATGGGTTTTGAGTTCACCCATTTTGGAGAATTTGCTTGGGCACAGCTGGAACCGGAAGAAGGCAAATACGATTTCAAATGGCTCGATAAATCATTGGAACTAGCAGAGAAATACCACCTAAAAGTCATTATGTGCACTTCTACCGCTACGCCTCCTGTCTGGCTCGTACGAAAACACCCTGAAGTGCTTGCTACCAACGAAGATGGCACCAAAATGGATCATGGCACCCGCCAGCATGCCACCTTTTCCAGTAATTACTATCGTTCCTATTCCATGAAAATGATTGCAGAATTAGCCAAAAGATATGGCAATGACAAGCGCATCATCGGCTGGCAAGTAGATAATGAGCCACGCCGTTTTCTAGATTATGGAAAAGATGCTCCAGTGCGGTTCCGCGATTGGCTGAAAGAAAAATATAAAACCATTGGTGCAGTCAACGAAGCGTGGGGAAACAATTTCTGGAGCGGTACCTACAGCAGTTTTGACGAAATCAATATTCCGCTGCATGCTGTGTGGGGAATGAACCTGCACTCACAACTTGATCATTACCGTTTTGCAGATAATGAAACCGCTACTTTTTTGGACGATCAAGCCAAAGAAATCCGCAAATTTTCAAACCCAAATCAATGGATCACTTCTAATTACATTCCGATGTATGATGTGGGCTATGTAGGAATGAGCAAGGAACTTGATTTTGTAAGCTATACCCGATATATGGTTTACGGCAACGATCTTGGCATTGGCCCAAAAGGCTATCGCGTGGGAGAATATTCCCGTATTTCAATGTCTAATGATTTTTTCCGTCCGCTAAAAGGAGCTTACGGCGTGATGGAATTACAGCCAGGACAAGTAAACTGGGGAAGCATTAATCCGCAGCCGCTGCCCGGAGCAATCCGTATGTGGTTATGGCATGTTTTTGCCGGCGGAAGCAAGTTTACCTGTACCTACCGCTTTCGCGCGCCTTTGTACGGCTTCGAACAATTTCATTACGGGATTGTGGGAACCGATGGTGTTACTCCAACCCCTGGCGGATTGGAATTTAGCCAGTTCATCAAAGAAATCAATACGCTTCGCAAAAAATACGATGCCAAAGCTCAATTGCCAAAAGACTATCTGCAGCGCAAAACCGGAATTTTATTCAATGCCGATAATGTGATGGGTATTGAACTGAACAGGCAAACCAACCAATGGAATACTATCGACCATTTTACAAAATATTACAAGGTTGTAAAATCATTTGGCGCTCCTGTAGATTTTGTTCGTGATACTGCAAATTTTTCAAATTATCCTGTTTTAATCGTTCCTGCTTATCAGATGATTGACCAGCAAATGATTGATAAACTGACTGCTTATGCACAAAATGGAGGAAACCTAATATTGAGCTGCCGTACAGGAATCCAAAACCGAAAAGGCCATCTTTGGGAAGCTAAATTCTATCAGCCGATGTGGAAATTGATTGGTTCCGAAATTGAATCTTATGATTTACTGATGCCTCAATCTCCAGATAAAATTAAATTCGAAGGTCAGGATTTCACATGGACAAGCTGGGGCGATTTATTGAAACCAGACAAAGGGACAGAAATATGGGGAACTTATCAAGGTGATTTTTATGCTGGAACTCCTGCTGTAGTCTTTCATAAATTAGGTAAAGGAACGGTAACATACATTGGCGTAGATTCGAAAAAAGGAGATCTTGAAAAACAAGTCTTGACTAAATTATACCAACAGCAAAACATCCCAATTGAAAATTATCCAGAAGGCATAATGGTGGAATATCGAGATGGTTTCGGAATTGCAGTAAACTATTCTGATAAGGTTTATGAAATGAAAATCCCTGCAAATGCTGAAATTATCATTGGAACACCTTCCATGAAAACTGCGGATGTATTGGTTTGGAAATATAAAAATTAATTGGGTTACACCATGAAATTGTAAGAATTAAAAAACTAACCATTAAGAGATTAAGTCAATTAAGCTTAATGTTTCTTAATTTCTTAATGGTTAAAAAAAAGAATTTATGTTAAAAATAACTCGAAAAATCATTTCCCAAATTCCTTTTTCTCAATTGGTTCAAATAAAAAATTGGAGTCTTTAAATTCTAATGTTCCTTTCACATAAAAAGGAATAGTCATATAAGTCGAAATCAATCCAGAACCCAGTTTTAGTTTTTGATTGCTCTCCAATATAACAAAAGGTGCTCTTTTTATATCGCCTCCATACGATCTATAACAGAAATCACCCCGTAATGTATCTCCAATCCGATTGCCCCGAACGGCACCAGAATCTTTCCCTAAAAGTCCATATTGGATTTCATACTCTCCATAAAAAGTGTTTTTTGTAAATGTCAATGACAGATGAGCCGTTGAATCCCCTTTTGAAGCTTTGTAAAACTTTTTAAAGGTTTTGCTTTCCCTTTTGTTGCAGCTATGCAGTGAAAAAATTACAGCTACTATAAAAAACAGCTTTTTCATTATACTTTTTTTATTTCCTTTTTTAATACAATTGACAAAGCAAATATCAATAAACTTCTCTGCAAATTTAAATGCCAATGAATAATTTATTTAAAAAGATTTAATTCCAGACAAAAAATAAATTTAACAAAGACGATTCAAATTTCAAAAACAAACATAAGTGCATTTTTATCAGGGTATTAATTAAAATTATGACATAATCCCACAGACTACCCTGCTTTTAAAAGGGGCAATCCAGTCTAAATCGCTTTATTTTTCAATCCTCGATTACCTGTTCATTTAATACCCAAAATTCTGTCAAACCCTTTGATTTTACTGGACTTTCCTATAAATTTACCAACATGAAAACAGCACGCAGAATAGCACTTTATACTCTTTGTTTTATGCTTACCCTAACTTGGGCAACGCCGTCTGTTTCTACTATTATAAAAACAGTTTCCGAAAGAAAAACTACTGATAAAAAAGAAGCACTGCCAGAAGGCAAATCCGAAGTGGAAGAAAAAACATTTGAAATAGTTTTAGATTTTCAGGCTCCTTTCAGTATTCCTTTCCAAACCATACCTTCGACTGAACTGCACTTTAGCAAAGGAACTGCCCTACCGCAATCAGTAATTTTGGATTTATCAAATCCGCCGCCAGAATTTAATTTATTTGCTTAAAAATCAGCTTTCGAAACTAATTTAGATTCGGAAAAACTTTTATACAATTAAATTAAAATTCAAACACATATGAAAACAATATTCACGCTTGCCCTTGCTTTATTTACCTCTTTTCTATTTGCTGACTCTCACATTATTGTAAAACAAAATGGAGAAAAACTAGAAGTAAATTATGTCACTACCAAAAACAACACCGTTTTTTATTCGCTTCCTGGAAGCAGTACTGTAAACGAAATCAGTCTTTTTGCTATTGACAAGGTAATTGATAAAAAGACAAACAGTATACTTATCGATAATCACAAAGTAGATGTTTCAGGGAAAAAAGGATATAAAAATGTGCAGTTTATTGCAAACACACAAACAAACGGTTTACATCAAGGAGTGGCTTTAAAAACCACAATCCACAAACCAAAAGGTCTGACAAAATCAGATTGGATTGCAGACGCTTCAACTAGAATTAAAAAACAGGCTGCAGAACAAGGCTTTCCTTTTGTTGTGATTACTAATCAAACTGACTCCAAATTGGAAGCTGTTGCATACAACTATTAAACAGTAATTTTTAAACAAAACACTAAGAGACAGGTTAATTCTTGTCTCTTTTTTTTGGGTAAGTCATTCGAATGCAAAGACATCATGCAATACCTTGACCCAAAACTAAATTCTATAAATTGCAGTTAAACTTTGTTTGGTCTCGCAAAGGCGCAAAGTCGCAAAGTTTTGAACCGATTTCTTTGCGTCTTCGCGCCTTTGCGAGATTTATACTTGGAAAAAATCCAGCGAGAAATCCTTGATTCAATGAAATTACGTTCGATACAACATAAAACAATTAAACTTTTAAACGGTTAAACCTTTAAACGATTAAACAATTTTTAAGACTCCAAACTCAAATACGCTTTCCCAAGATACTCAATAATCGATGAAGCTATAAATGATTGATGACCTGTTTCGGGCAGAGCGATATCAGCAGTCAATCCGTGCAGATAAACTCCCAAAATAGCCGCATCACAAGGCTTATAGGATTGTGCCAAAAGACTCGTAATCATTCCCGTCAGTACATCACCGCTTCCGGCTGTCGCAAGCGCGGCATTTCCTGTAGTATTGCGATAAATAGTTTCGCCGTCAATAATATAGGTTGGTGCCCCTTTCATCACAATAACGATTTGGTTCACTAGCGAAAAAACAACCGCTTTACTAAACATTTCTTCTTCCGAATACCATTTCCCTATCAACCTTTCCAGTTCTTTGGGGTGTGGAGTCAAAACCGTTCTAGGGGAAACCAACGCAACCCAAGACGGATTATGCGATAAAATATTTAGCGCATCGGCATCGATAACCATTGGAACACTGGTGTTTGACAAAAAATCGTGAAGTGCCTTTTGGGTTGCCATTTTCTGTCCCAATCCTGGACCAATACCAATTGCATCGGGTTCCAAATGATAAGTAATCTCCGAAAGGTATTTATCATGATCATCTGTTACCACCATCACTTCCGGAATGGAGATTTGCATAATTCCGTAACCGCATTGTGGCACGAAAGCCGTTACCAGCCCACAACCCGTTTTCAGCGCAGCTTTACTAGCCAAGCACACCGCTCCAATCTTGCCATAGCTCCCGCCAATGAGCAATGAGTGTCCCTGCAGGCCTTTGTGGGTTTGCTTTACAATCGGTTTATACCGTTTTAAAATTTCATTTCTATCAATGGAAATTGGAGCATTCATAAGATTAATTTTTCTATTAAAGGTACAAAATTCTAAAACTCAAATTCCAAACTTTAAGCCTTAACTTTTCTGGGCGTGACCACAGCAGAAAAGGGGCTAATTCACTGTTGCGGGTACACAACCCCCTTTCCCTGCCGCGGTCGGGCTATCTGGGCTACTTCGGTAGCTTTCGCCTATCCCTCATGCAAATCACCACAACTTTTAAGGAAAACGAGAGGAATCTTATTTTTAAAAAAAAAAATAAAAATACCCTTACAATTATTTACACAAAAAAACTAAATTAGCTGAATACTAAAAAAAAGCTGTTTTATAGCTTGTTAAATACAAGTTGTAAGTAATCTTCTCCGAACACAATGGATAAACAATCTTTAAATGAAAATGTAACTGAAGCCGATTTAATTCTAATATTTGAATCATTAGAGCAATTAAATGAAAAATTAAATCAAACAGCTTTAGACATTTTTAAAAATGAAACAGATCGAAAGTTACTTTCTAAACCTAGCCATTTTGTTTTTTCAATAGTGCATAGGGCAATAGAACTTAACAGAGCTTTTAAAACTCTTGCAGAAGCAAATAATTGGATAACAGCAATAAATTTGCTAAGGCTTCAAGCTGATAATTGCATGAGATTATTTGCATTAAGTTTGGTCAAAGACAGACTAAATTTTTATAATCGAATTCAAAATGGAGAACATATAAAAAATATAGAAGATGCCCAAGGCAAGAAAATGTCAGACTTTTATTTATCACAAAAATTAGATTCTCTTTATCCAGGATTTAGATTATTATATGAAAATACAAGCGGGTTTATTCATTTTTCGAATGAGCATATGAAACTAAATACTGACAGAATTGATAATGGTAATGATTTCATGATGAAAATAAGATTAGCTGAAACAACAGAATTTTCGATTAGCAAAAGGGTAGATTACGCTTTTAATATGTTCCAAGTTAGCAAAGAATTGTTTAAACTTCTGAATGGGTACAAACTAAGCATGATTGATTTTATGAAACGATTTAATTAAATTAAAGACTGCTTATAACAGTTACGGTAATGGATTTAAGTAATTAGCTTAATTGGGAAGTAGGTTTTGTATTTGAGATGATTTGGCAATAATGATGGACACGTTGAAGGAAAAACAATTTACAGCTATAAACTAAATAAAAATAATACCTTAGAATTTAAAATTCTGAATACCTCCCAGCCTAAATAAAACCTGCCAAAAATTGTAAATTTGACATCTTCAAGCCTATATACTGCCATTACTTTGCCATTACATTCAAAAAAAATCCCTTTAGGCTAGAAATCTTGGAATATTTATAAGACCTTTGCACGCTTTTTAGAATTTAAAAAAATCATCGACTGATGAAGAAGAAAATAGAAATTTTAGCGCCTGCAAAAGACTTAATTCATGGTATCGCAGCCATTAACAGTGGTGCCGATGCTGTTTATGTTGGTGCTCCGCAATTTGGTGCCCGCTCCAATGCCACCAACTCCATTGAAGATGTTGCTGCCTTGGTAGAATATGCCCACTTATACAATGTTCCGGTTTTTGTCGTAATCAATACGATTCTGTATGATAACGAATTGGAAACCTGCCGTCAGATGATTTGGAAACTGTACGATATCGGTGTTGATGCTCTTATCATTCAGGATATGGCTATTATGGAAATGGACTTACCTCCTATCATTCTTCACGCCAGTACACAAGCCAACAACAGAGACGCTGACAAAATGAAATTCCTGGCCGATGCCGGAATCAAGCGCGTCGTTTTGGCCCGCGAACTGAACCTGCACCAAATCAAAGAAATCAGCAATGCTACTGATGTGGAATTGGAATTCTTTGTTACCGGCGCACTATGCGTTTCTTTCAGCGGAAACTGTTATATGAGTGTTGCCAATGGAGAACGTTCTGCTAACCGCGGTTCATGTGCTCAAAACTGCCGTCTGCCGTACAACCTGATTGATGGTCACGGAGAAACATTAATAAAAAGCACACACTTACTTTCGATTAAAGATTTTGATGTTTCAAATGAAATTCCAAGTTTAGTAGAAGCCGGCGTTTGTTCTTTCAAAATCGAAGGCCGTTTAAAGGACATTGTTTATGTAAAAAACAACGTTTCCTACCTTAGACAAAAACTGGATGCTTTCCTTGAAGGCAATGACAAATACACCAAAGCATCTTCCGGTAAATGTACTTACACTTTCGATTCGGCATTGAACCGTACTTTTAACCGCGGTTATACCGATTATTTTGTTAATGAACGACATGACACTATTGGTTCTTGGGAAAGTCCAAAATCCAAAGGACAATACATTGGTAAACTAATTCGAACTGTTGGAAATGCATATGAAATTGAAAACGGCGAACAATTGAACAATGGTGACGGTTTGTGCTACATAAATGACAACAACGAAGCAGAAGGAATTTATGTCAATAAAGCTGAAAATGGTTTGGCTTATCCAAATGTCCTGAAAGAAATCAAAGACGGCACTTTCATATACCGTAATAATGATGCCGCTTTTATCAAAATAGTGGAGCGTGAAGACAGTGCTGTTCGAAAAATCAGTACTTCATTATTGTTGTTCGAAAACAAAAACGGTTTTGAACTGCTTGCCACTGACGAAGACGGAAACACCAGTTCAGTTCAATTGGTTCATCCGAAAGAACAAACCAAAAATAATCTGTCTATCGAAGAAAATATCAAAACGCAATTGGCCAAAACAGGTTTTACGCCTTACACAGCTGATGAAATAACGATTCAATTTACAGACAATTGGTTTTTGCCTATTTCAAAAATCAATGAAATGCGCAGAACGGTTTACGAACAATTGTCGGAAACCCGTTTGAAAAATTACAAACGCGAAGAACGCAAAATTGAAAAAACAGATCACCCTTATCCTGAAACCAAATTGGATTTCATGTATAATGTTTCGAACAAACTGGCTCGTAAATTTTATGAACGTCATGGTGTAACCGAAATCGAAAAAGCATTTGAACTGCAATGGGATCCGGGAAAATCACGTGTGATGACAACCAAATACTGCATCAAATACGAGCTGGCCAAATGTCCAAAATACCATAAAGACACGATGGAAGGCAAACTGAAAGAGCCATTGGTACTGAAACAGGGAGAATTAGAATACAAACTAAAATTCAACTGCAAGCCCTGCGAAATGGAGATTTGGGAAAAAGACGCTGAATTTGAAATCGAAGAAGATTAATTATCTAATCTTAAAAATATTTATCAAAAGCTGCAAAGATGAAGGAAACTTTATTTTGCAGCTTTTTTGTTTAAGGCTAATTTGGCAGATATCACACAATACCCACACCCAATATTGTCATGCTGACGTAGGAAGGATGATAAGTTTAATAATCATTTGAAGACCAAAAGAAATACAAAAAATTAATACTCTAAAAATCAAACAAATAATCTCTTTTCATTAACTTTATAAATCAAAAAAATAAGATTCACCTTATAATAATTTTAAAATTGAGATAAAATGAAAAAAGTATTGTTCCTTACTGGTGACTTCACCGAAGATTATGAAACTATGGTTCCTTTCCAAATGCTGGAAATGGTAGGTTACACGGTTCATACCGTTTGTCCCGATAAAAAAAAGGGAGACACTATAAAAACTGCTATTCACGATTTTGAAGGCGATCAAACCTATACTGAAAAACCAGGGCATAATTTTGCGTTGAATTACAGCTTTGATGACGTTAATGTGAACGATTATGACGGATTGGTCATTGCGGGCGGAAGAGCCCCAGAATATTTAAGATTAAACAAAAAAGTAATCGAAATAACAAAACATTTCTTTGAAACCAATAAACCTGTAGCAGCTATTTGTCATGGTATTCAGATATTAACGGCAGCTAACGTTGTAAAAGGTCGAAAACTGACCGCATATCCAGCAGTAGGTCCTGAAGTAACATTGGCAGGCGGAATTTTTCAGTCAATTCCTGTCGATGGTGCTTTTGTGGATGGAAACTTGGTTACCTCGCCTGCATGGCCGGCACATCCAAGTTTCATTCGAGAATTTTTAAAAATTATGGGAGCTAAAATTGAAATTTAAAACCAATAAGAAACAAATCTCACTGCTTATATTCTTTTAACTCAGATTCAGCATTAGAAATCTGGGTTTAATAGCACACTCTAAAAACTGCAGCCAAAGATAATTTTGCTGTAGTTTTTTTCTACCTTTGGATGAAATAAGCATTAAAAATACCCCATTAAACAATCCCAAATGATTAGTACAGCAACTGTAGAAGATATAACTGTCTTAGAAAAATTAATTAATTCTGCCTATCGCGGGGAAACATCTAAGCTGGGATGGACTACAGAAGCTAATTTACTGCAAGATGAAAGAATTACTGCAGATGAACTATATAAAACTATTAATAATAAAGAAAATACAATTTTAAAATTCACAGAGAGCAGTACTATTATTGGCTGTGTATTGCTTACAGATAAAGGAAACAAGCTCTATCTAGGAATGCTTACAGTTTCACCCGAATTACAAAATAGCGGTATTGGAAAAAAATTATTACAAAAAGCTGAAGAACATGCTTTGTCCTTGAATTTACCTAAAATTGTAATGACTGTTATCTCTATTCGTGAAGAATTAATAGCATGGTACAACCGTCATGGGTTTATAGACACTGGCGTTAGAGAACCTTTCCCTCTCAATGGTACCGATGCGGTTATTTCTCAACCGCTGGAATTTATTGTGCTAGAAAAAAAAGTATCTTAAATATAATCCAATACTGACTATTTAAATTAAAACAAAAAAATATCTAAATATGAAAACACTAGATCAATGGTTTGAAGAATATGCAGTAAGTCATCAAAACCCAAAAAACAAAGCGATACATTACATCTGTGTTCCAGCAATTTTCTTTTCCATTGTGGGATTATTAATGAGTATTCCAAGTGGTTTTCTGAATAGTACATTACATCTCAACCAGCCTATTATTGAAAATTGGGCTGCAGTAGTTTTGATTTTTGTATTGTTTTTCTACATCCGATTATCAGTTTCGATGGCAGTCAAAATAGCTGTATTTTCATTTTTATGCTTAGTCCTTAATTTTTATATTGGGCAATTTGTACCGCTTTGGGCATTTTCAATAGCTGTTTTTGCTGTGGCTTGGATTGGTCAGTTTTATGGTCATAATATCGAAGGCAAAAAACCATCTTTTCTAAAAGACATTCAATTTTTATTGATTGGCCCAGCATGGGTAGTTCAAAATTTATTTCCAAAAAAGCAATAAGCTTTCAATAATCTTCCATTCGTAAAAATCATAGGAGTGTACAAAACTGATTCACCAATTATTATGGAAGAACTAAAAACGCTGCTGACAGAGTTAGAAAACAAAATCCAAAACCAAGAAATACTCAATCCATTGGTTTCAAAATCATCTGTAGGCTGGCATATTGAGCATGCCTTATTGACAATGAACCTGACCATTGATTCCATACAAAAATCAAATCCTGAGAATTACAGAAAGACTTTTAACTTCAACCGTTTTCTGGTATTTGTGATGAATAAAATTCCAAGAGGAAAAATTCGAGCACCAAAAGCAGTTCAGCCCAAAGAAGATTTTACTGCGGATTCTTTAAAAAAACATCTTGAAAATAATAAGCAAAATTTAGAAAAATTAAACAGCTTGAATCCTGATGCCTATTTTAATCATCCGTTTTTGGGGCATTTGAAATTAAAACCCACTATCCGTTTTATAAAACTGCATACGCAGCACCATTTGAATATTATAAAAGAGATTACTGAAAGTAAAATTTAAAGTAAATAATTAAAAGTCTTTTTAATTATTTACTTTAAATTCAATTCTTTTTTCAAATAAACTATCACTAGAAATAATTAACTTTATACTTCTGATTTTTAAACTAATTAAATAATTATAAAACAGTATCATTCAAACTTTGTTTCCCCATTTTTAACCGCAATACCCCGCGTAAGGGATAGAGGCGATATCCTTTATTTTTTTTCTTTAAAAAAATAAAGATAAAGCCGAAAGCCCGACTCCATTGTTTAAAATAAAGGAGGTACGACTGCAATTTTAAACAATGGAGTTACGCCCAAAAATGCTTTTATTTTAAATATATTTCAACTTTTATAACCTTTGCCAAGCAAAATAAAAGCTATAAATTAGCACTTTAATTTTTATATAAAAAACAAATGAAAAATACTGCTTTAACGCACATACATGAGGGTTTGGGAGCGAAAATGCTACCGTTTGCTGGATACAATATGCCTATTCTTTATGAAGGGGTAAATGCAGAACACGAAACGGTTCGAAATGCAGTAGGTGTTTTTGATGTGTCGCACATGGGAGAATTTATACTTTCGGGTCCAAATGCATTGGCTTTGATTCAAAAAGTAACTTCGAATGACGCATCGGCTTTGACAATTGGGAGGGCACAATATTCCTGTTTGCCTAATAATGAAGGGGGAATTGTAGATGATTTAATTGTCTATAAAATGAAAGAAGAACAATATTTATTGGTTGTAAACGCTTCCAATATTGACAAAGACTGGGAATGGATTTCGGCTCACAATGATTTGGGAGTGGAAATGAGAAATCTTTCTGATGATTATTCTTTATTGGCTATTCAAGGGCCAAAAGCAGTTGAGGCTATGCAGTCTTTATCTTCTATCGATTTATCTGCAATAGCCTATTACCATTTTGAAGTAGCTGATTTTGCTGGTTTTGACAATGTAATAATTTCGGCGACTGGCTATACGGGTTCAGGCGGATTTGAGATTTATTGCAAAAACTCGGAAGTAGAAACAATTTGGAACAAAGTTTTTGAGGCTGGTGCTTCTTACGGAATTAAACCAATTGGCTTGGCAGCCAGAGATACTTTGCGTTTAGAAATGGGATTCTGCCTATATGGCAATGACATCAATGACACTACTTCACCACTTGAAGCTGGTTTAGGATGGATTACCAAATTCACTAAAGAATTCACCAATTCAGATAATCTGAAAAAACAAAAAGAAGAAGGCGTAGCCAAAAAATTAGTAGCTTTTGAAATGCAGGAACGTTCTGTTCCAAGACACGATTATGAGATTGTTGATGCTTCGGGAGCTGTTATAGGAATTGTAACTTCAGGAACGATGTCACCTTCAATGAATAAAGGAATCGGATTAGGTTATGTTACTACAGAAAATAGCGCTGTTGACAGCGATATCTTTATCAGAATCAGAAAAAATGATGTTCCTGCCAAAGTGGTAAAACTCCCTTTTTATAAAAAATAAACTGTTTATGAAAAAAATCACATTAGTACTGCTGTTTTCAACATTTTCTCTATTTGCACAAAATAGCAGTACTAATTGTGATATTTTACTCAAAATAAACAAACTGCTTCAAAAAGAACACTACAATCCAAAGCCGGTGAATGATAGTTTGTCGGCTTATGTTTTTGATGAATTATTGAACAATTTAGACCCTTCAAGAAATATTTTTTTAAAATCACAAGCTGATTCACTTTCCAATATATTCAGGCTTCAATTAGACGATCTTATTCTGAATAATAATTGTTCTTTTTTGAATGACATCAGAAAGGAATATAAAAAATCACTTTTAAGAAACAAGGCAATATTAGAAAAACTCAACAAAGAAACTATTGATTACAACACAAAAGATACTGTCAGATTCAAAAAACAAGATTCTAATTTCTATTTAAAAGCAAACGAAATAGAGAAAGCTTGGAACAAGAAAATAAGATACGAAGTATTTAATGATATTGCCGGAAAGAGCAAGAATTTAGATTCGCTTAAGATCAATTTTAGCGCTATGAGTCTCAGATCCCAAAAAAGCATTATTGAGAACGAACTCTGCAAAATCAATGTGTCGCTTACAAACGATAAACCTTTTGAAGATAATTTTTATAATATTTTTTGCGGTTATTTTGATCCCCATACCAATTATTTCAGCAATGAAACTAAATCCAGTTTTGTATCCACTTTATCCAAAGAAAAACTTTCACTTGGATTAGAAGTCAGCTTAAATGAAAAGAACGAAATCAATATAATTGAAATTGATCCAAACGGTCCGGCTTTTAAGACTGGTAAAATCAAAAAAGGAGATCAAATATTGGCCATTTCCAATCAAAAAGAAACTTTGGAAGTTTCATGTTCTTCACTGGAATCGATTGCAACAATGATATCTTCGGAATTAAACACAAACCTTACATTAACACTTAAACGGAATTCGGGAAAACCCTTTAAAGTATTTATTGAAAAGCAGGTTTTAAAAGATGAAGAAAACACCGTTTACAGCTTCATAGCAGATAAAGGCATCAAAGCAGGCTATATAAAAATCCCCAGTTTCTACTCCAATTTTGAAGAAGGAAACAGCAAAGGGTGTGCACAGGATGTTGCCAAAGAAACAGTCAAACTAATGCAGGATGACATTAAAGGGCTAATTCTTGATTTGACTGATAATGGTGGCGGATCTATGGAAGAAGCTGTAAAATTAGCAGGATTATTCATTGACCGCGGTCCAATTTCGATAGTGACAGATAACAAAAAACAATTATCAATAATAAACGATCCTTACAAAGGGGTTATTTACAAAGGCCCTATTGTAATTATAATTAATGGAAATTCAGCTTCGGCAAGCGAATTTTTTGCCGATATTATGCAAGATTACAACAGAGCTATCATAATAGGAAGCACCTCTTTAGGAAAAGCGACTATGCAGACTATACTGCCTTTAGAAAAAAATGATGATCAGCATTTTGTAAAACTAACAGTCAGTAAGTTCTACAGAATTAGCGGAAAAAGCCACCAGGCCATCGGCGTTATTCCTGACGTGCTAATCCCTACTATTTATCAAGATGTTTTTCAGAAAGAAAGTGATTTCCCAACAGCTTTAAAAAATGAAACCTTAAATTCAAGAATTCGTTTTACTCCTTATGTAAGCAATGAATTAATTGAATCGCTTGCCCAAAAAAGCAGAGAAAGAGTAGCACAAGACACTTACTTTAACTCCATTATTGCACTCAATGCAAATATTGATGCAATAATAAACAAATCAAAATTTGAAATACCTATGACCTTAGATGCTGTTTTCGAAAATCTATCAAACATTAACAGCTTATCGGAGAAAATCAATAATTTCGCAATAGATAACCTGAATTTAAACGTATACAATTCCGAATACAACAAATCATTGCTGTTACTTTATCCATCACTTATCGAATATAATAAAATACAGCTTGACAGCTTAAAATCTAACCACTATCTTAATGAATCAATTTCCATTATATCCGATTATAGGGCAATAAAAAAAACTAATTAACATAATTTACAAAAAGATTTTTCTATAGCTTTTGGAAAAATAAGGAATAGCTGTATTTTTGCAATTCAAAATAAAAATAATCAATGGGAAGAGCATTTGAATTCCGAAAAGGTAGAAAAATGAAACGCTGGTCAGCAATGGCCAAAGCATTTACCAGAATTGGTAAAGATATTGTAATGGCGGTAAAAGAAGGCGGCCCAAATCCTGAAGCCAATTCAAGATTAAGAGCTGTCATTCAAAATGCTAAGGCTGCCAACATGCCAAAAGACAATGTTGAAAGAGCCATTAAAAAAGCTACTGATAAAGACACAGCTAATTATAAAGAAGTATTATTTGAAGGATACGCTCCTCATGGTATTGCTCTTCTGATAGAAACAGCTACTGACAATAACAACAGAACAGTTGCCAACGTTAGAAGTTATTTTAACAAATGTAATGGAACTTTAGGAACCCAAGGCTCTGTTGAGTTCATGTTTGATCATACCTGCAACTTTAGAATTCCTAAAGAAGGAATCGATCCTGAAGAATTGGAATTAGAATTAATTGATTTTGGCGCGGAAGAAGTCTTCGAAGATGAAGACGGTATTCTAATTTATGCTCCGTTTGGAAGTTTTGGAACTATCCAAAAAGAATTAGAAAGCAGAAATTTAGAAATATTATCTTCTGGTTTTGAAAGAATCCCGCAAATAACAAAAAAATTAACTGAAGCAGAAATGGCCGATGTAGAAAAATTAATAGAAAAAATGGAAGAAGATGATGACGTGATGAACGTATATCACACAATGGAAGAAGCATAATTCTCAAAATATAATTTCAAAAAAAGCTCTAGATCATCTAGAGCTTTTTTGTTTTTAATTAACTTCAAAAACCGCTGAAGCTATTGGCACAACACCGTTTTAAGACCGGTCCTACCGCAATAATTTCATAAAAAAGGCTGAACCTGACAGCACAACCCTTTTCTCACTAATTAAAATATTATAATTTTAACCTAATTTGAAGTCAGTTTTTTAGATACCGAATCTTGCGGTAAATCAGAGATTTTCAACAAATATGTCCCTTCCGGCAAAGTGGTGACATCAATCTCATTTTTATCAGCACTCAATACTTTTAAACCTTGCAACGAATAAATTTCTGAAATTTTGATTGACCTTGTTTCCACAGGAACAGATAATACAATGCTTATGTTTGTAGCAGCTGAAACCGTTTTTTTTGTTGCTTTCGTACCTTCGTTTTCCAAAGCTGTTTTGGCAACAAAAGCAACAACTGTATCTTTTGGAGTCAATACAGAACCATTATTATACATAGCAGCCACTTCTTCAGCAGATAGAGCAACATCATAAATTTTCAGATCATCGATATCAGCATTCATACTAACCATTGATCCCATTCGGCCAATACCAAAAACCACTGAAGATGTTAATTTTCTAGGGCTAATGGATGATTTAATCAATTCACCATTTTTGTAAATTTTCGAAGTAAGCCCATCATAAGTCACAGTATAATTATACCAAACTCCCGTGGCAATTGTAGTTGTCACAATAACATCATTTACAGATCCCCAACCAGCAAGATTCAAATCGGATTTTGAAGTGGCGGTACTTTGCTGCAATAAACCAAAATATTCAGCATTAGCCAAAGCCCCATAACCCCAAATATAATTGGCAGCGGTGATATCATTATACTTCACCCAAACAGAAACCGTTCTTTTAGAATTAGAAAGCGGTAAATTAGGTATAGATGCTTCAAGAACATTATTAACAATGTGTAAAGCTCCATTTACAGTTCCAGTTCTGTCTTTTACATACTTAGCATCACCCAAAAATGAAATTGTATTGGATGTATTACTAAGAGTACCATTAAAATTAAATTCTTGAATTGCATTTTGAGCATTAACCAAAACAGAAAACATTAACACTACTGTAAAGAGTATATATTTTTTCATAAGTTGTAGGTTTTAAAATTAGCAAAAAATATGCGGCCACATTTACCTATATAAATTTAAAACTACTTCATAATACAAACCAAAATACTTCGATGAACAGTCAAAATACTCGTTTAATTTACTTGATAATAATTTTGAAATGAAAAGTATTCAATAAAAACAAAAAATTAAATTGATTAACTAAATAATAACCATCAATTTAACTATATTACTATTAAATCAAAAACAAAAAAAATCACATTTAAAACTTTAAACTCTACAGCATTAATTAATATCAAAATAAATAATACCATTTAGAATGCTTCAACACTTAATTTGATCCATAAAAAAAGCTCTAGATTTACATCTAGAGCTTTTCATAAATTATAACAGTAAATTATTTTACTTAATAAATTCTATTTTTTGCGCTTCTTCTTCATTAATGCTATCGAAGAATCCTTGATCATTCATCCAATCATCGCTAAATACTTTACTCATATAACGTGAACCATGATCCGGGAAGATAGCCACGACAATGCTATTCTTATCAAACTCTCCTTCTTCAGCGTATTGTTTAATTGCCTGCATTACTGCTCCAGATGTATAACCAACAAATAAACCTTCTTTTCTGGTTACTTCTCTTGCAGAGTGAGCACTTTCTTCATCAGAAACTTTGATAAATTTATCAATAATATCAAAATCAGTTGCCGACGGGATTAAATTTTTTCCTAATCCTTCTATTCTGTAAGGATAAATTTCATCATTATCAAACTCTCTAGTTTCATGATATTTTTTCAAAACCGAACCAAAAGCGTCAACTCCAAGTATCTTAACATTAGGATTTTGTTCTTTAAGGTATTTTGCAGTTCCGGAAATAGTTCCTCCAGTTCCGCTGCATGCGACAAGGTGAGTTATTTTACCATTTGTTTGTTTCCAAATTTCTGGCCCTGTCGATTTGTAATGAGCATCAATATTTAATTGATTAAAATATTGATTAATATAAACAGATCCTTTGGTTTCTTCATGCAGGCGTTTTGCTACATTATAATAAGAACGGTCATCATCTGCAGAAACGTGGGCCGGGCATACATAAACTTTTGCCCCCAAACTCCTTAACATATCAATCTTGTCCTTTGAAGATTTTGAACTTACCGCAAGAATACAGTTGTATCCTTTTATGATGCTTACCATTGCCAAGCTAAATCCTGTATTACCAGAAGTTGTTTCGATTATGGTATCGCCAGGCGACAAAATTCCTCTTTTTTCTGCTTCTTCGATGATGTATAAAGCTATTCTATCTTTCGATGAATGTCCCGGATTAAAGGACTCTACTTTTGCATAGAAATTACCCTTTAAATTCTCGGTTATATTGTTTAGTCTAATAAGCGGTGTATTACCTATTAATTCTAGAACATTATTATAAGCATTTATTTCTTCTTTCATAAAAAAATAGTTTATCTGAGAGCATTTTTAATTCACCCCGATATTATGCAAATCTAACAAAAAAATTCTAATTAGATTTCAATTTTCTCTAAATCTAATAAAAAACTGTACTCTTTCGCCAATTCCTTAATGGCTTCAAAGCGACCGGATGCTCCGCCATGCCCCGCATCCATATTCGTATCCAAAAATAAGAGATTATCATCTGTTTTTAAAGCCCGTAATTTAGCCACCCATTTAGCTGGTTCCCAATATTGTACCTGAGAATCATGCAAACCTGTGGACACATACATATTTGGATATTTTTGTGATACTACATTATCATACGGTGAGTAAGATAACATATAGTCATAATACTTTTTTACGTTAGGATTGCCCCATTCATCATATTCCCCGGTTGTAAGCGGAATACTATCATCGAGCATTGTAGTAATAACATCTACAAAAGCTACTTGAGCAATAACGCCATTATACAATTCAGATGCAGTATTAACTACAACTCCCATCAATAATCCTCCGGCCGAACCGCCTTCGGCATATAAATGTTCAGGTGAAGTATATTTTTCAGCTATTAAAAACTTAGAACAATCGATAAAATCGGTAAATGTATTTTTCTTTTTCAATAATTTGCCGTCTTCATACCATTGCCTGCCTAAATCTTCCCCTCCGCGTATGTGCGCAATGGCAAAAATAAATCCTCTGTCCAATAAAGTAAGTCGGGTCGAAGAAAAAGTTGCATCCATAGAATGCCCATAAGAACCGTAAGCATATTGAAGCAGCGGATTCGTGCCATCCTTCTTCAATCCTTTCTTATATACCATCGAAATAGGAATTTTAACGCCATCTTCAGCCGTAGCCCAAACACGCTCTTCGGTATAATTGTTTTTATCGAATTTCCCACCTAATACTTCCTGTTCTTTTTTTATTTCTTTGGTTTTAGTCCTCATGTTAAAATCAATGGTCGACGAAGGTGTGGTCATCGACTGATAACCATAACGCAATATATCAGTATCAAAATCAACATTAGAAGTCGCATAAGCCGTATAAGTTTCGCTTTCAAAAGGAAGGTAATACTCCCCTTCTCCATTCCAAGGCATAATTCTGATTTTGTTCAAACCATTTTCTCGTTCCTCAAGAACCAAAAAGTCTTTAAAAATCTCAATATCTTCCAGCAAAACGTCTTTTCGGTGCGGAATAACTTCAACCCAATTGGCTTTTGAAGTTTTGTTTACTGAAGTTTTCATTAATTTAAAATTGGCCGCTTTATCTTTATTGGTCATAATATAAAAACTATCCCCATAATGATTGATGCTGTATTCCAATCCACGAACCCTTTTTTGAAACATTTTAAATTCTCCATCAGGATTATCGGCATCCAAAATTTGATATTCAGTGGTCAATGTGCTTCCTGACTCTATGGCTAAATATTTTCGGGACTTGGATTTAGCGATTTCAACATTGAACGTATCGTCTTTTTCAAAATAAACCAAAACATCATCCTCTTGTTTTGTTCCTAACTTATGCTTGAAAATTTTATCAGCACGCAAAGTAACATCGTCCTGATCCGAATAAAAAATCGTTTTATTATCATTTGCCCAAACAGCGCTTCCGGTAACATTTTCTATTTTATCTTCCAGAATTTCGTTGGTTTCCAGATTTTTGATTTGAATAGTATAAATTCTTCGCCCAACTATATCATAACTAAAGAGCGCCAATTTATTATCAGGGCTAACGCTTAAAGCTCCCAACTGAAAATAAGGTTTATCTTTAGCCATTTCGTTGCAGTTGAACAGAATTTCTTCTTTTGCCGAAAGGCTTTCTTTTTTTCTGGAGTAAATAGGATAATCCTGACCTTTCTCATAGCGGGTAATATAATAATACCCATTAAACAGATAAGGAACTGATTGGTCGTCTTCCTTAATTCGGCTTTTCATTTCCTCAAAAAGCACAGCTTGAAAGTCTTTGGTATGTGCCGTTTTTTCTTGGTAATAGGCATTTTCCTGATTCAAATAATCAATAACCTCGGGATTTTCTCGATTATTTAACCAAAAATAATTATCGATTCTAACTTCACCAAATTTCTTTAATTTCTTAGGGATTACTTTAGCTACGGGAGTTGAACTATTTTCTGGCATTGTTTGCGAGTGGTTTTAGTATTTAAAATGCAAAAATAACACAAAGCGATTTTAAAACGAATTCGTTTTTCATCTTATTTAATGCTAATGAAAATCAAATTCAGTAATTTTGTCTTTCAATAATTTAAAAATCACCAAAATGGATTTAATGGGAATGATGGGTAAACTTAGAGAAACCCAACAAAAAATCGAAGATACTAAAAAACGTTTAGACACTGTACTAATTGACGAACAAAGTAGCGACAGCTTATTAAAAGTCTCTTTGACCGCCAACACCAAAATTAAATCAATCACAATCGATGATTCTCTTTTGGAAGACAAAGAACAACTGGAAGATTACTTGATTTTGGTACTAAACAAAGCCATAGAAAAGGCTTCAAAAATAAACCAAGCCGAATTGGATGCTGTTGCAAAAATGGACATGCCAATGATTCCTGGAATGGAAGACATGTTTAAATAAAAAATAAAAAGTGGTTAAAATTGTTTAAATTGGTTTAAACGTTTAAAGCTGTTTTGAACGACAATTACTAAACCTTGCAAGATTCGTTTTATCCTGCAAGGTTTTTTTTCAGCCTTATAAGACTTCCTCAAATAAAATCCCAGTAAAACTAAGTGTCCTTAAAGTAAACAAAGCCCAAACTCTGTGTCAGAATTTAGGCTTTGTAATATATGATGAAGATAAATATTCGTATTTTATGAAAACGTCTTAAAGAATAATCTTCTGCAGCGTTTCCAAAACATAAGTATGCATCACTTCTTTATAATCCAGATGCGTCACAATTCGGAGTTTTCCGTGTCCCAAAGAGCTTATCAGAATATTTTTTTCTTTCAGTTTTTCAATAAGAATTTTTTCATTTAAACCTTCCCGAACCGAAAAAATCAAAATATTGGTTTCCACCGGTTCGATTGTACCAATCCAGGACACTCTTGACAATACTCCAGCAATTTCTCTTGCTCTTCTATGGTCATCAACCAATTTGGCAATATTATGATCTAAAGCAAAATTGCCCGCCGCTGCCAAATATCCCACCTGACGCATACCGCCACCCAATATTTTTCTAATGCGCAATGCTCTGTGAATAGTCTTTTTATCTGCCAAAAGCACCGAACCAATTGGCGCTCCCAATCCTTTAGACAAACAAACCGAAATTGTGTCAAACAATGCTCCAAATTCTCTCGGATGCTGTTTTTTTGCCACGACCGCATTCCAAATTCGGGCGCCATCCAAATGAAATTTTAAATTATTAGCGACACAAACCGCTTTAATCTTCTTTAGTTCCTCCAGATCATAACAAGCTCCTCCTCCTTTATTTGTAGTGTTTTCAACACATACCAAACTCGTCAGCGGACTGTGGTAAAACTCAGGGTCATTAATCGCTCCAGCCACCTGTTCGGCCGTAATCATTCCTCGATCACCATCCAGCAGACAGCAGGAAACCCCGCTGTTAAACGAAACCCCGCCTCCTTCATAATGATAAACGTGCGCATATTTATCGGCAATCAATTGTTCACCGGGCTGTGTGTGCAATTTAATCGCTGTTTGATTTGCCATAGTTCCAGACGGAAAAAAAAGCCCTGCTTCCATACCAAACATCCCTGCCAATCTCGCCTCAAGAGCAATAACCGTTGGATCCTGCTTATACACATCGTCACCTACTTGGGCGTTAAACATATATTGGAGCATTTCAACCGATGGTTTGGTAATCGTATCGCTTATCAAATTTATTTCCATAATCTAAAAACTATATCCTATTTTTGCATTCAAAACCAGCAAAATTATTAGGAGCTAATCCTGCTATCCGTTGCAATCTTTTCTGTTTTTAAAGGAAAAACAAAAAAGGATTTTCACTGCTATCAGGGCTAAAAAATGGTCAACCTAATAATTTTCGATACAAAATTACTATAAATTTATGACAACTACCGAACAAATAAAAGGTATTGTGGAACGCCTTGGTGCGTTGAGGAGGTATCTTTGACGTTGATGCCAAGCTTATCGAAATAGCCAACGAAGAAGAAAAAACCTTCGCTCCCGACTTTTGGAACAACGCCAAAGAAGCCGAAATTCTGGTAAAAAACCTCAGAAGCAAAAAGAAATGGATCGAAGATTACAACAAAGCTGTCGATATGGCAGACGAATTGCAGTTAGCGTATGATTTCTACAAAGAAGGAGAGCTAACTATCGAAGAATTAGACAGTCAGTACAACTCAACTGAAGCTCATATTGAGGCAATAGAATTCAAAAATATGCTTTCGGAAGAAGGTGATTCTTTGAGTGCAGTGCTCCAAATTACGGCTGGTGCCGGTGGTACCGAAAGTTGCGACTGGGCCGAAATGCTCATGCGTATGTACATGATGTGGGCCGAAAAAGAAGGATATAAAATTCGGGAACTGAATTTTCAAAAAGGCGATGCTGCGGGAATAAAAACCGTGACACTCGAAATTGAAGGCGACTATTCTTTTGGTTACCTCAAAGGCGAAAACGGAGTACATAGATTGGTACGCATTTCTCCTTTTGACAGTAATGCCAAAAGACATACGTCTTTTGTTTCAGTCTATGTGTATCCGCTTGTGGACGATACTATCGAAATTGAAATAAACCCTGCTGACATCGAAATAGTAACTGCCCGTTCCAGCGGTGCTGGAGGTCAAAACGTAAACAAGGTGGAAACCAAAGTTCAATTAACGCATAAGCCAACAGGCATTCAGATTCAATGTTCGGAAACCCGCTCACAGCACGACAACAGAACTCGAGCCATGCAAATGCTGCGTTCTCAATTATACGAAATTGAACTTAAAAAACAGCAAGAGCAACGTTCTGATATTGAAGCCGGAAAAATGAAAATTGAATGGGGATCACAAATACGCAATTACGTAATGCAGCCTTATAAACTGGTAAAAGACGTTCGAACAGGGCAAGAAACCAGTGACGTTGACAGCGTTATGAATGGAAACATCGATGGATTCCTGAAAGCCTATCTCATGATGATGGGACAGCGTGAAGAAGAATAATTCCCAAAGTTTTACAAAGATTAATAATCCAATACAAAAATGCCTTTCAAAAAAAAATTGAAAGGCATTTTCCTTTGCTCGATAAACTGTCTGCAAATACCACTAAACAAACTATTTATCAAGCAACTGAAAAAAATTAATAACAAAATTGACTAAATTTAACTCTTAGCCACGAATGAAGTGGAAATTCTTATGACCAGGTGTTCGGAACATAAAATTACTTCACTTTACATTTATTTCCATAGGGGTTCAGTGAACTATGTTTGCAACGGAAAGCTTGACGATGCCAGCAAAAAATATCTAATCTTTCTGCTCCAAAATTACTAATAGAACTATAAATATTTACCCCATAAAACTATTTCCATTCAATTAACGAAACACCAACACCAACAGTAGTTTGATTGTGGTTATAATCGATTAGTGAATTTCCGTAACCGTGGGATACCTGCAAATATCCTCTAAGATTTCCCTGTATGGAATATGCCCAGGAAAAAGTGGAACTTCCTCTCATATTACCTTCAAAATTAAAATTATGGCTCCCGGTAAACGTAAAAACACTTCGGTTTTTAGCATAAATAACATTTACGTCTGCATTACCTATATAGCTTGAAATATCTGGATTATCCCCCTTCGATTCAGGAATAACATACCAAGGCCTGATGTAGATATTCCAATTTTTTCTTTCGAAACCTGTCATCAATATAACCCTGTTCCAGCTTCTGGTGTCCGGATAACTTTTACCATTTGACATATGATTGAAGGAAAGACCAATCATTCGGGCTTTAAATCCAAATACATTGAACTTTACCGGAAAATTAAGGATGATTTCGGGTTCATAATTAATTTCCCTAAAAGGCCTGGATAATTCTGAATTATAAAATTGCCAATGCGAAATTTGAGTATAAGCCAGCCAAAGATCGGCGCGTCCCCATAAAAAACTCTGTAATATTTTTGTTTTAAAACTCAGTTGGAATTTCAACTCAATATTATCATAATTAACTTTAGATGAAGGAGTATAATCTGGTGAAGTATTTCCGGAATGAGGCTGTTCATTTGGACTACTGGACCATACAAGAGGCATAATGTAAATTGTTTTATAAGGCGTAACCAAAAATGTTCCTCTTACAGCAGTTGAGTCCAATTCCCAACGGGCGACCATAGTATTGAGCTTAACCTCATCATTGACCAGTGCCTGAACCTGAGCATTTGAAGAAAAAACAGAAAGTAAAAACAGAATGAGTGAAAATGTATTTTGCACAGTTTTGATTTTTTTTTGCAAAGTTAAAATCCCGAGAAAGTCTAGCTGTTATATATTTTACTTTAAAACTTATATAATTTGCATTTTGGCTTACACGTTTTAATCCGCAAAAAAAACGATTAAGAATAATTTAAAATTTCGGGATATAAATTGGCTCTTATATTTAAAAGCCCTTTTTAATTTTGTAATAATTATTCCTAAAACGATATCGTTTAAAAAACCAATAAATAATACTATGCAGGCGCAACATTAACCTTTAAAAAAACTATCTTTCAATCTAATTCTCTAAATTTGTTAGGAATCAAACTTTAAATTTCTAATCAATTATGAGCAAAAGTTTACCCGAAAAATACAGACATCCATACTCTTTCAATAAAAAATATCAAAAACCGGCTGTTTATTTCTCAATGGAATTTGCCATTGACCAATGTCTCAAAATCTATTCTGGAGGATTGGGATTTTTGGCAGGATCACACATGCGAAGCGCTTATGATTTAAAGCAAAATTTAATCGGGATTGGGATCTTATGGAAAAAAGGATATTACGACCAATATTTAAAAGAAGACCTTTCGATGGGCTCTCTTTTCAGAGAGAAAAACTATAGTTTCCTTGAAGACACCAACATTCGATTTACGATAAAAATCAACAATCACGATGTTTGGATTCGGGCTTATTTCCTGAAACCGGAAACCTTTGGAACAGTTCCAATGTTTTTCCTTTCGACAGACCTGCCCGAAAACGATTATTTGGCAAAATCAACCACTTTTAGATTATATGATTCTGATCCAAGTGCCAAAATAGCCCAGACAATGGTTTTGGGATTGGGTGGAGCCAAATTACTGGACGCCTTGGACTACGAACCGGATATTTACCATTTGAATGAAGCGCATGCGGTTTCCTCTGTTTTTCATTTGTACAACAAATACAAAAGCGTTGAAAAAATCAGAGAAAAAATGGTTTTTACCACGCACACCCCTGAGGAAGCGGGAAATGAAAAACACGATATTTATTTACTGGAAAATCTAAGTTTTTTTGACGGCATCCCATTGGAAACTGTCAGAGAAATAACAGGCATTCAGGACAACACTTTTAATCATTCACTTGTAGCATTGCGGTTAAGCCATAAAGCCAATGGCGTTTCCAAACTGCACGGAGAAGTTTCAAGGGATATGTGGAAAGATTTTACTGGAATTTGCCCAATAACCCATATTACCAATGCCCAAAACAAAAAATACTGGGTCGATCCCTGGCTTGATGATGCGCATGCAAGCAAAGACAGAGAAGAATTAATCAATCGAAAAAAGAGACTGAAAACCAAGCTTTTTGAAGTAGTGGCCGATCAAACAGGAAAGATATTTGACCCAGACATCTTAACGATTGTTTGGGCAAGACGCTTTGCCGAATATAAAAGACCAGATTTAATCACTAGGAATTTTGAAAAATTCAAAAGCCTGATGAATGATACCGAAAGACCCATTCAAATTATTTTTGCAGGAAAACCATATCCGACTGATTATGGTGCCATTCATAATTTTGACAATCTTTCCCATATCAGTAAAGAATTCAAGAATATGGCGGTGCTTATAGGCCATGAATTAAAATTATCCCGCCAGTTAAAAAAAGGAGCAGACATTTGGCTAAACAATCCTAGAGTTACGAGGGAAGCTTCCGGAACATCCGGTGTGACTGCCGCTATGAACGGAGCTATCAATTTTTCTACCAATGATGGCTGGGTTCGTGAATTCAAAGAATTAAATGATACCCAAAATTCATTTGTTTTGCCAATTGTCGATCATAATCTGCCAACTTACCAACAAGACCAAATGGATTTGGACAACTTGTACCGCATGCTAGAGGACGAAATACTGCCTTTATATTATGATTCAGAAGAAGATTGGTGGGATTTGGTCGAAACCAGTATGAAACAAATTGTGCCATTCTTTGATTCTGCACGGATGGCCGATGAATATTATGCCCAAATGTATAATTAAAATTTTCAATGGCAAATTCAACAGCAATAGCAATAGCAAATTTCAATGGCAATAGTAATGTAAATTTTCACTCGAATTAAAATCAAAAATCAATACAGAACCCCGTTATTTACAAAATTGCGGGGTTTATATTTTTATATAATTTTAAAGAACATTAAATTGCTAAATATTTAAAATAATTCATGCAAACAGAAAAAAATCAAACGTTTTCGTAAATTAGCACTCGTTACAAAACCACATTAACACTTATGGATTTAAACTTCAACAAAAACGAAGATCACAATAAACTTTTACTATCTGAACTCAGACAAAAATTTGCAAAAGTAAAACTTGGCGGAGGCGAAAAAAGAATCGAGAAACTGCATGCCGAAGGCAAAATGACTGCTCGAGAACGTATCAATTATTTATTGGACGAAAATTCAAAGTCCATTGAAATTGGCGCTTTTGCAGGCAAAAAAATGTACGCCGAACATGGTGGCTGTCCATCTGGAGGCGTAATTGTAAAGATTGGATACATCAAAGGAAAACAATGTATTGTTGTCGCCAATGACGCTACCGTAAAAGCGGGTGCTTGGTTTCCAATTACTGCAAAGAAAAACCTTCGAGCACAGGAAATAGCAATGGAAAACCGTTTGCCAATCATCTATTTGGTCGATAGTGCGGGAGTGTATTTGCCCTTACAGGACGAAATTTTTCCTGACAAAGAGCATTTTGGCCGTATCTTTAGAAACAATGCCATAATGAGCAGTTTGGGAATTACACAGATTGCTGCTGTTATGGGAAGCTGTGTTGCCGGCGGTGCATATCTTCCCATTATGAGTGATGAAGCTTTGATTGTCGACAAAACTGGAAGTATCTTTTTAGCAGGAAGTTATTTGGTTAAAGCAGCTATTGGTGAAACTATCGATAATGAAACTTTGGGCGGAGCGGCAACGCACTGTGAAATTTCGGGAGTGACGGATTATAAAGCCAAAGACGACAAAGACGCTTTAGACAAAATAAAAAGCATAGTCGATAAAATAGGTGACTTTGATAAAGCAGGATTCAACCGCATCAAAGCGGAAAAACCAACTTTGGACGAAAATGAAATCTATGGCATTTTGCCAAAAGCCCGAAACGAACAATACGAAATGATGGAAATCATCAATCGATTGGTAGATAATTCGGAATTTGAAGCATACAAAGACGGTTATGGCCAATCTCTTATTACTGGCTATGCCCGAATTGACGGTTGGGCTGTGGGAATTGTGGCCAATCAAAGAAAAGTTGTCAAAACCGCCAAAGGCGAAATGCAGTTTGGAGGTGTAATCTACTCCGATTCAGCAGACAAAGCAACCCGTTTTATTGCCAACTGCAACCAAAAGAAAATTCCATTGGTATTTGTTCAAGACGTTACAGGTTTTATGGTCGGTTCCAAGTCAGAACATGGCGGTATCATAAAAGATGGTGCAAAAATGGTAAATGCTGTTTCCAATTCTGTAGTTCCAAAATTTACAGTAGTTGTTGGAAATTCGTATGGAGCAGGAAACTATGCGATGTGCGGAAAAGCATTTGATCCAAGATTAATATTTGCTTGGCCAAGTGCAGAATTAGCGGTTATGGGAGGCACACAAGCGGCAAAAGTATTGGCACAAATTGAAGCTTCTTCTCTTAAAGGAAAAGGCGAAGTTGTAGACGAAGACAAAGAAGCTGAATTGTTTGCTAAAATCAAAGCTCGTTATGACGAACAGGTTTCTCCTTATTATGCCGCTGCTCATTTATGGACAGATGCTATTATTGATCCGCTTGAAACCAGAACTTGGATATCTATGGGAATTGAAGCTGCCAACCACGCTCCTATCGAAAAGAAATTTAATCTGGGGGTGATTCAAGTTTAAATTTAATTTTATGAAATATAATTCATTGAACTCCTGATTTATTGGAAGTTTTTTTTAATGCTCAAGAAAGTTCACAAGCATTTTGCTCAAAAATAAAAACGTATACATTTGTACGAAATAAGATGTTTTTATTAAATAAATGACTAATTGATTTCATAAAAATTTAGCAGACCATAATTATAAATGAAAAAAACATTCTTCCTTTCGTTTTTAAGTTTACTTTTTCTCCAATGTGCTTCTGTGAAAAAACATAACGCACACTTAAATGATTTGATTCCCGAAAATGATTTGAAAGCTGATGTGGATTTCACTTATAGAAAACTACAGCGTCTCCAGCCCAGATTGTATTGGTACATTTCGAAAAAAGAACTCGATTTCAAATTTGACAGTTTAAAAAACACCATTACAAAACCAATGACCAGTTTTGAGTTTTACAAAAAAATAAGCCCTGTTGTTGCTTCAATCCGACAAGGTCATCTGATTGTTTCGCCATCAACAAAAATATTAAGCAAATCCGAACAAAAAGCCATCAAAGAATTAGGAGCCGGTCCTTTTTCTCAATTTGAATTTGAAGTCATTAATAACAAAATGTATATCATAAAAAACAAATCAGACGATGTAACCATCGAAGCCGGAGCCGAAGTTATATCCATTAATGACCAAAAAACAAGCGAATTAATTAATGAATATTATACACTGTTCGCTTCAGACGGATTTAACAAAACATTTAAAAGAAAAAGAGTTTCAAATATGTTTTCTACATTTTATACCAATGAAAATGGCCCTCAAAACAGTTTAAAATATGTTTTTAAACAAAATGATTCTTTACACATTGTATCCATTAAGCGAAAAGCTGCTCCTAAAAAAGAAAACAACGGGGCTCAAATGAAAGTAATTGGGCATGAAGCCAAAATAAACATCCTCACAAGAAAAGATAAAAAAATATACGGTTATAATGAAAACACAAAAACAAATAATCGCGATTTAAAATTCATTGAAAAGGATAATAATATTGCCTTACTTAAAATCAGCCATTTTGCCTTAGGAAAACCTTCCCTTTTTTATGAAGAAAGCTTTAAGAAAATGCAGTTATATAAAACAAAGACTTTAATAATTGATTTAAGAAATAACCCAGGCGGTTCCATAAAAGACATTGAGAATTTATACAGTTATTTATCGGACACAACTTATGTCTTTACAGATCCTTTTCAAGTTGTTTCAAAAACGGCTTTGATTGAAAAAACACCTTTTAACAAGTCTCCATTATTGGCAAAGTTTTTTATAACTCTTTTTTATGCTCCTTATATGTACCTTAATGTCCATAGAAAAGAGGACGGTAATTATTATGCATCCTATTCAGAATCTAAACCAAAAACCATAAACAAAAATGCATTCAAAGGCAAAATATATGTAATGATAAACGGAGGCACATTTTCGGCTTCCAGTATTATTTCATCTAATTTAAAAGGTTCAAAAAGAGCCACTTTTGTTGGCGAAGAAACTGGTGGTGCATACAATGGAACTGTAGCGGGAATAATGCCTACGATCAAACTTCCAAATTCTGACATCAAGATAACAATTGGACTGCTCGTTGTTGCTCCATTTTATAAAACAGCAGTCGAAGGGCACGGTATTTTTCCTGATAAAGAAATTACACGAACAATACAAGATTATATCAATGAAAAAGACCCAGAGCTGGACTGGATTCTAGCAGACATTAAAAAGAACTCCATAAATTCAGCAGAAAATCAAAAGAATAAAAATATTACCTTAAAATAACATTATTCACAATTTTAAACACAATAAATTGCACATATATCGTTAATAATTAATACCTTAGTGTAATCAATTTAAACCCTAAAAGATATGAACAATGTAAAAAGCTTAAATAAGTGGGCCAATGCGCACACTTATTTACCGATAGATCTACTTAGAATGGCTCTAGGAGTTTTTTTATTTATGAAAGGAGTTTATTTTTTTTCAAACATCCAATATTTAGTTGATTTATTATCCCCTATCGACAAATTCGATAAAATTGGAGCCGGTATGTTTTTGATTCATTACATAGCCCCTGCCCATTTGATCGGAGGAATTTTAATCTTTTTTGGATTACTTACCCGTTGGGCTATAGCTGCGCAATTGCCTATTCTAATTTGTGCAATAATCATCAATTTTATGGGACACATGCATCATCAAAATTTACTTTTGGCATTACTCACTCTGGGAATATGTATTTTTTTCCTTATCTATGGAAGCGGAAAAAATTCAGCAGATTATTTTTTTAAAATGGGGAAATAACTTAGTGTCATTTTAAAAGACATCCTATATTTACAGTTAAGGATAAAACAAAAAAAGAGGAACATTGTCCTCTCTTTTTTGTTTTATCAAACCTCATTTAATTAGCCACTATTAATTTTTTGCTTTCTTCTCTCATTATTTTACCGGTAGCCGTTTCTTTGAATTTAGGAATAAAAATAATCTCTTTGGGTTTTTCATATTTATCCAAAACATCAAATACGGAACTGTCAATATTTATTGGTTCACCCTCCACATAAAGAACCACTTTTTCTCCCAAATTATCATCCTGTTCACCATTAACAAAATAACGTCTTGGAATCAATGTAGAAAGCTTGCCCTCCACTTGTTCAGGCATAATTTTAATTCCGCCGCTATTAATTACATTATCAAAACGGCCTAACCAGACAAATTGTGTTTCAGAAATTAGCTTCACGATATCATTTGTAACAATTTTTTCATCTCTGATATTTTTAGCCACAATTTCCAAACATTGATTCTCATTTACTGAAACAGTAACATTTGGTAATGTGGTGAAAGCTTCTTCTCCTATTTTTTTGGCAGCAATATGAGTAATTGTCTCTGTCATTCCATAAGTCTCATAAATTTCTACTGGCAATTTAATCAATTCCTGTTCCAATGATTTATGAACTTTAACTCCTCCTATAATTATCTTTTTGATATTAGTCAGTTTGTCAATTGAGTTTTTGGCTTGAAGCGGTACCATTGCTGCGAAATCATATTTTTTATCATTATATTCTAATGGATGTGAACTTGGTGCCACAAAATCCATATCTAAGCCTAAAATAAATGAACGGACAAACATCATTTTACCGGCAACATAATTTGCAGGCAAACAATGCAATACTTTATTCCCCGGTTCCAATCCAAAAAAATCACCTGTTGCAATAGCTGATTTAACCATTGCATCTTTTTCAATTCGTATTGTTTTTGGCTCACCGGTTGTGCCTGAAGTATACATATCAATATAGGATTTATCATCGAACCAATCCAGTAAAAAATCACCCACTGCTTGTTCAAAATCTGCTCCTTCTTTTATAAAACTATAAGCGATTCTGCATAAATCCTCTTTTGTCAAATGATAACCATTTATTTTAAAATGATTGTGCACATTTTTGTAAGTTATTGTATTCATAATACTATAAAAATTTTGTGTTATTTGTTTAAAAATCAAATACTTCCTGTCAGTTTTTTCAACCAGTCCGACCACTTGTATTTATACCCAAATATAATCAAAAGCAGAGGATAAATCACTATTACTGGGAAGATAATATCGAATTCGGCTTCGGGTTCTGATACATCTTTAAAAATAGAATACGTTTGAAAAGCAGACCAATCTGATGTTACTAATAATGCTCCAATTAAGTTATTTGCCGCATGAAATCCTAATGCGAGTTCCATTCCGTTATCCATTAAAGTGATTACTCCCAATAACAGTCCTGTGCCAATATAATACACCATAATTATGTTCCCAAGCTTGGAAACTTCGGGATTGGATAAATGCAGTAATCCAAAAATAACTGAAGTAACCAATAACGGCAGCCATTTATTCTTTGATAAATTAGCAAAACCCTGCATGAGATATCCTCGAAACACTAATTCTTCAACAGTTGTCTGTATTGGGATCAATAAAGAAGCAATAATGAATAAAATTAAAAAGGGAATGGGCTGAAAATTAATTTCAAAATCTGACGGATTTAAATAATATGTAACCAATGTTGAAACAACAGTAAATACAGACCAAATCGAGAATGAAAACAGCACTCTGTTCCAATCGATTTTTTTTCGGCCAGTAACAATTGAAATAAAAGTTTGCCGATGCAAAAAACGAACTGCAAAATACACTCCGCCCAAAGCTACAACGTATGAAAAAAGCAAAAGAAACAAACTTAAATTAGGCTCAAAAAAATGAAGTAATTCACTATCTGTTGTAGAATATGATTTTCCTTTAAAAAAAGTTTGAAATAAAATTGCCGCCAGCATAGGCAACTGCCCTAAAAAAGATGCTCCAGCAATAATCAGTAAACCTAAAAGATATTTCCAAAATTTATTTTTTTCATCTATTCCCTGTTCTATAAACATTAGTTATTTTTTTATAATTATACTTTAAATAGTATTCCAAATCTTATTTTTGTCGAAACTAAAGTAAGTATTTTTATTTTAGAAAAACCCAAATTTCACCCAAAAAATGATACAAATTTACCATAATCAGCGTTGCGGAAAATCGAGAAATTGTTTGCTGTTTTTAGAAGAATCGGATAAAGAGTTTGAAATTATAAATTATCTCAACACCCCTCCTACGATTGCCGAATTAACTGTTTTACTAAAGAAATTAAATTTCAGCCCTATTGAATTAGTTCGCCAAAAAGAAAAAATTTGGATTGATAATTACAAAGGCAAGACATTGAACGACGATCAGATTATTCAGGCTATGGCCGAAAATCCAATTCTTATCGAACGCCCAATTATTGTAAAAGACAACCAAGCTATTATTGGAAGAGACTTAGACAAAGTCACACCTTTCATTTAAACATTAACACAAGTTTAAGAATCATAATTTAAACTATTTTCAAATTTCTGCGTCTTACCCAGAAATCTTATTTATTACAAATGAAAAATTTCAAATTTACTGTAGTTCTATTATTTCTATTTTTAGGGCTAACAAACTTTGCTCAGCAAGGACCTCCAGCTTTTAACAAAGTCAAAGTTACTGGAAAAATTGTTGACAAAAAGAGCAACCAGCCATTAGAGTTTGCTACAATTACCTTAAAGAATCAAAAAAATCCAAAAGCCATTTCCGGCGGAATCACTAATAACAAAGGGGAATACGAAGCCGATGTTATTCCTGGCGTTTATGATATTACGATCGAATTTATTTCCTTTAAATCAGTTGAAATAAAAGGAAAAAGTATAACCGAAAAAACTTCATTAGGTACAACCGGGCTTGAGGAAGATGCTTCACAATTAAACGAAGTAGTTGTTCGTGCCGAAAAATCATCTGTTGAGATAAAACTGGACAAAAAAGTATACAACGTTGGTCAGGATATGATGGTAAGAGGCGGAACTGTAAGTGATGTTTTAGATAATGTTCCTTCTGTTTCTGTTGATACCGAAGGAAACGTAAGCTTAAGAGGAAGTGACAATGTCCGAATTTTAATTGACGGAAGACCATCCTATGCCGTAAATATTGCTGAAGCTTTAAGACAGCTTCCTGCTGACGCTATTGATAAAGTGGAAGTTATTACAAATCCATCTGCACGATATGATGCGGAGGGCGGTTCCGGAATAATAAATATTATCCTTAAAAAAGGAAAAAACCAAGGCTTTAACGGAACTCTTATAGCTTCGACAGGTATTCCTGAGACTTATGGCTTAACTGCTAATGTGAATTATAAAACAGAAAAATTAAACTACTTCACTACTGCTGGTTATAATCACAGAACAAATAAAGGCGGCGGCAAAACTAATTCTCAGTATTTTAATGCTGACGGTACTGCTAAAAACTTTTTAAACGAAAATCGTGATACAGAGAGAACCAGAGATGGTTTTAACGGAAGAGCCGGCGTTGAATGGACTGTTGCACCAAACACATATTGGACAAATGCCATCAATTATGAAAAAAATACTGGTGAAGACAAAGATTTAATCAACTACAGCAACTATGATGCAAATCATGTTTTCACAGGTTCAACTTACCGTTTGAACACGGGTGATACCGGCAGTGAAAACACCTCATTTACTTCAAACTTAATTAAAAACTTCAACGATAAAGGGCACAAACTTACTGTTGATGCTTCTGTTTCAAGAAATACTGATGACAGCCAAAGCATTATTACTGGTTCTAACAACTATAATAACACTTTAAACAACCAGATTCAAAAACAAGCACAAATACAGGCCGATTATGTTCTTCCGTTAGGAGAAGGAAGTCAGTTTGAAGCTGGATATAAAGGAAGTTTTGGCGACTTAAACAACGAATATTACGTTCTTAACGATCAAGGAGTAAGAATAGATAATTTATCAAACACTTTGGAATATAAAGAAAACATCAACGCACTTTATACACAGTATGGCTTCAAAGCAAATAAATTCTCTTATTTATTCGGGTTACGCTGGGAAGATACTAATATTGAAGTAAACTTATTAGATACCAACAATTTCAATACTAAAAAGTACAACAACTTGTTTCCAAGTGCTTTTATTAGTTATGAAATTTCAGATCAAAGCAACTTCACTACGAGCTACAGCAAACGTTTAACAAGACCAAGAGGGCGTTTCATGAATCCTGCTGTTAATTATTCAAGCAACGTTAATATTTTTCAAGGAAATCCAGATTTAAATCCTTCACTAACCGACAAATTTGATGTTGGATATATCAAACGATGGGAAAAAGTAACATTCAATACATCTGCTTATTTTGAAAACACAAAAGATGTTTTCAGCTTTGTAAGATCTCCTACTGGTGATAATGTAAATGGAATTCCAGTTATTAAAAGCTCACCAATTAACTTAGGAAAAGAGCAAAAATTTGGTTTTGAATTTACTTTAAATTACAACCCATTCAAAATATGGAGAATAAACAGTAATTTTAATTTATATAATGTAAAAACAACTGGAGAACATAGCTATACAGACACAAACGGTGATCTTGTAGTTCAAAATCTTGACAATCAAGCCAACACCTGGTTTGCAAGAGTTAGTTCAAAACTAACATTACCATACAAAATCGACTGGCAATTGAATGCTACTTATAATGGTGAACAAAAAACGGCACAAGGAAAAAGCTTAGATCAGTTTAGCATGAATACTGCTTTCAGCAAAGATCTGCTAAAAGACAAAGCTACATTAGCGTTTAATATCAGTGATATTTTCAATACGAGAATTATGAGATCTTATACGTATCTTGAGAACCAAACATCATACGGTGAAATGCAGTTTCGTAAACGACAATTCAATTTATCGTTTACCTACCGTTTCAACAAAGCTAAAAATGATAGAGAAAAGAATACACCACCTAAAAATGAAGGTGGCGGAGATGGCGGGGGAGATTTCCCTGGATAATTTTCACTAGACATAATAAAAAAAGGATTCGCAAAACGAATCCTTTTTTTTGTAAAGTAAATAAAAGACTAAGCTTCTAATTCTTCATTTTGTTTTGCTCTCTTTTCTTTGTAAGCTTCCCAAGTTGCTCCTCCTACCCAATAGGATACGAAACCAACTAAGAAAAACATTAACCAAAATCCCATTGTAAGGATGGTTAAGAAAAGTAGAAAGCCTAAATACTGCTGAAATTCAAACATGTTTTCCGGAATTTTTGAATGTAGCGACAAATATAAGTTTTTAATCTTTTAAAGCCAATAAAATCAATAAAAACTATGAATTTGCAGTAAAATTATTTTTTATGCCTAAAATCTGAAATGAGTAACAGTGCTTTAGAATTATATGTATTTAAAAACATTAACTTCTCATCTTTTTAAACACGATGCTTTTTACCATCAAGCATAGTATAAAAAGAAGATTTTCAATCATCTCTTACATTATCAATCCTTCAACACAATAACCTTTTTTTTTACTAAAATTACCAAATCGTCATTTTTTTTAAACAAAAACCAGTAATCATACCTCGAATAATAGTTATATTTGTTCATCAAAATAAATTTTATGGAAGAATGTATCTCAGTTTTTGATATGCTAAAAATTGGTGTTGGTCCGTCAAGTTCCCATACTCTAGGACCATGGCGTGCCGCCGAACGCTTCTTAACTGAACTAAGAAACGATTATGACATTAATGCGATAACCCGAGTTAAAGTCGATTTGTACGGCTCTCTTTCATTGACAGGAAAAGGACATGCAACTGACTTGGCCATAATGCTTGGGCTTAGCGGACAAGATCCTGAATATATTCCTGTTCAAAATATAGACGGCATTATCAAATCGATTGAAGCTAAAAAAGAAATCCATTTGGGAAACCAAATCCATATCCCTTTTTTTATTCTTCAAGACATTGTTTTCAACAAAAACTTTCTTCCTTTTCATGCCAATGGATTAACGTTTACAGCCTATTTTGACAATGAAACCGAATACAGTTCAACATTTTACTCCATAGGAGGCGGATTTGTAGTTAAAGAAGAACGGGAAAATGCCCAAAACAAGTTAGCCATAAAATGTGCTTTCCCATTCCCTATTGACAAAGCCAGCCAACTTTTGGCGTATTGCACAAAAGAAAATAAATCCATTTCGGAAATCGTTTATGAAAACGAAAAATCGATGCGCTCCGAAGCAGAAATTCATAAGGAATTAATGCGTATTTGGAATACTATGCTGGAATGCATGTATATCGGCTGTCATTCGGAAGGCATACTTCCCGGAGGACTGCATGTACGAAGACGCGCTTTTGATATGCACCAAAATCTGATTGGTTTATCCAATTACTCCACTCCGCAGGAATGGCTTGAAGAAATTAGAAAGACCGAAGTTAAATTTAGGCAGATTCTAAAATGGGTTAGCTGTTTTGCTTTGGCTGTTAATGAAGTAAATGCTGCGCTAGGCCGTGTGGTAACCGCTCCAACCAATGGAAGTGCCGGGGTAATTCCAGCTGTTTTAATGTACTATTTGGTTATCGAAAACCATAAGGCAGGCGAAAAAGAAATCATGCAGTTTTTGATGGTCGCAGGCGAAATAGGCAGTATTTTCAAGAAAGGATCAACCATCTCTGCGGCAATGGGAGGCTGTCAAGCCGAAATTGGCGTTTCAAGCGCAATGGCCGCTGGCGCTTTATGCGAATTGATGGGAGGAACACCTGACCAAGTATTGATAGCAGCCGAAATCGCAATGGAACATCACTTGGGTCTGACCTGTGATCCTATTGGCGGTTTAGTCCAAATACCTTGTATCGAAAGAAATACAATGGGTGCCATAAAAGCGATTAATGCAGCAGAACTCGCTTTAGAAACCGATGCCAAAAATGCCAAAGTATCTCTGGATAAAGTTATTGATACTATGTGGCAAACAGCCAAAGACATGAACTCCAAATACAAGGAAACCTCCGAAGGCGGACTGGCAATTGCCGTGAATATGGCGGACTGTTAAGGAAGAATTCAGATTTCACTTTGCAGTTTGTAATTTTTAGACAGCAAAAAAAAACAGATTTCAGATAAGATGTTTAACATTCTTAATCTGAAATCTGCTAACTTTTCTTAAGTCTTTTTCCTTTCCAATTCTAATTTTGAAATAGGTTGATACACAAAAGGTACCTCTTCAATTTCAACATCACTTTTATCCAATCCAAATGCTCTAATATCTGAAAGTGACCAGTTTTTTAGCATATAATAGGAATTCAACAGCATCGCATCTTTCACAGCAAATTCATTTTCGACAGAAAGAAATTTTTCTATAATAATGAATTTAAAATCAGGTTCGGCATTGTATTTTGTAGAACCATCTGGACGAATATGTAAATTCAATTCTTTATTTTCAACCAAATTTTGAACAATTTTTTTGAAATATAACTCTACTTTGGGTTGAATTCTGAAACCAATGTTTAGCACAATTTTAATTACTTTATCGTCCAATAATTCGATTACTTCATAATTTAAAGTAAAGGGTTCACTAGTTCTATTGATATGAAAAAACCAATAAACATCCGCTCTTTTTGGCTTTTTTGAAAAAATTGATTTTAATATTTTTTCTTCCACTTCATAATTTCTGTCAGCTTTGGACAAATAAATCAAGTGGGTGGAATACTTTGGAATACTATGATCATTACTCAATTCCTGAAGTTGTTGTGTATGCTCCGCTAAATTGGTGAATTTTAGAAATTTATTATTGATTTTTCTAGCGAAAAACCAAGTATACATGGTCATGAAAATGAATAGTTCAAAGAACAAAAACATCCAACGTTCTTTGATTTTTATAATATTGGCAACAAAAAATGCAATTTCGATAATCCCAAAAACCGTTATAATTATGGTTATCAAAATCCTGTTCATTTTCTTTATATAAATCAGATAATAATTTAAAAGAACTGTTGTCATAAGCATGGCAATGGTAATGGAAAAACCATAAGCCGCCTCCATATTTGAGGAATTTTTAAAATACAAAATCATCAAAATACAACCAATCCAAAGAATCGTGTTTACTGACGGAATATAAATTTGTCCTTTCAAATTAGTCGGATTTCGCATAGAAACTCGAGGCCAAAAATTAAGAGACATCGCTTCATTTATTAACGTATAAGATCCGCTTATTAAAGCCTGAGAAGCAATTATTGCTGCAAAAGTAGCGATAATAACACCCGAAAAAAGAAACCATTGTGGCATAATGGTATAAAAAGGATTTCTTCCCTCAAGCAATGGTTTTCCTTGATTCATAAGCCAAGCAGCTTGACCCAAATAATTGACAATCAATGCAATTTTTACAAAAATCCAAGTGAATCTAATGTTCTTTTTTCCACAATGTCCAAGATCCGAATACAAGGCTTCTGCCCCAGTAGTACAAAGAAAAACGGCGCCCAATAGCCAAAATCCATGAGGATATTCAACTAACAATTCATAAGCATAAATTGGATTTAATGCGGTCAAAATAGCAGGATGTCCTAGTATTTGCACAAATCCCAATACTAAAAGCATGGTGAACCAAACTACCATGGCTGGTCCAAAAAAGAAACCTACTTTTTGGGTTCCAAATCGTTGAAAAAAGAACAATCCAGACAAAATCACAATCACAATAGGAAGTGTTGGAATACCAGGAACGACATCCCCTAATCCTTCAACTGCCGAAGCCACTGAAATGGGAGGTGTAATAATCCCGTCTGCCAAAAGTGTTGTAGCTCCTAAAATAGTTGGAATCACTAGCTTTCCTTTTCCAAAACGTTTGACCAACGCATAAAGCGAAAAAACACCGCCTTCGCCATGATTATCTGCCGAAAGCGTCAATAAAATATACTTGAAGGTGGTTTGAAAAGTAAGCGTCCAAAATATGCACGAAATCCCTCCATAAACCAATAATTTTGATATTTCTCTATGCCCAATAATGGCTTTCATAACATATAACGGACTGGTTCCAATATCTCCGTAAATAATTCCGAGAGCAACCAAAAGTGATGCTGCCGTTACTTTTTGAACCGTTGATTTATTCATTTTATTTTAATTTTTATTCATTATAATTCATTAATTTTTGGACATAGAAAGTCCTATATGAGGTGAATACAACACTCCATATTACATTCTTTTAAATTCAGTGATTAGTAAATAGCCTTTAGTGATTAGCTTTCCATTGCAGAATCTAACATTTATAATTTATAAAAAACTAAACCAAATAGCTTTATGATAGGCTCTACTTATTCTTTTCATTAGTATAATAAAAGGCTAATCACTAATTCACTAATTACTAAGCACTAAAAACTAAATTGATTCTAACTGGTGTTAAACCGGTATCCTACACCCGATTCGGTGATGATAAACTTAGGTCGGTTGGGATCTTCTTCAATTTTTTTTCGAAGCTGAGCAACAAAAACACGTAAGTATTGTGTCTGGTCAGCATAACTGTTTCCCCAAACTTGTTTCAGCAAATATTGATGAGTTAGTACCCGTCCTTCATTTTTTATAAAAATAGAAAGCAGGTTATATTCGGTCGTTGTGAGTTTCAAAATTTCATTATTCAGCCTCACAATTCTGGAAGCCAAATCAATAGAAACATTGCCAAACTCAATTATCGGTTCTTTTTCATTAGAAACCATATTTCGCAAAGCAGTCCGAATTCTAGCTAGTAATTCCTGTGTGCGAAACGGTTTGGTCAAATAATCATTTGCTCCATTATCAAGTGCTTTCACAATCTCGTCTTCGGCACTTTTTACCGTTAAAATTATAATTGGATTGTTATACCATTCCCGCAAACGTTTCAAAACAACTTGTCCGTCTTCGTCTGGCAAACCCAAATCAAGAATAACCAAATCAGGCTGATGATTAGCCACCATAGACAAACCTTCTTTTGCATTTACGGCAAAAATTGTTCTATAATCATTTGAGTCCAATGTGATTTCAAGCAGTTTCCTAATTTGAATTTCATCATCAATGACCAAAATTTGAGCACTACTATTCATTTGAAATTTCTTTAGTATTCATTGTTAAAGTGTGAAAGCTAAGCGTAAAAATTGAACCTCCTTCTTCCCTATTTTCAAGTGTTACTTTTCCATGCTGCGCCTCGACAAACCCTTTTACAATTGATAAACCCAGTCCTGTTCCGCCTGTTTTTGAATTTTGCAGACGATAAAATTTATCAAAAACTTTACCAATTTCAGCTTCTGGAAACCCAACGCCGTCATCGGTAATGGTTATCACACAAGGACATAACTTATCGGGATTATATTCAAAATCGACATCTGCATTATAAGAAACCTTAATTTCTATTTTAGCGCCTTTGGGTGTGTATTGAGAAGCATTAAAAACCAAATTAAAAATAATCTGCTGCATTAGCCCGTAGTCCAATTTAAAAAGAGGCAAATTTTCGTCTGTTTTCACGACTACTTTATGAAACTGCAGATCGTCTTTTAAATGATCCAAAACGTTATAAACCAACTCTTCCAAATCGCACCAATCCATTTTTGGCTCAATAACACCTGATTCCAATCGGGACATATTCAATAAATTTTCCACTTGATGATTCAGTCTCAAAGATGCTTTTTCAATTTCTGAATATAAATTTTCTTTATTTTCTTCGGAAATATGTACCGATTTGCTTTGAATTGTATCGATAGCACCCATAATAGTCGAAATTGGTGTTCTCAATTCATGGGATAACGAATCCAATAAAGCATTGTACAGTTTCATGGTATTGACCCTGACTTCTTTTACCTGGAGTATCTTTTCGGCTCTTCTTATTTTGTGGGTCAGAACTGCATTTACAAGAGCAATTATGAAAAATAAAAACAACAGTAATGAATCTTCGGCATTGCTGATATGAAAAGTGTAATATGGCTGAATGAAGAAAAAATTCAAAATCAGTGCGCTCAAAATAGCACTGAGCAATAATGGTAATATTGCCAAAAACATAGAGAGCACCGAAACAACCACCAACAGAAGATAACCAACAATTTTATAGTCCAAATAGTCTCTGATAAACAAACACAATGATGCGACTGTCCCAACCGATAAAATGCTTATTAAATATTGGTTTTTAATCTTTATTTGATTCAAAATGCTATTCATAATCCCCGTATTTATTTGATAAGACAAAGTTAAATCATATCCCATAAGTATTTTATAATATAACAAGGCTGGATATAAAGATTTTATAAAGATTTGATTTGCCCTGATGAAAACAAAATAAGGATTAAAGTTTAGCCAATTCAGTATTTTTACAAGAATTCTTCAAAATAGGATATTTAAATCGTAATACCGTAATTTACGCAGTCCCTTTTGTGACATTCTTCTTAAAAATTCAATTTAAAAAATTTCTATTTAGTACTTTTACACTCTCAAAACAAAATCAATACCGAGCATTTCGGAAATAAAATAATTATTTAGATGTCTGCAATAAAAAAAGATTACAAAAGAATTACCACTAAGTCTTTAATCGAGATGAAATCCAATGGTGAAAAAATCTCTATGTTAACGGCTTATGATTATACAATGGCTAAGATTGTGGATACTGCCGGAATAGATGTAATTCTGGTTGGAGATTCAGCTTCCAATGTTATGGCGGGTCACGAAACCACTTTACCCATCACTTTGGATCAGATGATTTATCACGCTTCATCAGTAGTTAGAGCTGTAGAAAGAGCTTTAGTTGTTGTTGATTTGCCTTTTGGAAGCTACCAATCTGATTCGAAAGAAGCATTGCGTTCTTCCATCAGAATTATGAAAGAAAGCGGCGGTCACGCTGTGAAATTGGAAGGTGGCAAAGAAATAAAAGATTCTATCAAAAAAATCTTGAATGCAGGAATTCCAGTTATGGGACATTTGGGATTAACTCCCCAGTCTATTTATAAATTTGGTACTTATACCGTTCGTGCCAAAGAAGAACAAGAAGCCGAAAAATTAATTGAAGATGCTAAATTACTGGAACAATTAGGCTGTTTTGCAATTGTTATCGAAAAAGTCCCTGCGAATTTAGCCGAAAAAGTAGCCAAAAGCATTTCTATTCCAGTCATTGGAATTGGTGCCGGTGGTGGTGTTGATGGGCAAGTATTGGTAATTCATGATATGCTGGGAATGAATAATGAATTCAGTCCTCGTTTCTTGAGACGTTACATGAATTTATACGAAGGAATGACTTCTGCAATCAGTCAATATGTTGAAGATGTAAAATCCAAAGATTTTCCAAACGAAAAAGAGCAGTATTAGTATTCAGTATTCACCACTCGCTTAACAGTGAAACAATTTTAAACCTCTTTAAACAACCTTAAACAATCAGCATTGTCCAATAAAATAATATCCAACAAATCCAATCTCCAAATCCTGCACGAAGACAACCACCTTATCGTGGTAAACAAGCGTGTGGGTGATATTGTGCAAGGTGACAAAACAGGTGACAAACCATTAAGCGACGTTGTAAAAGAATATATCAAAGACAAATACAATAAGCCTGGCGAAGTTTTCTTAGGAGTGGTTCATCGACTGGACAGACCTACTACTGGAATTGTGGTTTTTGCCCGCACCAGCAAAGCTTTAACCCGTATGAATGAGCTGTTCAGCAACAGAGAAACCCAAAAAACATATTGGGCAGTAGTCAAAAACAAACCGCCCAAGAATGAAGATACGCTCGTTCATTACATCAAAAGAAACGAAAAAAATAACACTTCAAAAGCCCATCTTAAAGAAGTTCCTGACAGTAAAATAGCTAGTTTAGAATATAAAATCATCAAAGAACTGGATAATTATTATGGACTTGAAATTCAACTGCACACAGGCAGACACCACCAAATACGGGCGCAGTTATCGGCTATTGGCTCTCCGATAAAAGGGGACTTAAAATACGGTTTTGACCGAAGCAATCCTGACGGAGGCATTCATTTACATGCCAGGAAGCTGTTTTTTGTCCATCCTGTTTCTAAAGAAAGTATCACTATAATTGCTCCTACTCCAGAAGAAGTTATTTGGAAAGCTATTTAAATTTCAGTCTGAAAAAGATTATATTTTGAAATTTAAATTTAACTTGCACTTACATAATGATTTAAATCTTTTTTGCTATGAGTTACAAACTGAATATTAGTGCCAGAAAAGAAGCTTTAATAAAATTAATGGATGAAATTGTCAAGCATGAAAATGAGATCATCCAAGCATTATATGAGGATTTCAAAAAACCAACCTTTGAATCGATTGTAACCGAAACCAGCTATATCATTTCGGAATTAAAAAGTACCATAAAGAATATTGAAAAATGGGCCAAAATTAAAAATGTAACCCCTTCTATACTTAATTTTCCTTCAACAGATTATATAGTTAAAGAACCTTACGGAAAAGTTTTGATTATAGCACCTTGGAATTATCCATTTCAATTATCCATAAGTCCATTGATAGCTGCTGTAGCCGCAGGCAATCAGGTTACGCTAAAACCTTCAGAACTAACTCCAAAAACATCGGCTATAATTTTAAAAATTATAGAAAAAGTTTTCGAGCATCAGCATGCTAAAGTAATTGAAGGCGGTGTTGAAGCTACTCAAAAATTATTAACACAGCGATGGGATTACATTTTCTTTACAGGAAGTATTGCTGTAGGCAAAATTATTGCCAAAGCAGCTGCAAAACATCTCACTCCCATAACTCTTGAATTAGGCGGAAAAAATCCTTGTATTATTGATGAAACAGCCAATTTAAAACTCGCTGCCAAGAGAATAGTCTGGGGAAAATTTTTGAATGCCGGCCAAACCTGTATTGCTCCAGATTATATTTTAATTCAAGAAAAAATGAAAAGCCATTTTATAGATTTCATGAAAAATGAAATCACAAATGCTTATGGAGAAAACCCGAAAGATTCTCCAGATTTTGCCCGAATCATAAACGAGAAAAACTGGCATCGCTTAGTGAGCATGATTGAAACTGAAAAGATAATTACGGGAGGTAAAACTGATGTTGAAGACTGCTATATTTCACCCACATTAATAGAGGAAAACAATCTTGACAGCTTACTCATGCAGGAGGAAATTTTTGGCCCCTTGCTCCCAATAATTACTTATAAAGATGAAAAAGAAATCGATAAAATAATTTCAAAATATGAGAAACCGCTTGCCTTATATGTCTTTACTGATGATAAAAAATTTGCAAAAAAAACAATTTTAGAGCATTCATTTGGCGGAGGCTGTATAAACGATACGGCAGTTCATTTTGCAAATAAAAAGCTTCCTTTTGGCGGTGTAGGCCACAGCGGTATTGGAGCATATCATGGTCAATTGAGTTTTGACACTTTCTCACATCACAAAGGAATTGTAAAAAAAGCAAATTGGCTGGATTTAAATTTAAGATACGCTCCTTACACAAATAATAAAATTAATACTCTAAAAAAATTATTAAACTGGTTATAACAAACAAAAATTAACTAAACTTAAAAAAAGCGCCGAAAAAACTTCTTCGCTTATTAAAAGTAAAAAAAATAGTAAATTTACACACTGATACAGACCTTTATAATAACTGATGCGTGATTGAGGATACAATATAATTTTACCAGATATCATTTGAAAAGTCTATTTTTTTTAAAAATATAAATCTAATAAAATAACTAACCTAACAATATAAATGAACCAAACTCTAAAAAGATTACAGGAAATTGAAAAAAACGGATACCAAATAGATTTTGGAAATGTATTCAATCATGCCTTTGAAAATTACAAAAAAATTGCTTTATATGCGGGATCAGTAATAGTCATCTTTAGCATATTGTTTATGGTTTTTGGTGCTTTTTCTATAATATCATTTCTAGGCGTAACGGAAATGACAAAAGAACTTTCTTCGGGACAGCTTAAAATAGAAAACCTTCTTCAGACTAATCTATTAGCCACGGGAATCATTTCCATAATTATTTCTTGTTTGCTTAGCCCGTTTCAAGCGGCTTTCTTAAAAATGGCAGACCATGGAGACAGAGACGAAAATTTTCCAGTTTCTTCTTTATTTTCATTCTATAAATCACCTTATTTAAAAGAAATTATAATTTCTACTTTAATCATTACGGTAATCACTTTTGCTCAAGCTACTTTATTGAGATATGCAAAACTTGATATTCTAGGCATCATAATTAACTATTTCATATCATTTATAACACTTCTTACCATTCCTCTGATCATATTTGGCGATTTACAAGCAATTGATGCTATAAAATACAGTATTCAAATTGTTCTCAAACAGCCAGTTGTTTTATTAGGATTAATAGTTGTAGCAATTATTGGCTCACTAATAGGTTTTATGGCATGCTGCGTTGGCCTATTTTTCACAATACCTTTTATTTACTCTATGAATTATGCTATTTACAGTGCTATTGTAGGAATGGATAATACTGCCGAAAATGAATAATATTTTAACTATAAACATTAAATTGCAAACGATTAAACATTAAATTAAATAGTTATCCCCCATACGACTATGCTATTATGTTGTGGAATTTTACTGTTTTTCAACTTCAACTTTTCTTTATCAAGTTCAGTTTGTACCCCTGTGGCATTAGGCCTAGTGCAAAATTTATTGATAGATATTACGAATCGAAACAGCATTTTGATAGCATTGTTTTTTATCATATTACTGGCAATTATATATTCCAACCACAAAATAAATTCTATATTAAAAAATATAGATAATCTTACATCAAAAGAATTAGACAAAAGGGAATATCTTCTTTATTTATTATTTCTCGGATTAGCTCTTCCTTTTATAGAAATATTGTTTGAATTGTTTAAGGTGAGACCCAAAAGCTTATTAAATTATTACTTTTCCGTTGGAGTCATTTTTTTATTGTTTTTTATATTGAGTGAAAAATCAAAATATTTATTCAATAGAATTCAAACAATATTTACTGGCTTATTCTATATTCATTTTATATTAACTGCCTACAATATAGTTTTTTTACCAAAGGATAACATACCAACTTACACATTCATTTTAGCATTTTTCTTTTCGTACATTATTATAAAACCCATAAAAAAGTATTGGATTTTCTGCGGATGCGTTTTTGCTTATTTAATTATGTTACTTGCTTTCAGCATAGTTCCTGCTGCTAAGGCTATTATACTTATCAATTATTCTATAATGATATTTATAATAAATCATATAAAACATATCGCAATATATAAAATTCAGGAAAAAGTCAATTTTACAAATGAAATTGTAAACAGAGGAAACTCACTTACCATTGCCACAAACAAAATGGGAGAAATAACCTTTTGCAGTGATACTATAACATCCATTTTAGGATATACTCCTGAGGAAGTAATGGGATATGGCTTTTGGACACTTACGGAAGATCCGGAATTCATTGGGGTCGATTATTATAAAAATTTTATAGACAACCGTTTATACATTAGAAAATTAAAATGTAAAAACGGAGAATACAAATTCATTCAATGGATTGATAAAAAATTCAATGAAAACTGTATTATTGGAATAGGACAAGACATTACCAATGAAATAAAAATAAGAAAACAATATGAAACCTTGATTCAGACTGCTGTCGATATAATTTTTGAAGCAGATTCAAAAGGTAACTTTATTTTTGTCAATGATTATGGAATAAAAGCATTAGGATACTCCAAAGAAGAACTCCTTTCCAAAGACTTCTCTTCGTTAATCAGAAAAGATTACATTACCAATACCATGAGTTTTTACCAAAACATTCTTGATATTGAAGAAAATTTCACCACACTTGAATTTCCCATTATCAAAAAAGACGGAGATGAAATATGGATATCTCAAAACGTTTTTGTCAGAAGAAACAGTTTTGGAGAAATAGATGGATACTCAGGAATTGCACGTGATATTACGCTCTTAAAAAACATTGAAGACGAAAAAGCAAAACGGCAGTTTAAAATCGAAGAGTACAGCAAAACCCTAAAAGATTTGGCGGTATTAAACCATTCTAATAATGATGATTTTGAACAAACTATTATTAATATTCTCCAAATCACCTCTGCAGCATTAGGTGTAAACCGAGCTGGTTATTGGATTTATGACACAGATAAGATCATTTGTTATAAATTATATGAATCACAAACAGACATTCTGGAAAGTAAAATTGAGTTTTATAAACATGAAAATCCAGATTATTTTAGCAAAATTGAAAATAAACTTCAAGTTGTACAATCAGATATTAGATCTTATTCTACCAACAATAAAATAAAAAGCACTTATGTTTACAGCAATAATATATTTTCGACACTAGATACTCCTGTTTTTTTTGACGGTAAATTAAAAGGCATTCTCTCTTTCGAATCAACACAGCAAGTTAAAAACTGGGACAATGAAGATATTAATTTCACTAAATCAATCTCAGATTTAATTATAATCGCTTTGGCCTCTCAGATGCGGTTAGAAATCGAACGGAAACTGGCTTATAAAAGTGAGTTGCTGTTAGTTATAAATAAAAATACAAATCAGTTTTTATTAGAAAAAAGCAACGAAAAGCTTATCAAGGGAATCATTAATGAACTGGGTAAAGTAACAAAATCTGAACGCATTTCATTTTTAAAAAAAGATAAAAAAACCAATTTTTTTGACCAAAAATGCATGTGGACAAATGAACTGCAGGATTTTGATGCTGTTCATCCTATTCTTCAAAATCTTGAATTTACTGAATTTGACAGTAATCTAAAAGATTTATCTCCAGCAGAATTCTTTGAAAGCATTAAAAATAATCTTAAAAATGAAAAGGTAAAATCTGCCTTGAGTCATTTAAATTCCAGTTCAATACTGTTTTTTCCTGTTTTTGTAAAAAATGAATTTGACAGTTTTTTTGCATTTGATAACTCAACCAGCGAGCGGATCTGGAGTCCGGATGAAATTTCGATTTTACAATTATTAGTTAAGAATATCTCCTCTTCTATTGAGAGAAACATCAATGAATCTATAATTGAAGAAAGCGAAGAACGATTTCGCTTATTAGCTAATAATATCCCTGGTACCGTATATTTGTCCAATTATGATGAAAAATACACAAAAATTTATCTCAACGATGAAATTGAAAAACTGACAGGATATCCTAAATCTGATTTTTTAGAAAACAAAATATTTTTTATAGACCTAATTTTTCATGAAGATATAGAAGGTGTTTTATTAAAAAACAAAATTGCTCTGGAAGAGAAAAAAGCATTACATATTGTATACCGAATTACTCACAAAAATGGTTCAATCGTTTGGGTTGAAGAATTTGGAGATTCAATTTTAAAGAATGGTGAAATTGCTTTTATGGAAGGAATATTTATTGATATTACCGAAAAGAAAAAGAATGAATCCATTGTCAAAGAAAAAGAATTGGCTGAAGCTGCAAATAAAGCCAAATCCGAATTTCTTGCCAATATGAGCCATGAGATACGAACACCTTTAAACGGAATCATAGGCTACACCGATCTGCTGATGAATTCCAAACTCGAAACTACTCAAAAACAATACATGAAAACCATTAACCAATCGGCTAATATTTTATTGGAAGTGGTTAATGACATACTCGATTTTTCTAAAATTGAGTCCGGTAAGCTTGAGCTTAATATTGAGAAATACTGCATTGAAAATATTATCCTCCAAATAAAAGAATTGGTCAATTATCAAGCCCATTCCAAAAATTTACAAATAAATTATATAATTGATGAGGATGTCCCAAAATACATTTGGGTTGATTATATCCGCCTAAAACAAGTACTTATCAATCTATTGACTAATGCAATTAAGTTCACCCATGTTGGCGGAATAGATCTTACTATATCAGTATTAGATGTCCATAAAAATTCAACTTCTTTGAGGTTTTCAGTAAAAGATACAGGAATTGGTATTCGAAAAAGTAATCAAAAAATTATTTTTCAGGCCTTTTCTCAAGAAGACAGCTCAACTACCAAAAAATTTGGAGGAACAGGATTAGGATTAACAATTTCAAATCAGTTGTTAAGTCTAATGAATAGTAAACTGCAGATAAAAAGTCAGTATAACATAGGAAGTACCTTTTTCTTTGACATAAAATTAAAAAGCAGTAATAAATTAAAACAAAACAAATTAATAAATTCTTTAAAAGTAATTTCAGAAAACCGCATACTGCAATTTGAAAATGAAGAGCCAAAAATCCTAATTGTAGAAGATAATAAAATCAATATGCTTTTGACTAAAACTTTAGTCAAGCAAATTGTTCCAAAGTGCATCATTTATGAATCCAGCGACGGAGAAAAAGCACTTGATAAAGTGTTAGAAATTAATCCGGACATCATTTTCATGGATATTCAAATGCCTCTAATTAATGGATATGAAGCCACGAAAGCAATCCGAAAAATAGAAAATTTACAAGACACCATCATTATTGCCCTTACAGCAGGAACCATAATGGGAGAAAAAGAAAAATGCATAGAAGCAGGCATGAATGATTATGTTTCAAAACCTATCATAAAGAAAACTCTTGAAGATATTTTAGAAAAATGGCTAAAACCAAAAAATATCACTTTATAAACTTATCTTTATTTAAAAAAACATCATATTATTTAAGTACTAACCAATAAATTGTACCTGCTATGAAATGGATTGGAAGAAGACAAAGCGATAATGTTGAAGACCGCAGAGGAATGTCCTCTGGAGGTAAAACTATAGTAGGCGGAGGAATAATTGGAATTATTATTTTGCTTGTAAATGCTTTTGGTGGAGAAAATGCACGAATGATTACCCCAATATTAGAACAGTTCAACCAACAGCAGACTACGCAAACCGAAAACAGAACGCTGACCGAAGCCGAAAAAACGGAAGGTGAATTTGTCAAAACACTTATGGCCGACAATGAAGATGTTTGGACAAAAATATTTGAAGAAAACGGCCTGACTTTTAAAGCCCCAAAACTTATTCTGTTTAGCGGTCAAGTAGAAACAGCCTGCGGAGGAGCCAGTTCAGCCTCTGGTCCTTTTTATTGTCCTGGCGACAAAACCATTTATATGGATATGTCTTTTTTTGATGAACTGAGAACCAAATTTGGAGCTGAAGGCGGCGATTTTGCAGTTGCTTATGTAATGGCTCATGAATTTGGACACCATATCCAAACACTATTAGGAACTTCAGATAAAGTACGACAATTACAAGAAAACCGAGGTGAAACCGAAGGCAATAAATTATCTGTAGCTTTAGAACTGCAAGCCGATTTTTATGCAGGTCTTTGGACACATTACAACGAAAAACAAAATAAAATGCTGGAAGCCGGCGATATTGAAGAAGCTCTGAGCGCTGCACATGCTGTAGGTGATGATGCAATTCAGAAAAAAATGCAAGGACAGGTTGTTCCCGATTCCTTTACTCATGGCACTTCCGAACAAAGAATGTATTGGTTCAACAGAGGATTTGAAACTGGAGACATAAAAAAAGGAGATACTTTTTCAGAAGTGAAGTGAAATAATTTCAACGGCAATATCAATTCATAAATAAGACCTAAAAAATAACATATTGTCTGTCTTTAAGTAAACAAAGTAAAGCAATCAAACCACATCGGAAAATTAGCAGTACCTTTGCGCCAACTTAAAAGGAGTAAACTAAATAATAGGTTTACTTCATAACAACAATTTATGTCATTTAATTCATTAGGCTTATCTGATGCTTTATTAAAAGCCATCAGCAAAAAAGGATATGCAACTCCTTCCCCAATACAGCAAAAAGCAATTCCGCCAATTTTAGAAGGAAAAGATGTATTAGCATCTGCACAGACAGGAACAGGAAAAACAGCAGGTTTTACACTTCCAATATTACAATTATTATCACAAGGGCAGCACTTAAGACAAAGACCCGTTCGTGCCTTAATATTAACCCCAACACGAGAATTGGCAGCTCAGATTTATGCCAATATAAAAGAGTACAGTGAATTTTTGGATTTGCGCAGTACAGTTATTTTTGGCGGCGTAAACCAAAATCCGCAGGTAAGCCAGTTACGTCAAGGTGTTGATATTTTAGTCGCAACTCCTGGCCGATTAATCGATCTGCAAAATCAAGGTTTAATTTCACTTTCAAAAGTTGAGATCTTGGTTTTAGATGAAGCGGACCGTATGCTGGACATGGGTTTCTTACGGGATATCGAACGCATTCTAAAGGTTTTGCCTCCAAAAAGACAAAACCTGCTATTCTCGGCAACCTTCTCAAAAGATATTAAAAAACTGGCAATGGGCATTTTGCACCATCCAGTTCATGTTGAAGCTACTCCGGAAAACACAACAGTGGACGCTATTGCTCAAAAAATATATCCTGTTGCCAAAGAGAAAAAAACAGAATTAATAATTAAACTTATCACTGAAGGCCGCTGGAAACAGATTTTGGTTTTTACTCGAACCAAACAAGGAGCCAACAAGCTGACTGAAAACATGATTAATTCCGGCATAAAAGCGGCAGCTATTCATGGTAACAAGGGTCAGGGCGCACGAACCAAAGCCTTAGCCGGTTTCAAAAACGGAAGCCTAACCGCTTTGGTCGCTACAGATATTGCCGCACGAGGTTTGGATATCCCGTTGTTACCACATGTTATTAATTTTGAACTGCCCAATATTCCAGAAGATTATGTTCACCGAATTGGAAGAACTGGAAGAGCTGGAGCAAGCGGCGAAGCTATTTCACTAGTTAGCCCGGACGAAACCACTTTTTTGCGCGATATAGAAAAATTGGTTGGCCTGAAATTACCCAAAGAAAACATCAAAGGTTTTGAACCGGATCCTAATGCATCCACCGAACCTATTAAACAAGGTCAAGGGAGACAACAACGCAATGCAGCTCCTAAGAAACCAAAAACTGATAATACAAAAAAAACCAGTACAAATAGTTTTGGTCCAAGACGCCCAAGCCAAAATAATGACAGGCGTTCTAATAGATAATTTTACCTAAGAACCTGAGTTATATTATTTTTTAAGAGCAGCCAATTTTCGTTTCTTTTGAAGATTCCTCCCGCTTTACGTTACAATCTCTCTCGTTGAAAAAAAACGAGAGAGTATTTTCACTGCAATCGGGGCTATAAATCGAGATTTTTGTTTCTTTCAAATTTTCCAAAATAAAAATTCACAATCGAAACCATGCTAAAACACTATCCCAACCAACCATCTCGATCCAAACTTCTATACTGAATCGCTTCCGCAATATGTCCTGAAACAACCTGAGGAGCATCATCCAAATCTGCAATTGTCCTTGCAACTTTCAGGATTCTGTCATAGGCTCTGGCCGAAAGATTCAGCCGTTCCATGGCAGTTTTCAATAACTCTTTCGAAGCTTCATCAAGAGCGCAATGTTCCCGAATATGTTTGGTATTCATTTGGGCATTATAATGAATGTGATCCATTTCTTCAAATCTTTTGGACTGGATTTCTCTTGCTGATGTTACTCTTTTTCGAATATCAACACTGCTTTCGGCTTTTCGGTCGTCAGATAATTTTTCGAAAGGAACGGGAGTTACTTCGATGTGAATATCAATTCGATCCAATAAAGGCCCCGAAATTTTGCTTAAATAACGCTGCATTTCGTGCGGTGAAGATGTTTGAGGAGAATCTGGATCATTAAAAAAACCACTCGGACTTGGATTCATGCTTGCCACCAGCATAAAAGACGACGGGTAAGTCACCGTAAACTTGGCTCTGGAAATTGTCACTTCCCTATCTTCCAAGGGCTGGCGCATTACTTCCAAAACATCGCGCTTAAATTCCGGCAGTTCATCCAAAAACAAAACACCGTTGTGCGCCATCGAAATTTCTCCCGGCTGTGGATAACTTCCTCCCCCGACAAGCGCAACATTCGAAATAGTATGATGCGGACTGCGAAACGGACGCTGGTTCATCAATCCAACTTCTTTCAGCTTTCCGGCAACACTGTGAATTTTGGTAGTTTCTAATGCTTCACGCAAAGTCATTGGTGGTAAAATACTGGGCAGTCTTTTGGCCAGCATGGTTTTTCCGGCACCAGGCGGCCCTATGAGAATTATATTATGACCGCCAGCCGCCGCAATTTCCATACAGCGTTTAATGCTTTCCTGACCTTTGACATCACTAAAATCAAATTCAGGAAAGTCGAGTGTTTTATAAAATTCGGCTCTGGTATCGATAACTGTGGGTTCTAATGTTCCTTTACCTTCTAAAAAGTCAATCACTTCCTGCACATTCGAAACCCCATACACATCAAGTCCAGCTACAATCGCAGCTTCTTTTGCATTTTGAATAGGCAAAAAGAAACCTTTAAATCCCTCTTCTTTGGCTTTTATTGCAATAGGCAAAGCCCCCCGAATGGGTTGCAGACTGCCATCGAGCGACAGCTCTCCCATAATGATATATTGTTCATAGTTATCCGTTTTTATTTGTGCCGAAGCTACTAGAATCCCAATTGCCAATGTCAAGTCATAGGCTGAACCTTCCTTACGCAAATCGGCTGGCGCCATGTTGATAATGATTTTTTTACCTGGCATTTCATAGCCGTTATTTTTGAGGGCGGCGGCTATACGATAACTGCTTTCTTTAATAGCATTGTCTGGCAGTCCAACCAAATGATAGCCAATTCCTTTATCCATATTGACTTCAACAGTGATTGTAGTCGCTTCAACTCCAAAAACAGCACTTCCGTAAACTTTGATTAACATATAAAAATAGTTTTTCTAAATGTAAATACTATTTTACTTTAAACCAAAAACAATTAATCAAATTCTTACTTAATATAATTTATATAACAAAATATTGTTGCTTTTATACAATTTAAAACGTAAATTAAGAATATACTAAACCTATTTGATTTTTTACTTCCTCCACAATTGCGGAAAGCTCTAAGCTGTTTTGATGAGACCAAAGTTCGCTTTCCGTTTTATTGGCTCTAAGGCAAGCGTGACATTCCTCGATTTCGTAAGTGTAGCCTTTGCCCAATGTTGGTCTTTCAAATTTTGTCTTTTGATCGCCTTGAGTCAAACTGTACGATTCGGTCATAAACCAAAGCGGGTCAAGATTAATTCGGCCTTTGGTGCCGCTTATTGTAGCTTCTACATTGGAAGTATATAAAAAACTGGAATGCAGCACGGCTTGCGCTTTTTCATATTGCAAAATAATAGAGGTTTGTGTATCGGCTCCAGTGGCATGAAAATTGGATTTTGCCAAAATTTCTTTAGGTTTTCCTAATATTAAATAAGCCAAAAACAATGGATAAACGCCAATATCCATCAGTGCTCCTCCCCCCAATTTAATATCAGTCATTCTGGTATTATCTGGATTTTCGAATTTAATGGAAAAATCAGCATTGACATATTTTACTTCTCCTATCGCACCGTTTTGAATATGTTCTAAAGTTTCACGTATAGAAGGATTGAAACGGGTCCAAAATGCTTCCATGAAAAATTTATTGTGTTTTTTAGCAACAGTAATCATTTGCAAAACATCATTATAATGCAAGGCCAACGGCTTTTCACACAACACGTGTTTATTATTCTGCAGTGCCTTAATGGTCAGCTCAGCGTGTGAATCATGCGGAGTTGCAATATAGAGAATATCAATATTTTCGTCTTTAAAAAGCTCATCATACGAACCATAGGCTTTTGGACATTGGAACTTATTGGCAAATTCCTGGGCTTTATCGATATTTCTTGAAGCTACCGCACAAAGTTCTCCCGATTCTACCAATTGCAAATCTCTGGCGAATTCATGGGCAATATTTCCCAAACCTACAATTCCCCATTTTATTTTTATATTATTTTCCATTGAAGTTTTTCTTTTTAATAAGTAAATATAAGTGTTTTGAGGAAAAATAAAGCTGTATTTGATATTGTATGCCTAAAAAATTAACAGCAAAGTTCGCGAAGAATTACGCAAAAAAACAATTATTTCCTGAAATGCTTATTCTACTTTTACAATTACTGTAGCTGACATTCCGTTCACGGTGGAAGCTTTTAACTGAATGTTTTCTTTCTTGCCGTTGGATTGAATGATGGCGATGCATTTTCCATTAAAGACTTTGCAAGAACTGGCTTTGAACGAATCCAAACCTGCCTGATAACCGTTATCAACACCCGCTAATTTTCCTCCGCCTGTAACTTCAAAATTGATTAGATCATTAGCATTTGGCAGAAGATTTCCGTCTTTATCAACAATAGAAACGGTTACATAAACCAAATCATAAGTGTCATTTTTTATGGTTACTTTATCGGCTTTCAAATCTATTTTGGAAGCTTCTCCAGCGGTGTGAATTTCTTTTTCTAAAACTACTTTTCCGTCTTTTCTGGAAATGGCTTTAATGGTTCCGGGTTCGAAGTTTACGCGCCAGGAAATATGCAGATCGTCATTTTGTTTGGCTTTTTTGCCCAGTGATTTTCCGTTCAGGAATAATTCGACTTCATCGGCATTGTTGTAATACGCCCAAACATCGACTTCCTGTCCTGCAGTCCAGTTCCAGTGCGGAAAAATGTGCAAAACGGGTTTCTTTGCCCATTCGCTTTGGTACATATAATAGACATCTTTTGGAAGTCCCGCCAAATCGATGATTCCGAAATACGAACTGCGTGCAGGAAATGGGTATGGATCGGGTTCACCGATATAATCAAAACCAGTCCAGACAAAAGTACCAGCAATAAAATCGGAGTTTTTTATTGCTTTCCAGCTTTCTTCGTGCGTCGAACCCCAAAATGATTTTACATTATCGTAAGCCGAAACCGTAAAATCGGCATTACCATCAAATTTCTCTCCGTATTTAACAGGCCACGCTTTAACCACATCCGAAGGCTGGTCATAATGTCCACGGGTTTCGAGAGCCGAAACAGTCTCGGAAGCAATTATCTTTTGCCCCTTGAAACGGGTTGGAAAGGTTGCGTAATCTTCGTGTTTGTAATTGAATCCCAGCAAATCCAAAGCTCCTGATTGATAAATAAAATTCTTCTCCGGAACATTCTCTGTCAACGCACTTGTTATTGGACGAGTAGTATCGAGATTTTTTACGATTTGAGCCAATTCTCTGGTAATAGCAATTCCGGTACTGTCGAATTGTTCACGTATTTCGTTTCCAATGCTCCACATCATCACCGACGGATAGTTACGGTCTCTTAAAATTAAATCTTCTAAATCTCTTTTGTACCAAGAATCCCATTCTTTGTGAGCATCATTCTTTACTTTTGGTTTTTTCCAAACATCAAATGCCTCGTCCTGAACAATGAAACCCATTTCATCACACAATTGCATCATTTCCAACGAATGCGGATTATGCGACATTCTGATGGCATTCGCCCCCATTTCTTTTAGCAAAGTCAGTTTTCTACGAACGGCGTGAATATTTTCCACAGCTCCCAAAGCACCGTTGTCGTGATGCAGGCAGACTCCGTATATTTTGGTTGGTTTTCCGTTTAAAGAGAATCCTTTTTCGGCATCAAAAGAGAAAAATCGAATTCCTAATGGTGTTTCATATGTATCAACCAATTTTTTATTTTCGTAAATTTTGGTAAGCACTTTATACAAATACGGATTTTCGGTATCCCATAAATTTGGGTTTTTCACTTCCAAATTATGTATTTTTTTAGAATTGGCATTTGCCTCTATTTTTTCTGTTGACACCGCATTAGCTACTTCTTTATTTTTAGCGTCTACAATGGAGGTGACGAATTTGAATTCTTTTTCAGTATTTGCTTTATTTTCTACAGTCACTTCAAAGTGTACGGATGCTTTTTCTTTGCTGATTTTGGGAGTGGTTACATAAGTTCCCCAATGTGCTACGTGCAGTTTTTCGACAGCCACCAAATGTACGTTTCTATAAATTCCAGAACCTGTGTACCATCTGGAATTGGGTTGTGCATCGTTATCGACTTTTACGGCAATAACATTTTCTTGTTTTCCGAAATGCAAGTAAGGAGTCATTTCATAAGCAAATGAAATGTATCCACTAGGACGCTTTCCCAATGAATGACCATTGATGAATACTTCGCTGTTCTTGAAAACACCGTCAAATTCTATCGAAATCGATTTGCCTGCCCAATCTTTTGGCAAGGTAAATGTTTTGCGGTACCAGCCTTTTCCTGCCGGCAAAAATCCTTGCTTAGTTCCTGTTGGAAAATCTTTATTGAATGCTCCTTCGATACTCCAATCGTGAGGCAGTTGCAAGCCTCTCCAATCGGCAGTACTGAAATCCGCATTGATCGCCTGTGGATGATCTCCTAATTTGAAATTCCAGTTTTTATTGAAATCTTCGACAATTCTGGCTTTTTTGGCTTGTGCAAAACCTGCTGTTGAAATAAGTATTATTAAGGCTATTACAATTTTTTGTAAAACGTTTTTATGTTTTTTCATAAGCTTACTTTTTACCGCAAATTCGCAAATTTTATTTTTCCAAATTTGGATTAATAATTTGCGAATTTGCGGTCATTTTAATTTTTATTGAAACTCAAAATTATCCAATAACAATCCCTTCATATCATCAGATTCTATCGTGATTTTGTAGGTTCCTGCGTTGATGTAACCGCCAGAAGTTGTGTTCAAAACTTTCCATTTCTCCGTAGCAGATGGAAACTCAATCGTATCATTTCGCATCATAATTCCGTAGGCATCTTCCATTTTGAATTTGACTTTCAACGGTGTCTCATTTCGGTTCATAAATCGGAAGCGCATCAGGTAAATTCCGGCAACTCCGGGTTTCACTTCAAACTGAATGCTGTTTTTTGTTTTTTCCTTAAATTCGATATAATCGGCTTTTTTGAAATTGCCTTTTTCTATTCCGTTTCCGGTGGTTTTGGCAGTTTCAGCTTCCAAAAGTACAACGGGTCTTGATTCGTCTTTTTCACCCATATCATAGGTTGGAACAACAGCAATAGTGCTATTTTCAAAACCAACTTTTTCTCCTTTTTTGACTTTTTTATGGAAAACCGAAAATTCCACTTTATCTGAATTTTTAGCGATTTCGTTTATTCTTTTATAACCTGAAATTGAATCTTCTGATTGAGTGAAAAGATAAATTTCCGAATCTTCTTTGGTTACGAATGAACCTAAAGATTTAGCTTTAGATGATACTTGTAAATAATCGGCTCCATAAACTTCTGAAGGCAATTGCGTAAAAACAACATCAGAATCTGAATATTGTTTCGAATTAATATCCAGCCACGAACCGATTTTAGTTTCTGAATTACTCTCAACATTCTGAATATTTCGTGGCGAAGCCGAAGCTCCTTTTACCGTTTTATCTTTGGTCGCTATGGCAATTGCCGAAATAATTGCCTGACTTGCTTTTACATTCGGGAATGAAATAACAATTTTTCCGTTTTTGCTTTTTACAACAAAAGTTTTCTTTAGCGCCGAATCGTGTCCGACTTCATACCAAATATCCAAATCTTTCAGTACCACATTGTCATTGATGGCTACGTCAAACAAACGCCAGCCTTTGCAGTCGAGTCCACCACCGGTTCCATACCACGGCTCTGTAAAATACAATTCTACCAGATATTCTCCGTCGGGAGCTGGGAATTCGTAACGCAATTTGTCGATTCCGTACCTGAAACTCTGAAATAATTTCCAGTCTTTTGTTCCTGAAATTGGGTCGAAAGTGGTTCTTTGGCTCGCATAAAAATCAGGCAATTGTTTGAAACTATCCGTCCACGACAAAGAACCCCAGGTGTTTTCTCCGCTTTTATGAACATCAGCATTCCAAACATTTCCGTTAGAATCTTTGATTTCACTGCCTCCGCTGTTCACTCTGTAAATATAATTATAACCTTTTTGAGGCTGTAAAATCGTTTCTTTTTTCGTTTCTAAAGCATTGAAATTAGGTGCTTTTGGCAAATTGTTTAATACAATATAATCTTTGGCAACGGCTTTTCCGTTTACATAACCTACAGCATACAAAACATTGTATTGAATGTTGACATTATTCCATTGAAAATGCTGGCCTAATCCCGGATTTTTTAGTTTTCCGAGTGATGATTTATTGACATCATTGAACAATTCCACTTCATCACAATTCGAATAGACATCGATTCCGTTTTTGATTCCCGGAGCATCCCAACGGTTCGGCCAAGTGTGTGAAACAATATACACCATCGGATTGGTTTTGTTCGAAACATAATTGGCACGGTACATATAATAGGCATCCAAAGGTTCACCCCAAATACTGAAAAGCCCTTTGTAATTTACTGGTCCAACCTTGTCAATGTCTCTAAATCCTTCACCGTTTTGAACACGTCCCGGATTTTCGTGCGAAGCAAAAAGCCAGTTGAATTGCCCTGCGATTTTATCTTTTACCGATTCGGCTTCGCGGACTTTGATTTCCATTAATTGCGAGAAACGGTTTTCGCTCAAAACTCCTTTTTGGTCAAATTCGCCTTCGGTATGGAGATCGTGTGAACGCCAGGCGCCATATTCGCCATTTAGTAATTGCGTGCTCATTTCGACATCGTAATTAAACGGATCGCCACCATAGGTTCCCGACCAGTTTTGTACGACATTCCAATCTGTTCCTTCACCTCCGTTACAGGTCGTAACAATGCGTTGCGAAGCTGACATTGGATCCATTTCGCGGATGATTTGGGTGCATTCTTCTGCAAATTCTTTTGGAATCGTGCTTTCGTTTTGCAATCCCCATATTACGACTGACGCATTATTTCGGCGTTCTTTGATCCATTCTCGTAATAAGGTTTTGAAATTTTCTTTGAATTCGGGTGTGTCGTACCAAATATGTGCCGAAAACTGACTCCAAAAAAGAATTCCGTTTTGGTCTAGTTCTTCCTGATATTTTAAATTGTGAGGCTGGTGTGCTTCTCGAAAAGCATTAAATCCTCCCGCTTTTATCTGTTCGATTCGCGAATGGATTTGCTCATCTGAAAACGAATGACTGTTTCCGATTAAATGTTCATATTCGCAAGTTCCGTTGATGAACAATGGTTCGTCGTTGATGTAAAAACGATTGTCTTTTCCGTCACGACTGACCGGCCAGCTTACCCAACGGATTCCGTATGGTGTTTTTAATTCGTCTATTTTTTTTCCGTTTTCCGAAATTGTAGTAACCAATTCATATAAATACGGATTGGCTGGCGACCATAATTTTGGGTTTGCAATCTCGGGAAGTATTTGTGCTATTTGTTTTGTTTCTCCTGAAGTGTTTTTGACATCACTTTTTACGCTAACCACTTTCTTTCCTTTTTTATCAAAAAGGGTGTTTTCGATACTTATGTTTCGGTTTGAAGTTCCGTAGTTTTTGACTTCGGTGGTAACATTCAGAATTGCTCTTTGTTTGGAAGTTGATTTGTCATTCCAGATATGAACACCGAAAGGTTCTATACGAACTTCATCGGTCACAACCAAAGTTACAGGTCTGAAAATCCCCATTGGCTGGGAGCCTTCTGAGAATCCCCACTCTCCTGAACAGCCTCCGCAAACCCAAGGCAAATCGGCAATGAAGGATGGATGCGAGGCTTTGACAATGATATTATTTGTCTTTTCGAAAGAAACGGCTTTTGTAATATCGACTGTAAAAATGGTTCTTCCGCCTTTGTGTTCACCTACTTTTCTGCCGTTTACCCAAACTGTGGCATAAGAACTTACACCTTCGAAAAAGAGGAAAAGTCTTTTTGAATTATCTTTTTTATCAAGTTGTAATGTCTTGTGGTACCAGGCAGTACCGTGTAAATTGCCGTGTTTGGTTCTTCGCAATCCGTAATACTGGTCCCAATTGTGGGGTACGTTTACTTTTTGCCATTGCGAATCTACTTTCGGATTTTGCACAAAGGTTTCTTCCTGCTCAGGAAGCTTGTCCAAAACAATGGTTTCCCAGGAGGAGTTCAGCGAAACTTCTTTACGAAATGAAGTTGCTTTCTCTTTGGTTTGCGACCACGAAAAAGCAGTTGTAAAAAATAGTATGTAAATTAATTTCTTCATATAATCAATCTCGCCAAAACGATTTGAATTTTACAGTTCGCCCCTACGGAGCTTTTTGTTCCAACCTTATCTTTTTCTACAAACATCAGACTCCTAACGGAGTTGTTTCTGGTTCAATAAAAAATAAAATTCTAATTAAACTCTTATTAGTACCAATACTAATGGACCATTTGGGTTTCTACAAAAATAAAATTCTAATTCATTTCCTTTAGTCCCAGAGGGACTGACTGTTTGTAAAAAACAAATCCATCCGCCAACAAAAGTCCCGTAGGGACGACCTGTTATTTTGAGTTCGCTCGCGTGAGGGATGGCAGTAAAACTCTTTTTTATCCCCTTTTTTCGGGGGATAAAAAAAGTGGGGACGTACAGCCCGACCCAGAGTTTTGCTTCGCCAGTTCGCCTTTGAGGCTCGGGTCACGGAGAGTCACTCCCAAATTATTTTAATAGAACAACCAGTCTACCGCGCCTTTTTCGCCTGCATCGATGTAACCGACATCACGTGTTGTAATGGTTTGATCAGCATCGATGAAGCCTAAAATAAGCACTCTACCTTTGCCTAAATCGAGCTTGTTTTCGCCCGGCTGAAAGGTGTAGGTGTGAATGTTTATCCTTGGCAATTCTTTCAAATTCATCGCGCTTGCCAAAATTACTTCGGCCTGACCGTGGGCATTTCCGGACGCATCAGTTTCCAAACTTGGCGGAAATAAAAATCTTTTCTGATCGGAATTGAAATAACCCACCACCAGTTTTACGGCTTTGGTATTTTTGAATTTCAGGTGTGTTCCGTTTTCGTTTTGTGATGCTTCATCGAATGCAATTCCTTTTAGGTTTTGCAATTCAGGAGCTATTTTTGTCAGTTCCGAAATTGGTGTTCCGTACACTTTTATTCCGTTTTTAACTGCGTAAGTTCCTTTGCTTTCGCTTAATAAATTTACCTCAGCGGTTTTCCACGGCTTACTTTCTTTGGTTACAACTTTACCGTCTTTTGAGGATTTCAAAAGTTCCAGATTTCGCTTGAAATTAGCCAATTCTCTTTCGTAATGTGGCAATAATTCAGCCCAAGTTTTGTTGTTTCCGTCGTCTCCGCCAATCGGGATTCGGCGTTGTGCGGTCTGCATACTGTTGGCATATAAATAATGGTCTTTGGTTAAATCGACCAATTTTTCATAATATTCGATACTTTTTTCGAGATGCGGAAGGGCTTTATCCAAATCGGCAATGTCGTTGGAATAACTGTATCTTAAAACCAACAAAGCGGTTTTTACTTTCTCTGAAAAGAAATCGGCGAAAGTTTTATAGCAATGTACATCGTTTTTAAGACGCAGAAATTCTTCTTTGTCTTTGGTTACGCTGGCCTCGGCTTTATCGATGGCTTCAACGGCTAATCTTCCGTGTTCAGTGATTTCGGCGATGATTTGCGTTGGCAATTCCCCTGAATGTGGTTCTTTGTTCCACTCTTTTTTGGCGTATTCCAAAAGCAATTCTCCAGCAGGTCCGCAAGATTCGTGGAATCCCGGATATACTCGCCATTTTGATGGATTCACCAACTGGCTTTCGAACATTCCTAATAATAAAGTCTGACGGTTTCCTTCGGTGATTCCGAAACGTCTTAGCGTTTTCGGGGCAATTTCTCCGGTTTCTTCGTAGGCCTTTAAGATATTATCGGCGCCTTCTAAATCGGTTCCGTATTTATCAGCCAAATCTTTATCCCAAAATTTAACTTCTTCATTTCTGTCTCTTTTGCTGTCCCAGGCATATCTTGCCCAGGCTTTGTACCAAATCCAGTCGCGGTCCATTTCGAGTAATCGCTCGCCAGTTTTGGTTTTATCTGCTGAATAGGGCCAATCCCAATACGATGCCTGCGGATATAAGTGCAATGCATTGGCTCCATGAACGCTGTGCATTGCTTTAACTGTTTTCTGAATAAAATCCGGCGAACCGTAACGGAAAGGTTCCAGATTAGCCAGAATATGTACGTTTTCGATATGAATTGATTTTAACGCGCTTAACTGTTTATGCGTTTCTCCCCAAGGTCCGCCTGGCGTGTAAGTCGTCAAAGATTCTCCTGTATATTTGCTTTCTGTGTACAGGTTTTTATACAACGGAAGTGATTTTTCCATCACCAAAGGCCCATCGGTATCGTGAGAACGCAAAATAATTGGCGGTTCGTCGGTTCTTCCCAATGCTTTTAGGCCATCCTGAACGCCCGGAATAATGGTTTTGGTAAACCATTCTACGTCATCATCTATTGTATTGATGGCTTCTCCAAGACAAACTAACAAACCAACATTTGGATATTTCTCGATAAAGGCACTAATTGATTTTCTGGTATAATCAGAAAGCAAAGGCGTAATTGGACGTGAACGATCCTGCGTTTTCATATTATAGTGTTCCGCAAATGGTTTGGAAACAATGATATTATAGAACATTTGGATGACCCAGATTCCTCTTTTGTTGGCTTCTACGGTCAGGTATTTATAGATTTCTTCATTTTTTTTGAAATCTTCGTCGCTTACTTCAACGGCAAAAGGATAATCTTTCAATTTTACCAATGAAGCAAAAGGATGCCCGTTCCATAAATACAGAGAATTCATTCGGTTTTCGACCATCATATCCAGATACTTCGTCCATAACTTTTTGTCATAAAACCAAGGGAACGTTTCGGGAGTGTATGGATATTCGTAAACGTCTCTGCCGGGAAGATAAACCGGTTTTTGCATTCCGATACAAGCGCCTCTTAATACCATTTCAGGGCTGTCGTCGATATTTATTTCTGATGGAATTTCACCTGAAGTTTTGATTCGGTCTGCCAATTCCAAAGCGCCATACAATGCTCCGGTTGCGTCGGTTCCTTCAATGAAAATAGTATTTTTTTGTGTGCGGATTTGAAAGCCTTCTTTTTTTGTTAATTGGCTGTCGTCGATTTTAGCAGTTTTGGCGTTTTGGTTCCAAAAATCGGTTCCTTTTTCGCCAATGACGATTACTTTGTCTTTTGATTTTTTAGGTGTCTTGTCTGCGAAAGTTATTTTGAATCCTTTGGATGTTGCGGTTTCTGATAGTTTTTCGGCTCCATATTCCGCTCTTGGCGCATTAGCATCACGAACGATGATGATGCTTTGTGCCGATGCAAAAGTGGCGTATAGTCCTAAAAAGAGTAAGCTTAAATATTTCATTGTATTTTGTAATTCGAGACCTAACAGGTTTTTAAAACCTGTTAGGTCTGTTGATTCCTATATTAATTCTGAAAAATTTTCTTCAAATACGCTACGTTGGCTCCGTAATTCGCTTTTACATTATGCACTTGCGTTACATCACGCGAGCGCTCTACGATTAACCAGCCACTCCATTTCATTTCGTCCAGCGTTTTTTTAATTTTTGGCATATCGACATTTTTATCGTTTTCCAGCCAGACAGTATCTGTTGTAGAAGCGTGAATTTGAGCCAGATGTTTTTTGCCTAAAATCTTTAATTCGGTTGCGATATCTCTTCCGTTATCTACTGCATTTGCAAAATTGAAAGAGCTTTTGATGTGTTTACAGCCAATTTCTTCCAATAGTTTTTTCTCTTCGGTAGCGTTTAATGAAGTTTCGATTGCGATCACTCCTCCTATTTTACCGACTTGTTTGCCTGCCCATTTTAATCTTTCGATAATTATCGGGCGTAATTCCGGATTTTTCGTCAAATCACTTTCGGTACCCAAAGGCAGATAAGCAACTTTCACCTTCATGTTTTTCATGGTTGCCACACAATCGTTAATCATCAGTGTGATTGAATCTCTTTTGGCAAAGGATTGTGCATAAAAACCGGACATGGCGATTGAACTGATTCCAACACCTGTTTCTTTGGACTTATCCAGAAACTTTTGTCTTTCAATCGGGTCACCTAATTTACTGTCGAATGTGGGTCTTTTTCCCAAACCGCCCATATCGAGTTCGATTCCGTCTGCTTTGATTTCGCTTGCCAAACCAAAGGCTCCGAGTTTTTGTCTTTTTAAAATCATCCAGTCGCAAACCGCTACTTTGTAACGTTGCTTTTTGTTGGATTGTGCAGAAACTGTACTATTGAAAGCTCCTGAAAAAACAATTGTCAGAACTACAGCGATAGTTTTAATGAAACTTATATTATTCTTCATAATTCTTTTTTTACCATATAAGTTAATTCCTAATTAAAAACAGATTAAATGAAACTTATATGACTTATATGGTTTAAAATTTTTACTCTTCTTCCGCTTTAACAGCCTTCACTTCAACACCTTCTTGTCCCGGCCAGATTCCGTTTTTGATTGGAATTGCTTTTAATTTGTTTGGATCAATTTTTACGTATTTCAGTTTTTCTCTTCTCCACGTATACACGATATGAACCATTCCATCTGAACTCTGAATGATTGATGGATACGAATATTGGCTGATTTTTGAATCTTCCAAAACTAACGTCGCTTTCCAATTGATTCCGTCATCTGAAATAGAAAGATTTAAAGGTGTTCTTGGTCCTTTGGCTTCTTTTCCCGGAGGCAAAACGTGGTTGTAAACCAACAAATGTTTTCCGTTTTTAAGGGTTACCGCATCAGTTCCGGAGTTGTTGTTTGGCAATCCGATTAGTTCTAAATCTGACCAGGTTTTTCCGTTATCTTTGGAAAACGTGCTGAAAATAGCTCTGTTTCTCGTTCTTCCAATCGCCTGAATGCTTCCGTCTTTATGAAACAGAATACTTGGCTGAATAGCATTTATCTTTTCTTTTCCTCTTGAAATTGTATCGCCCATAATCCATGTTTTTCCGAAGTCGGGAGTGGATTCCATATGCAAATGCCAGCCATTTCCTTCGGTACTTGAAGGAAGCAATAATGTTCCGTTACTCAATAAAACCGGTTTATTTTTAATTGGCCCCAAGAAATCTTTACTCGGCATATCAATCTTATCAGACCAAGTCTTTCCGCCATCAGAAGAAGTTCTGTAAACGCCCCACCACTCGGATGGTTTTGGTCCGATTTTATAAAACAGCATTAAATCACCTCCCGGAATTTGGTACAAAACAGGATTCCAGGTCGGAAATCTTGTCCCGTCTTTCATTACACCATCTGCTACCTTAATGGGGTCACCCCATTTATCACTTCCTTTTGGTTTGATCGCTACATAAATACAAACATCAGGATGTCTTTCGTGAGTTCCTCCAAACCAAGCCGACACTAAATCACCATTGGTTGCTTCCACAATGGTTACGGCGTGGCAGGAAGGATATGGCGCTTTGTCATAGATAAATTCATCTACCAAAATTCCTTCTTTCCAAGTCTTTTTTTCCAAAGCCGATTTACAGCTTCCTAAAATCAGCAGTCCAAAAAAGGCAATCGTTATATGTTTGAGTTTCATTACTTATCTTTTAAAATTTATAGAGCTTGTTTTCAATGCAATATGTAAATATCATGATGCAAAAATTTATTAAGTGTAAAAATGACACTAAAAAATTAAAGGTGCATCCTGTACAGTGCTGAATTATCTATTGGAACTTTAGGTTTAAAGTATAAGTACCCGATTCTAAAGTCAGGACTATACTATTATTTTCTGCTTTATAAGAGGTAGAAAATTGAGTCAATTTTTGATTGTTCAACGCTACCGAAGAAGCATCAGCAGTTGGCAAATAAACCACTGCCGATGAATTGGCTGGAATGGTAATTTTCCATTCTAAAGTATTTTTATTTTTCTTCCAGTCGCTTTTAATCAGTCCGTAAATAGATTCGTAAGACGCATTTACAAAAGTTAATCCCGCATTGAAATCCGGTTTCATAATGATTTGTTTGAAACCCGGAGTTTCAGGATTGCTTTTGATACCTGCTATATTTTCGTAGTACCAAATCAGTAAATCGCCCAAAAGCATCACGTGATTTTGTGAATTCATTGATGGGTCTGCGGTGTTTCCGTTCCATAATTCCCAAATAGTTGTTGCTCCATTTTCGACCATAAAACCCCAGCTTGGATAGGTTTTGTTGGAAGCCAGTTTATAAGCCAAGTCTCCTCTACCGAAGTTTGTCAGGGTTCGCATCAAGAATTGCGTTCCGATTACGCCTGTACTGATATGACCTTTTTTAGTTTCCTCAATTTCGTGAACCATATTCTGAAATACTTTCTCTTTTAAGTTTTCTGGAACCAAACCAAAAGCCAAAGGCAACACATTTGCCGTCACGGTGTTATTGGCGTAGTAGTTTTTATCCGTATTTAAAAATTTGGTATTGAATGCTTTTTTGATTCTTGTTGTCAAATCATCATAATGGGCAATATCAACATCTGCATTTGCGATTTTTGCAAACTTTTTCATTATGTCCAATAACTGATAATAAAATGCACTCGACAACAATTGTCCATCTGTTAAACGGGCAGGGTCTTTGGAACGAATCAATTCTAATGACTCCGGCGGTACACACCAATCACCATACTTGTCCTTGTCCATTAAATTCTTTTTCAGATAATTTTCTTCCATATACACCATCCATTTTTTCATAGACGGATATTGTTTTTTAATCACTTCTTTATCTGCAAATTGTTGGTACAACATATCTGCAACTGTAATATAAGTTCCCGGCCAGGTCACATTATCGGTATAATAACGCCAAAATGCCGGTGCTACATCCGGTAATCCTCCATCTTGTGTTTGCGAATATTTGATATCGTCGAGCCATTTGGCATACAATGTTTGATTATCGAATAAAAAACTTTCGCCATAAGCACCCGTCGTTCTATCTCCCAACCAAGGCTGACGCTCGTTGCGCTGTGGACAGTCGATTGGCATTCCTTTGTAATTTCCGCGGATTCCCCACCAGGCATTTTTGAAAATCTGGTTCATCGTCGCATCCGAAGATTCAAAAGTTCCAGTAGTTTTGATATCATCATACACCACTTTTCCAACGAAATTATCCAATGTTGGTTTGGTTGGAAAACCCGAAATTTCTACAAATCGGAAACCGTGGAATATAAAACGTGGTTCCCAGATTTCTTCACCTTCGCCTTTCAAAGTGTAAACATCGGTAGTTTTGGCATCACGCAAATTGGCAATGTACAACGAACCATCAGCCTGCAAAGACTCGGCAAATTTCATTGTGATCTGGTCACCGCTTTTCCCTTTGACTTTCAGTTGCAACCAGCCCACCATATTCTGACCCATATCCAAAATATAAGTTCCTTTGGCAGTCGCTTTTATGGAAATTGGTTTTACCTCGCCCATTATTTTCATATTCGGCGTCATCTGCGCTTCATAAAAACCGCCCGGTTCCTGAACGTATCTGGCATTTACCCAGTTTTTATCATCAAAATTGGTCGTAGCCCAGCCTTTCATTTCCTTGCGGGCATCGTATTCTTCGCCATCGTATTCGTTGTTGGATAAAATCGGTCCGTCGGTAGTTAATTTCCAGGTGTCGTCTGTTCGAATTACATCTTTGCTTCCATCCGCATATTCAACAAACAATTGCAAAGCCAATTTCGGGAAACCAAATGACTTGATTTTATACGGTTTGTAATCCTGACGCATCGCAAAAAAACGTCCGTTTCCTAAAATCGTTCCCAGCATATTTTTGCCTTCTTTTAATTGCGAAGTCACATCAAAAACATTGTATTTTACGTTTTTGGTATAATCCGTCGGAACGGGTGCTAAAACCTGATCGCCAATTTTATTTCCGTTGATGTACAGCTCATACAAACCCATTCCCATAATGTAAACCTTGGCAGATTTGACTTGCTTTTTCAAATCAATTTCTTTTCTCAAATAACGTGCAGACAATCTTGAATACTGGGAAACGCTATCATTTTTCGACAATTTTTCATAGCCAATCCAGCGAGTCGATTTCCAGTCGGCATATGTTAAAATCCCGATGCTAAAATGGGCAGTTTCAGTAGATTTAATTTCTCCTTTATTCGTAAAAACAGTTACTTTCCAAAACGCATTTTGTCGGTCGCCCAGCTTTTTTCCGCTGTAAATTATATTGACAGATTCGTTGCTTGTTACTTTTCCGCTATCCCATAAATCAGCTTTGTTCGCATTAAGATTTTCTAAAGTCGAAGCAACCATAATTTGATACGCCGTTTGTTTGACATCATTCACATCCGACTTTATCTGCCAGCTCAAACGAGGCTGAACCACATCAATTCCTTCCGGATTGTTCAGCATTTCGCATTGCAGGTTTGTAACACTGATTTTTGTTTGGGCTTTCGCCGAAAATGTAAAAAGTGTAACGGTTAATGTAAGATGTAAAAAAAACTTTTTCATTTTATTTTTATTTTTTTGTTCTCGCAGATTTTGCAGATCGAGCAGATATTTTTTCTCATTTTTGTCATTCTGACGAAGGAAGAATCTTCGCAAGAAACTCCACAATCAAAATCGTCAATCTTTGTAGAGCCACTAATGGAGATTCCTCGTTCCTCAGAATGACAAACTTGACGTAGTCTTTAAATTTTCTATTCCGACACTAATTTCTCCAATTTTTCTGAAACCCCAATTTCTTTTCCATTTTTAAAAATCCTGAAACCTTTTCCTTTTCCATATTTCTCCCCCGTTTTATCCCAAAGAATCGTGATGATATTCCCGTGATACAACACATTATCCAGACAAAACCAATCCCATTTATCCTGTGGAATCAACGGATTTACTTCAATTTTTTCATCTGCTCTCGGACGCAAACCAACCAATCCCGTAATCATCAAATCGTTAAAAGTCGAATGATTGTAATAACGGCTTCTTTCTTTATCGCCCATTAGCCAATAACCGGTTGTTTCGTCCAGATATTCTCCAATGTATGGTTTTCCTCTGTAATATTGCGACTGCACATACAAATCCATTTGCTTGAAATAATCCGTTTTGGCAACGAAATTCTGATTGTAATTATTCAAAACATTCGCCAAAGCTGTCAACGTCTGTGAACTGGCAAAAGGCCAAATAGCTCCGTCCCATTCACAGGTTCCGGTTCCGTGTGTTCTAAAACGTGGACTTCTGCGCTCTGCTGTTGTCAAACCAAAAGGAGCCGAAAATCCTTTTTCATCCTTAATCTGCTCCCAGGCTTTTTCAAAACCTTTGTCTTTTTCCGGCAGATTAAAATACCACGGAATAAATCCAATCGCCTCTCTCACTTGAGCCAGTGTATCTTTCTCCGTAAAGGTTTCAAAGAATTCACTTTTCGGATTCCATAATTTCGTTTCCATCAATTGTTGTAAAACATCCGCTTTGGCTTTAAATTTAGCCTCCGCTTCTTTGTCGCCTTTCATCGATGCCATTTTCGAAATCGCCACAGCATTTCCAAACATATAACTGTTAATCGTCGGTCTTGCATTTTGTACTTTTCGCCCGCCACTCAACGATTCTTCCATTCCGTCCTTTACATCGTGTTGCCAAAACAAACCATCTTTGCGCTGACGGTCTTTTTCCCAAACCGCATAATCCGTAACCATATCCGGGTACATATCCAACAAGAATTTTTCATCCTTATTCACCAAATACCGATTGTACAACGCATCAGCCGTCCAACTACTGAATTTATACAATTTGTTCATCGGTTTTCCTTCATTGCCACGGTACCAAATTTTGACATCCTGCTCAATGTACTGCGGATCGTGAACCCAGCGAAATTCGTTAATGTGATGCCCCACCGCACAAGCAATCAAATTGTATTTATCAGCATACGAACGATCTACTAAAAACTCTGTAATTCCAAACCCAAGTGGTGTTTTCTTGATGTGTTTTCGAGCCGTCCACCAACGATAATAATAAATCTCCTCAAAATTCTGCTGTGGACATTCAAACAACGGAACATTCTTTTCCATCCACGCCCACGCACTGTCATTCGGAATCGCAAATTTCAGATTCTCGTCCTCCATCGTGTTGAAATAATCCACATAATGCTTAAAATTATCCGCTTTCAAAACCACAGAAGTTCCTTTTTTAGAATGCCCCGCTCCCGATTTACAACCGCTGTTCAAAGCCGAAATCAGGATAACAAAAGCAATTATTTTGTATTTAAATTGGTGTAACATATTCAAATTATTTTAATTTTTTGGGCGTGACCCTTCGTGAAAAACTTCGGGTCGTGCTGTACGTTCCCGCTTTTTTTTGTTCGGCTGAAAAAAGCCTCTCAAAAAAAGAGCTCCACTGCCATCACTCACGCGGACTAACAATAACATTTATTTATTCCTACTTCTCAAGGTTTTCATTATATCTTTTCGCACAGTTTTGTCATTTCGACGGAGGAGAAATCACATCCAATATTCCACAACAGTGAGTGCTCCACTTGTGTGATTTCTCCTTACGTCGAAATGACAAACAAGACTTATTATGATCAATAATTAATTCGCAGAAAAACTATAAGTCTGCCCCGCTTTCATCTCAACATCATATTCATTGCACTTTGGCAATTGTACTTTAGGCAATTTCGCTTCTTTTGAAATAATCGGTTTCTTTACTTCCACATCATAAAACAACGGATTTGGGTTTTTACCTTTTGCTTTTTTAAGTGCAATTCCTTTGTCTGCTCTTAATGTATTTTCCAATTTCAATCGGCAGTTCCCTCCTAATTTTGAATAGACTTTTAAAGTCGAAACTTTATTGTTTTTCCAGGTCATATCAATTACAAATCCGCCTCGGGTTACCAAACCTTTGATGCTTCCGTCTTTCCAAACTGTTGGCAAAGCAGGCAATAAATGAATCGCATCTTCCTGACTCTGCATCAGCATTTCGGCGATTCCGGCAGTACATCCAAAGTTACCGTCAATCTGAAACGGCTGATGTGCATCGAGCATATTTGGGTAGGTTCCACCACCTTTTCTTTGATCAGCGGTTACCAAGTGTAATTGATCCTGAATTAGTTTGTAGGCGTGATTTCCGTCTAATAATCTTGCCCATAAATTTACTTTCCAGCCCATTGACCAGCCAGTCGATTCGTCTGTTCTGTAAATCAGGGATTGTTTGGCTCCTTCAAACAATTCCGGTGTTTTGATTGGCGAAATCTGATTGCTCGGAAACAGTCCGTACAAATGCGAAACGTGTCGGTGATTGTCTTTCGGGTTGTCCCAATCGTCCTGCCATTCCTGCAACTGACTGTGTTTTCCGATTTTCATCGGAGGCATTTTTGCCAAAGCTTCACTTAATTTTTTCGTATAATTTTCATCCGGAGCAACCAGTTTCGAAGCTTTAATCACATTTGAAAACAAGTCGAAAACCAATTGATTGTCCATCGTAGTTCCCGAAGCAATAGTCGATTTTCCGGTTCCGCCTGCGTGTGTATTTTCAGGAGAACTTGATGGTACTACTACCAAGTATCCTGTGTTTGGATCGGTAATCATAAAATCCAAAAAGAAATCGGCTGCTCCTTTTATTACAGGATAAATTTCTTTTAAATAATTGATATTGCCTGTGTACAAATAGCGTTCCCATAAATCCTGCGAAACCCAGGCACCACCAGTCATCCACATTCCTGACGCAGCCGAATCAACAGGAGCGGTTACACGCCAGATATCAGTATTGTGGTGCAAAACCCATCCGTTGGCATTATACATTGTCTTTGCCGTTACTGCTCCCGTCACGCTTAATTCTTTTGCCATTTGGATAAAGGGTTCATGCATTTCGGTAAGATTGGTTACTTCTGCCGGCCAATAATTCATCTCGGCGTTGATGTTTGTGGTGTATTTAGAATCCCAGGGCGGAGTTACCATATCGTTCCAGATTCCCTGTAAATTGGCTGGCTGGCCTCCCGGCTGTGAACTCGAAATCAATAAATAACGTCCAAACTGAAAATACAGACTCGCCAGTTGCGGATCAAATTGCTGTTTAAAATCACGGATTCTTTCGTTTGTTGGTTTTTTGATGGCATCGTTTGAACCTAAATCCAAAGCCACTCTGTTGAAGAATTTTTGGTAATAAGCAATATGCGCTTTTTTGATTTCATCAAAGCTTTTCGGCAAAGCTTTCTCCAAAAACGATTTGCTTTTTGCTACTTCGTCTTCGGTAATGTCCTGATAGTTTTTGAAATTGGTCGCAATCGAAATATAAAGAGTCACTTCATCCGCTTTGTTGATGATTAGGATTCCGTTGCTTGCCGAAACTTCTCCTCCTTTATTTTTCGCTTCGATTCGTCCCTGAAATTTTACTTTTCCTTTTACGTTTTCAAAATTAGTTCCAACTCCCGAAAGTATAATTTGATTCCCTTCTGTCGAAGGAACGGTTTTGTCTATCGGGCTGTTCATAAAAACATTGGCCGTAATCTGTCCCGGCTGACTCGCCGACAATTTTACCACAATCACCTGATCTGAAAATGACGTCAGTATTTCTCTGGTAAATTCTACTCCGTTTACCGTGTATTTTACTTTTGCCGTAGCGTTTTCGATATCCAAATCACGGTAATAATTCGTGTATTTTTGATGTCCCGGAAACGAAATATAAGCACTTCCGAAAGTCTGATACGGCATTCCGTCATTGGTTTGCGACATAATATCTCGGGTTGCCAAATCCTGTGCTTCATCAAATTTTCCTTCGAAAACCAGCTGTCTTACTTTTGGCAACGCCTCGATTGATTTGGTGTGCGCGTTGCTGTTTGGTGAACCTGCCCAAATAGTTTCCTCGTTCAATTGCAAACGCTCCACTGCGGGATCGCCAAAAACCATTGCACCCAAACGGCCGTTACCCAATGGCAAAGCTTCGTTCCAGATGGTAGCAGGTCTGTCGTACCATAGTTTTAGTTCGGTTTTGGTTTGCGCAGTTGTAGCGAAGGAAACAATTCCGAAACAGACGGCTGTAATTTTACTTTTTAACTTCATAGCTTATGGTTGATGGTTAATAGTTGATTGTTGTTGGTTAATCAATTATTAAATTCATATTTTTTTATTCTAAATTTCTAATCAAAAGACAAATATTCTTGAGTTACGAGAGCGCGTGAGGGATAGAAGCAAGCTACCGAAGTAGCGCGGATAGCCCGACCCGATTTGGGAAAGGGGGCGACTGAACGGTTTCGAGAGTTGCCCACTTTTTCAAATAGGGTCACGCCCAACTATTACTTCTTCACTTCATACACTTTCAGATTTTTTTCTCCGAACATTTCATATAATTTGTTGATGTCTTTCAGGGCATTTTTAGGCAAATTTTCGACTTTGTTGCCAAAAACATATAATTTTTCGTAAGGCTCAATCACACAAGTCGATTCGTCTATTTCACCTTTTTCGTTCTTCACTTTGTTGAGATCCAAACCCAAATATTTCGCCATAAACGGGTACAATGCCATACGCTTTGAAACGCCAAAATCGTGGCCTTCCTTGGCAAAATGGGCATTTTCTACCAGATTTTTTTTTCCGTAGAGTTCGTAAGTTCTTTGGACAAAAGGGAATTCCAATTCAGGAACAGCCAATGTCCAGTCTTTTCCGTCAGACACAATCAATTGTGGTTTTGGCGCCATCATTGCCGAGATTTCTGCATTATTGGTTCCGTTTCCGCAAAGGTGGATTCCGCGACCGCTCTCGCACGGACAACCGCCTGAAAAATGCGAGGAAACCATCACAACGGGAGCCGAAACGGTGATTCGATCGTCTAAAGCGGCCAAAAACATCGTGTGCGAACCTCCGCCGGAACCGCCGGTAACGCCAACTCTTGAAATATCCGCATTTTTTATGGTGGCCAAATAATCCAATAATCGGATTCCGCTCAAGACCTGAACGGTTGATGCGATGCTGTTTCGATGCGTCTCTTCCGGGAATTGCAATAGGGATTCGCCCCAGGCAAACAAATCGTAGCTCACGACAATCGCACCCATTTTCGCCATGATGGCACAACGGTACTGCTCGTCTTTTCTATATCTTCCGTCGCCGAAATGTCCGTCGGGCGTTAAGATAATCGCTGATTTTTTGTTTAACGGATAGGGTTTGTAAATCGAACCTGTGGTGTAAACGCCTGGTAGAATTTCCAATGCGATATTCTCGACGCTATAATCTTTATAGATTCTTTTTGGCGTTAAGATTGGTTTTGATTTTGGCATTGACGGTGCTTTGTCCAAACCAAATGACGTAATCATACAGGCTTTTATTTCGTTTTTACGTTTTTCCCAATCGGAAACATTGGAATATAAAGTCGTTAAATAATCCAAACGCTCTTTTCCTTTATCGACTGAAACTTTGTGGTTTTCATATTTTCGGATTTGGTATTTACCGTCCGGCTGTTTAAAATAAGTCAGTTCAAAAGGCACTAAAATATTGGCAAGAGAAACTTCTAAATTTCCTTGCTCAATTCGCCAATCGGCGTAATCGAGTTCTTTTCCTTTCAGTAAACCACGGTCGTCAATTACGGTGATTTTGAAAATGGTTTCGATATTTTTTATGGTTTCTGAAACCGGTTTTCTGAAATTCGTATCGGATGTACATTGCGCGTTTGTATGCGTCAATCCAAAGATTGAAACTAAAAAAGCAAAAAGTATGTTTTTAATTGTAGTCATTTTTAAATCTTATAATTTGCATTCAATTGTATATTTTCCTGAACCTAATTTCAAATTTTTAGTCGGTTTTCCGTTGACTTTTATTTCTGAATTATTTGCGATTGGCAATTTTATGGTCGCTGATGTATTGGCAGGAATCTCCACTTTCAGGATTAACTTTCCATTTTTCTTCTCCCAAGCCGAAGCAATATTTCCGTAAATCGATTTGTAAGTCGCTTTTACAAACGTCATATCACCCACAATTTCCGGCTGGATAAAGAAATGTTTGAATCCCGGATTTTGATCATCGGGAACGATTCCGGCCAGACTTTGATAAAACCATTCTTCGATTTGTCCCATCATAAAATGATTCCACGAATTTCCTTTGCGTGGATCCCATTGCTCGGTTAGAGTCGTTAGTCCAAATTTAATCTGAAATCCATAACCCGGCGCATCGTAATGATTGTTCATTTTATACATTGTTTCGTTTTCGCCGTTTCGTGCCAAGGCCTGAAATAAATAACGGTTTCCGACATCGCCCGTAGTTAATCGGTCGCCTTTTGCTTTGATGTCGTTCAATAAATTCTGCATCACCGCTTGTTTGTATTGCGGTTCCACGATGTCCATAAAAACGGGAACGGCATTGCTAAACTGACTGCTGGTTCCGTATTGTTTGGTTTCTGGATTGAAAAATTCCTTATTGAAAGCATTTTTGATATCCAAAGTCAGCTTTTCATATTTCGCAATATCTTCTGTTTTGTTCAGTAATTTTGAGGCTTTTGCCAATAAACTCGCTCCATAAAAATAATGCGAAGTTGCCGAAAGCGCAATCGGACTGTTTTTGGAATAACCCGCCGGATGCGTTCCGTAATCGTACCAATCTCCCAATCCGTGCGAAACAATATGATTGGTGGCTTTGGTTCCTAAATAATCCACATATCTTTTCATTACGGGATAATATTTTTCGATTAACGAAGCGTCGCCGTAATATTCGTAATACATCCAAGGGAGAATCACGCCCGTCACGCCCCATTCCGGAGAATCAGTGAAATCGCCTCCAAAAACCACATATTCGGGAACAATGGTCGGAATTAATCCGTTGTCTCGCTGTGAATCTGAAATGTTCTGCATTGTCGCCGGAATAAAACTTTCCAGATTGTAATTGAACAATAATCCAGGTCCGTTTAAGTGAATTTCTTCTAACCAGCCTAATTTTTCGCGTTGCGGACAATCGGTAAAGACACTTTGAAAATTACTTTTTATCGCGTTGTTAATCAGCAAGTGTGTCTTATTGAAAATGTGATTGGAAGATTCAAAAGTTCCTGCTTCCCCTGCAGAATTGTAAATGAAATTTGATTTCAAATCTACCAATGTCGGCAGATTTTCATTCTTGGTTTCTTTGTAATTGATGTTCTCTATCTGTACATATTGAAAACCGTAATAACTGAATTTAGGTTGCCATTCTTCAAAGCCTTCGCCTTTCAACGTATAATCGTAATAATACGGTTTTCCTGTTTTTCCCTGTCCGACAGTTCCGTCTTCATTTAGGCTTTCGCCCACCCAAACACGAACGGTTTGCCCTTTTTTTCCTTTGACTTTTATGGTGGTAAATCCCGAAAGATTTTGTCCCATATTGAAAACAAAAAAGTTAGGTTTCAGTTCTTTTGCTTCTTTAACTTCGTATTGTTTTTGGATTGTAATTGGTGTTGTAATCTGTGGACGTAAAATTCCTTTTGGCGCTTCCTGAACGATTACTTTTTTCCAATTATTATCATTGAATCCAGTTTCATTCCAGCCTTTTTGTTCCAAGTTGGCATTGTAATCTTCCCCTCCAAAAATACTGTTGTAAGTGATCGGGCTTTTGCTGTATTTCCAGGTTTCATCTGATTTTATAAGATCTTCGGAACCGTCTTTGTAAATGATTTTCATTTTGAAAAATAAAGTTGGCGGTCCAAAACTTACATAGAATTTCGAATAGCGCTCGGCAAGCGTGTTGTACATTCCGTTGCCTAATAAAACGCCAATTACGTTTTCACCTTTTTTTAGTTCTTCAGCGGATAATTCATAAGTATTATAATTGACGGTTTTGTCGTAGTCTGTCCACAAAGGCGCAAACTCGCTGTTGCCAATTTTCTTTCCGTTAATAGTTAATTCATAATGTCCCAAACCGGAAATATATACTAGTGCTTCCTTGATTTCTTTGTTGACCAAAAATGGTTTACGAAGCATAATACTTCTGCGTGACAACGAATCGGAAGCATTGATTAAAGCATTCTTTTTTTCTCTGTTAAAAGTGGCGGTGTGGTAATTTCGGCCTTCAGGCAAATGACTATCGGCTTTGGTAATCGCGCCAATCCAAATTGGATTTGATGCTGATGCTGAAGGTGCGATTCTGAAAAAAGCTGTTTTGCTCCAATTGGAAGCTTTGTCTTTTTGGTTCCAGACTTTGACTTTCCAAAAGTATTTGAATTCGTTTTTTAATGGAGTTCCGCTGTATGTGATTTGAAGATTTTTATTGGAAACTACTTTTCCGCTATTCCAGATATCGGCTTCATTTTTCTTTAATTTTTCTTCTGATGAAGCAACTAAAATTTGATATGCCGATTGGGTTACATTTGATTTTTGAGAAACCAATTGCCAGCTTAATCTTGGTTGAGTTGTGTTTACAGCCAATGGGTTTTCTGTCATTTCGCATCGTAAATGCACAGCAGAAATCTGTCCATTCGAGATGAAAGTTATCAGAAGACAAAAGAGGAATAATATATTTTTAAAAAACTTCACGCTTTTATTTTTTTTTACCACAAATTGCACAAATTTTCACAAATTATCTTTTTATTTCAGCTAAAATATTTGCTGGAATTTGTGCAATTTGTGGTTATATTTTTTATAATTTTTTAGTAACCAATAATTTAATATTAAATACTGCTTCCTGAATTAATTTTCCTGTATCCGGCAAATCCGTAAAGTCCGGTGTGTCCGGTTCTGTGTCGGCATTTGGTGTGTAACGCTGATCGCCAGTACGGAACATTATTCTTGAAATTCCGTCAACCGGAGCATAGAATATTTTGTTGGTTTCTTTGCTGTCATTTACTTTTACCGTGTATGAGCGGGAAGTTACATCCAGTTTGACTGTTATTGTGTATTCTTTTCCGGCTTCATATTTCCCAATTCCGCCGTGACGGGCTCCGTGTTTTACTTTTATTTCTCCATCCGAATCGAAAACGATGCGGATTGCAGGCAATCCTTGTTTGTTTTGGAACTCCACCTGCAGTAAGCCGTGATTATTTTGTTCTGGTTTTACGGTGAAAGTCGCTTCCATTTTTTGTGCAAACGGAATTACACGCTCGGCACGGGAATAGTCAAAAAAATCCTGATCTCGTAAAGTCAGCCATTTTTTACCGTCTGTTTTCTTTTCGATTTTGGTGGATGCCCAGGATAAATCGTAGGTATTCCATAATTTTAATTCTTCTCCGTTGGGCAAATCGTTGAAGACATCGTTAGCGTTTTCTTTTACTTCGCTGGTCACAGGAACAGGAACAGAAGCTACCCAAATATCTTCTTTGTTGACGCTGTAACTTACCCACAGTTTTCCGTCGGGCGGAGTTCCGTCTCCTTCGTTTATTCCGCGAACGTATTGAGGTCCGGCTGATTTATAGTTTCCTCCGTAACGCATCGGGCTTACTTCACCGTGAACCAACAATAAATCTTTGTAATTCAGTCCGTCGTCGCTGGTTGAAATCGCCAATGGCCAACGGTATTCTGATGGATTATAGACGGTTGCATAACGATTATCGGAGGTTTTTTGTCCCCAGATTTTGGCATTGCTGTTTACAAATCCCGGTGCTCTTAAAGGCGTATATTCCCAGGTTTTTCCATTGTCTTTACTTAAAGATGTCAAAGCAAATTTCCATAAACCGATTACGTTTCTGTTTGGCAAATGGTAATAATTGAAGGCTTTGTATTGTTTTTTTAACGGAATTAAAGCGTCATCTCTGTCGGCTTCTTCGACCCATTGTTGCATTAACAAAGGTTTTGACATCAGCTCATCACAGGCTTTGATGAATTTTTTGTCTTTGCTTTTGGTGTAAAATGGAAATGTGGTTGGCAATGGGTTTCCGGTTTTATTGTATCTGATAAAATAAATGGGTCCATACGTTCCGTCTTTATAAATTTCTCTAATTACACGACCTATTCCTTTTCCGTCATTCGGATCATCTTTTTTGTCTAAGGCAACTCCGTAATAACCGGTTGCCAGCAATCTGTTGTCGGAAGAAACATAGAATCCCATTCGTTGGTGCATAATAGCATCGATGTTTTTAGCAACGCCTTCTACTCCTTCTTTTTTGAAGCCGTCTGGAACGTGGTAGATTGGAAAAAGTACGGCTGGTTTTGTCCAGTTCACTCCATCTTTGGAAGTCATAATAAAAGTCTGGCTCGGCGGAATGTGTTCTCCTGAAGGATCGCTTAAATAATGCAGGTAAAAGGTATTGTTCCAATACGCCATCATCGACTGGTGATTGTACGTCCAGCCAAATCCGTCTGCTTTTTCCGGATGTTCACGGCTGGCGCGCATAATCTGCGTTGCGTGAACTCCAACTGCCGGACTTAATTGCCCGTGGTGGTAATCGACATTGGAAAGTGTTTTGCCTGTATATCGTATTGTGTCTAGTTGGGCTTGCGCCGAATTGACTACGACACAGCTTAACAAAATGGTTGTTGCTGATACGATATTGGTTTTTATGTTTTGAAATGCAATCATTGTTTTCAACTTTTTATCTGCTCAATCTGCCAAATCTGCGTGAAAAAATTACTCTCGCAGATTGCTTCGCCTGTTCGCTTTCGCTCGGGTCTGCAGATTTAGCAGATTATTTTTTTACTTCTTTTCAATTAATCCTTTTAGAACGTCAGCGGAAATTGTTGTTATGGTTCCGTGTTTGTGTCCTTCGGGAAGGGTTATTTTTGAGGAAGCATCTTCGAATTTTACAAAATCAGAAGTGCTTAGGGCTTTGTAATTTTTGGAACCGTAGTTGTCATAATACAACAGCCAGTTTTTACCGACTTTTACGACTGTTGGTCCTTCTGATAAATATTCGGTAAGGGGTTTTGATCTTTTTTCGAATGGTCCTAAAGGCGATTTACCGAAAGCTACTTCTATGTTTCTCATTGGTCTGGTGTTGTCTTTTAAAACCAAAACATAATCCTTTTTGCCTTTTTTTACAATGACGCAATCAATGACACTGAAACCGGGATCGTAATATAATTTTGTATCCGAAAATATTTTGAAATCTTTCGTAGTTACGTAATACATTCGGTGGTTGTTTTTCTCGTCTTCTACTCCTTTTTCAAATCGGAATGGAATTGTGGATGCCCAAATAATGATGTATTGTTTTTTGATATCGTCATAAAAAATTTCGGGTGCCCACACGTTTACGACTTCGGGTTCGTGTTTCATTACGGGAATGTATTCCTGTTTTGACCAATGAATTAAGTCTTTTGAACTGGCGTATCCGAAACCGTTTCCGCCTTTCCAGTCGGTTGTCCAGACCATATGGTAGGTTCCGTCTGCACCTTTTGTGATGGACGGATCACGCATAATTTTGCTGGCACCGATTTCGGGTTTTAGGAATGATCCTTCCAAACCTTTCCAATTGTAACCGTCTTCACTGTATGCCAGGTACAAACCTTCGGTAGCGGGTTCCCTAAAAGAAGTGAAAAGGAAGATTTCCTTTTTTTTCTGGGAATAGCTTACAGCGAAAAGTGAAAGCGTTAGTATGATGAATATTTTTTTCATTGTTATTGGTTTAATCTTTGTCAAAGTTTTGAACTTTGACAAAGATGTTTAAACACGAATCTTTATTATATTTTCCTTTTTGGATGATTTTTAAAAAGCAAAATGTTTCTCTTTAGCCCCGATCGAAGTGAAAATCCTTGTGTGCCGGGGTTCGGCACGCAAGATTGCAACGAAGAGCGGGACGATGTTTCCTAAAATGCCCAATGTTTCTGCTCCTGAAAATAATTACGTTATTCTGTAATTGCTTTTTTATCCAGGTCTTTTCCTTTTTTCACAATTGTAGTCACATTATTGAACACATTGTTTTTAAGGAAGATATTTTTGGTGTCTTTTCCATTGGCTTCGATGAAAATATCGGTGGCGTTGAACGGAAAATTGTTGTTGATCATAATGTTCGAAGCGTTGTCGATTTTGATAACCGGAACTCCTTTTATCGGTGTCGATGAACCTACATTGTCCAGAATCAGGTTTTTGGAATCTGTGATTTTGAAAGAGGAACCCACGGTTGCGTTGACTTTTACGTCGTGAAATTCTACATCGGTCGCCGTGTTTATGGTGAAACCTTCCTTGCCGTCCATATTGATGTTGGAGAACGTGATGTTCTGGATTGGCATTTCAACAATTCCGCGAACGAATCCGGCTTTGTTGACATTTCCGCCCGTAACGTTGCTGATGTGGATGTTTCTGAAAATCGGCGTGCGTTCACTAACAGGCTCTACGGGATTGTCTTTGTCGTAGAAAAGATCCAGAATAATGGCTTCTTCCTTGATGTTTTTCATTACGATATTGTCGACGCGAATGTCCTCGACTACTCCGCCACGACCGCGAGCTGATTTGATACGGATTCCACGATCGGTTCCGTCGAAAACACAGTTGGATATCGTGATTTTTTTGATTCCGCCTGACATTTCGCTTCCGATAACGACACCTCCGTGACCGCTAAGCATTGTGCAGTTAGTGATGGTTACGTTTTCGGTTGCTTTTCCGTATTTACGGCCGTCTGCATCGCGACCCGATTTGATGGTAATACAGTCGTCGCCCACGCTGATGTGGCAATTCGAAATGTGTACATTGGTGCAGGACGAAGGGTTGATGCCGTCTGTGTTTGGGGAATGCGGATTGTTAATTGTAATTCCGGTTACGGTTACGTTATCGCAGAATTCAGGATTTATCGTCCAGAAAGGCGAGTTTTTGAAGGTTACGCCTTCGATTAAAATATTCTTGCAATTGTACGCCTGGAAAAATGAAGGTCTGAAAAAGTGTTTGTCAATCGTTCTTTTGTAATATGGCTCGTAAACGATTCCTTTGTTTTGCTCGGTCCACATTTTTTGGTATTTCGTTTCGGGAATTGGACCTTTGGCGGTTTCGATTCGGTAGACTTCATTCCACCACGCTTTCCCCTGTCCGTCGATTACACCTCTACCTGTGATGGTGATGTTTTCTACATCTTTGGCATAAAATAATGGCGAGAATGACTGCATCACGATGCCTTCGTAACGCATTTCTACGTACGGAAGGTAATCATCAAAATTCTCTGAAAATTTTAAAAGCGCTCCAGAATCCAAATGGATGGTGATATTGCTTTTTAGTTTTAAAGCTCCTGTTAAATATTCTCCGGCTGGGAAAAATATGGTTCCCCCTCCGTTTTTAGATGCTTTTTCGATAGCGTTTTGAATGGCTTCGGTGCATTTAATTCCTTTGTTGTTTCCGCCTTCGTTTAGGATGTTTAGCCAGCCGTCGTTTGCGAAAGCGGTATTCAGTCCAGTGATGAAGAAAAGTATGATTATGATGTTTTTCATAGTTTGTGTTTTTTGTTTCTCGCAGATTGTGCAGATTGTGCAGGATTTTTTTATCTGCTAAATCTGCGAGAGCTATTTTTTATTTGTTTGACGTTAGAATAAGAACCCAGTCATTTCCGTCTTCTTTTTTGCCGGAAGGCTGGAATTCCTTTTTCCCTTTGTTATCAAAAATTCCAATCTGTGTTCTTTCTCCGTTTCTTGGGTTGTACCAGGTTGCGGTTACTTTATCTCCTGTGATTTTACCCATATTCACTGTAATTTTTCTTCCGTTGTAGGTATAAATCAAAGCGTACTCTTTTCCTTTTATAGCTGGTAAATAATCGTATTTTTCACCTTGATTTGCAATTATCGAAGCATCGGCTACTCCTTCTGTGAATGGAAATTCCATCATCAGGTTTTTGATATAAATCATTTGTTCGGCTCCTGGATCATTGATTGCATCTGTCCACAACATTTTGTTTCCGTAAGCGGGTTTGTCACCTTTTCTGAATATCTGCATTACGGCGCTGTGTCCATAAGTGTAGCCCGAAGCACCTGAAAAAACAGACCAATATCCGTAACGACGGACATCATTGGCATTCCATTTTGGCTGTAAGGTGTCGTGCAATCCGTGTGGAATTCCTTCGTAAGATGGTTCGCCGTCCAGTGTTGGTTTGGTTGGTTTTAAATCCCAATCTCTTAAAACAAATTTGTAATTGTCTTCTTTGAAAGCTGTCGGATCAGTTTCCTGGGCATAGGTTTTGTGTCCGGACTGGAACATATTGAAATCTAACCAGCTCGCATTATGAAAATTCTCTGATGAATCGGTTCTCCCAAAAGGGTGAAAAGTCATCAGCTGATCTGGATTATTGGTTTTGATTGTTGTTCCAATGGCATTCCAGATATCCTGAAATTCATTTCCTTTAGTATCTCCTCCGTTTAACCAAATTATATTGGTTCTCTTTTTATATCGGTCTGCCAAAAATTTAGCGTATTTGGTCGCCTGTTCTTTACTTACTTTATTTCCTTTTGAAACGTTGGTTCCCCAAACCGGGACCATTGCAACGTAGATTCCGTTTTTTTGAGCCACATCCAAAGTATAATCTATGTGATCCCAGTAATCATATTCAGGAGCATTATTTGGATCATTGCCCGGTGAAGTAATTTGATCAGCCACATTTTCATTCATTAAGGCCTGATCGCCATATACATTTACTGCATTCAAATTATGCAACACCATTACCTGAACTACATTGAATCCTTTTGCTTTTCGGTCTTCAAAATATTTAACAACGCCTTCTCTATCCAGTTTGCTGAATGCCAGCCAGCCTGTATCGCCTAACCAGAAAAATGGTTTACCATCTTCGGTAACAAAATAATGCTGATTTGGGGAAACTTTAAGTTTTGGCAGGTTTTTGGATTGAGAAAATCCGCTTTGTGCTGTCAACATAAAACTTATACAAAGGGCGTATAAATATTTAATTTTCAGGTTCATTTTATTTTTATTTTGAATTATGTATTTGTTTTTTTCTCGCAGATTTAGCAGATTCGGCAGATTTTTTTTATGCCTGTAATCGGTATTCTTTGATTAATTTTTCTTCACTACGAATAGTACTTTTTCTTTGATTTCAGCTTGTGGAATTACGACTTGTTTACCTCCGTTGATATTTGCTTTTTTGGTGATAGTTCCATTGGAAGCATTGATTGTATATATTTCGAAAGTTCCTTTGTAATTTGATAAATCGATTGAAACATCCTGATCATTTTTCAGATAAAAAAGATAGGCATTGCCTTTATTTTCGAGTGCCCAAAACTTGTCTGAAAAAGTAGTTCCTTCTGCAAACTTCATACCAGCAAGGGCAGAATGAAAGGCAGAAAGTTCAATTTTTGGAACATTTGCCAAAGAGGCTCCTCCCATCAATCCCGGCCAGCCAAATCTTGGTGCTCCCATCGTTGAATATAACACTGCTTTTTCCGGATATTTTTCACGGTATTCGCGAACAGCTCTGTAAACCTGATCGTCTGTTTCTTTTCCGGTTTTGATTTTACGTGCGTGCTGGCGTGGTGCTAAATTCTTTCCGCCTTCGGGAGCGTAAAGTGTTCCGTCTTCTTTGTAATACCAATATCTAATATCAATTACATCTACTGTTTTTGCTCTTGCTTTGTCATTTAAAATAGCATCCTGAACATCTTTTGTCGCACTTAAAACGATTTTGGATTCGTTTTGATTTGTCTTTTCGTAATTGGCAATCACATCAATCCAAAATTGCATAAAGCTTAACGGGCCTGTATATTCGGCACTTGTTAGTTGCAAAACATTAGCATTGTCTTTAAAATTTTCCAGATTTTTTTCAATGAATGCTACGTGCAATTTACGTATATCGGCATTTTTTATATCATAAAATTGTTCGGCAAGAAAAATCCTTTTGTCTCCTGCATATGGTGGCGGTTCCGGCAAGCCAGTTGTATTGATATTATTGGCTGGACGCCAAGGCGAACTTGCCCAATGTGCTCCTGCTTCTAATATGTTATGCTGAAAATACGCTTCGTTTAATAAGATTTTATTTTTTTGTCCGGCTAATTCTGCAAAGGTTTTCAATCGGTCCCAATAAAAGGCATTGTATCGTGTCAAATCGTATTTGCTCAGATGATCCCAGGCAATTCCCTGTCCGCTTCTGTCGAAAGGCTGTTCGTAAAATGGTGCCCAAACATCGGCATCGATTCTGCGGATGCGTTCGTGGTCGGCCATTCTTTGTTCGTACCACAATCCGTAATTATGGTCTATTGCCGATTTATTATTTTCGACTAAATAATTTACGGTTTCCTCCAGATTATCGGTATAACCAACTCCATAATGTCCCGGGACAAATCGGGTAATATGAGGTCTTGATTTTGAAATTTCAGATTCACGCAAACTTCCTCTCCACCACGGTACATCTACAACTTCTCCGGTGATTACTCCTTTTGAAGTGGCTAAAAATCCATTAGTTATGGTTATTTTATCGATATTGGTATTTGTAACTATATCTGATTTTACTTCGTCAATTCGTTTTGCTTTGGCATAATCAACCGCAATAGGATTTCGGGCTGAGGCTTTACCTATGAACTCTTTTAAAGTTTCATTTAATTTGTAAGCTTCGGCAGTTAATTCTTTTGCTTGTTCCAATGTAGGACTCGAAGAAGGTTCTGTGCCCAAGTCCATAATTTGAGCATTCATCGGTAATTTGCCCAGACGCTGTTCTAGCAAAGCATAAAATAAACTTCTTGGGCTTATGTGATTGTTCACGTCTTTCCAATGTCCGTTTCCTGCCCATTGCGCCCAGACTCCAAATGCCCAGTTGTTAGCTGTTGGCGGACTGTAATTTTCTATTTTTGATGCCGATGTTTCCCAAATAACGCTGTTGGCAACATTCCATCCTAAACCTCTTCCGTCTTGTTCTTTATTTTTGAAACTGATAGCGTTTCCATCAATTAGAGAAACATCAAAAAGGATTCCGGTTGCCCAGCTTCCGACAGATCCGCTGAAACTGTACGGCAGATGTGATTCGCATTGCAAAAAAACATTTGATCCTGCAGTCGCATAACCTCCAACCACAAAATCATTGTATCCGAATTCAGAATAACATCTTTGAAAAAGAGTCTGCTGTCCTTCGGTATAAAAAGTATTTCTTCTGAATGATGCGATTTCCGAAATTGGGTTCAGTGAAAGACAATCTTCAACTGTAATTCTTTTGGCTGTTTTTAGAACCGAAACGGCTCCGCCTGCAAATTGTTCAAAATTGACCTGTCGTACCCAAACATCTTCAGCATTTTCAACAGAAATTCCTGTCCAACGGTGCTGTTCATCTTTGGGATTTGTTGTGTCATATTCTGATTTCAAAGTCAGGTTTTCTACACCTACGTTATTAATTCGGCCTGACCAAATGTAATTGGCTACTGTTGATTTTGATAATTCTTCATCTAAAGCATTAGTCAAAGGTGCATCAATTGTAATTTTATTTCCATCAATAGCTTTAATTTCCCTGTCTGCACGAATGACAAAATCATCCGCTTTCCAGCCTATCCATCCGCTTTCTCCACCAAAATCATTCATTGACAAAAGATCAATCCATTTTTTTGTGATTGTTGTATTGATTAAAATGTGATCTCCTTTTTTGAGTGCAGATACATTTTTTACGGATAAAACTGTTGCTCCTAATGGCGTATAATTTGCATCTAATTGGAATGTTTCTTTTAAAACCTGATTATTGATTCCGCTGATATTGACAATGGCTTTTCTGTTGGTTGTGGTTCCTAAAAGAATGGTTCCATTATTTCCTGAACCGCTTCCTCTTAATACGATTCCACTTTCCTTGATATTGATTTCACCCGAAACTTTAAAGATTCCTTTGTCTAAAAGTACTGTTCCTTTAAAACCATTTTTATCGACTTTCAATTTGGCAACATAATCAATTGCTGATTGGATTGTTTTGGTTGCATCGCCTTCGATATGGGGCACAAAAGCTTTAACATCAACATTTGGAATGGCTACTGATGAAGCTTTATATCCAGCAAAAGAAAAATCAGGAATTTGGTTTCCTTTTGCATCAGCAGTACGTTCCAGTTTTCCTTCTTTGGATTTTGTAATATCGGGGAATGTGTTTTGGGCGTTGATGCTCGAACTAAAGAAAATAACAAAACAGGATAAAACGAGTAAATCCTGTTTTGTTATGATATTTTTGAGTTGAATAAAATTCATTTTAATTTTAGATTTCTTTTAGAATATAGAAAACAGAATAAAGAATATAGATTTTCTCATGATGAGTTCTCTCTTTTTTCTATTCTCTATATTCTATTTTCTATAATTTTTATTCTATTCTATATTAATCTTTACTGCAATAAAACTTTCGATAAAGTATCCTTATTATTTTCCGGTTTTGTCCAGTCTGTTTTACTGTTTGGATCAATTCCGTTAAAATATTTTTCTAAGTTGGTGTACCCGTCTCCATTTGAATCCTTGTTTGCATCAAATGCATCTTTCGGATTCAAACCGTATTTAGTTTCCCAAGCATCAGGAATTCCGTCATTATCAGAATCTTTATAGGCTTTTCCTTTGTATTCCGGATAACCGCCCACTTGATCAGGATGTGTTATAATTCCTTTTTTATATGAATCGGCAGGTAATCTTCTTTTAATATATTCTTTTCCAATCGCATTTTCCAAACCATCTTTTACCTCAATTTTTCCGGTACGAACCTGTTTTACGATTCTTTCATCTACTGCATCACGCTTTGGCAAGGTTGCGCCGGCATTATTCAGTACAAATTCATACGCTTCTTCCGCTTTCATTATGTTAAACTTAGGCATTGAAAAAGGTTTTGCCTGTTTAATCAATTCTAAATAATCTTTTGTTTCTTCTGCCGATTGATCTTCCAATTGTACACCGCCATTCCAGTTATCTGCTGTAACTTCAGGAGAATCTACGATGAAATTTCCTGAAACATACGCTCTTCCGTAGGTTTTAGGTTTCATGTAACCTGATTCCGGCTTCAGGATTCTGTAACGAATTGGCTGATTTGTTGGTGTTATTGGTCCTGGTTTGAAATAATTGTTGATGATGTTAAACATCGAACGATAATCACCTCCGTCCAGAGAACGGTTCCACCAATTAAAAATCACATTATTTACAAAATTAAAATCGCCATACATTCCGATAGAAGCATTTCTGGAAATATTATCGGCCCATAAATTCCTCATAAAGGTACTATTTAATCCACCAATTGTACTTCCGAAAGCGTGATTGTAAGTGTCTAATCCTTCGGATGAAATAGTATTTTGAATAGTAATGTTACAAGCCGGCAGTTTTTCCAGTTTTGATTTATCGTTTGCCTGAAACTGGTGTCTGTATAATGAAATATTTTCGTCTAATCCCCAGCTTATTGAGCAGTGATCGACAATTATATTCCCGATTGGATTTCCGCCAAGAGCATCATCTCTTCGAGCAACATCAGTTGCTCCTCTGCGAAAACGCATGTAACGAATAATTACATCGTGTGTATCGATTTCTAAAGTTTCACCAGCAATGCAAATTCCGTCACCGGGAGCTGTTTGTCCTGCAATGGTAACGTAAGGCGCACGCATGCTAATGCGGTTTTTTAATCGAATAATTCCCGAAACGTTAAATACTATTGTTCTCGCACCAACTGCTTCACAGGCTTCACGAAAAGTTCCTTTTCCGCTGTCTTCCAAACTAGTCACTACAAATATTCGCCCGCCACGACCTCCTTGCGTAAAAGCTCCTCCTCCTTCGGCTCCAGGAAAAGCTGGAATATCTGCCTGAACAAAATCTTTTGGATAGGAAGCCCAAGGCAAATAAGGTTTTCCGTGCTTTGCTTCTTCCTTAAGAATGCTGGCATTGTTTTTCCAGATTTCGCCCAAACGCTTTTCTTCTCTGGCTAAAAGAGTGTCGGTTTTGGCTTGAACTTCTTTCGGAATTTCCGGATATTGGGCAAATGCGGACGAAAAAGACAAGCAGAAAGCAACTGCCAAAAAAATCTTATTCGTAATGTTATTTTGGAAAATATTAAACATTGGAATTCTTGTTAAGAGTTAATTTAGTGATTAGCTTATGTTCAAAAGCTAATTACTAATAATTATTTAGCTGATTTAGCCTTTTCACGTTCTTCGATGCGTTTATGCCAATCCGTACTTTCTTTATTCAAGTCGTAACCTTCTTTTGATAAATAGTTGTTGATTCTTCCTTTGTATTTACCAAACCATCCGTGTTTTTCTTTGGATGAACCTCCGTCCATAGCATGTTCTCTGGCTTCAACCAAGGCATCGTAAATGTATTTTTTTTGTGCTTCAGTCAAATTTGGCAACATATCGTTATAACCGGCAACTGTAATTGGAAGTACGCCGTAGGTCATTCCGTCTTTTACTTCGATGATTTTAGCTTCATTTAACTGAGTTCCTAATTTTTTTAAATAGGCTTTGTGCAGTTTGTCAATTGATTTATCGGCATCGGCTTTCAGTTTATCAATTTTCTCGTTTTGCTTTTCTTTGGCTAAACTGCTGTCGTCTTTTACTTTTTTGATTTCAGCATCTCTTGCATCCTGAATTTTACTCAAATCACGAAACTGCTGTGCAATAATATTGGTTACAGCGGTTTCTTTTTCTTTGTTCCCCAAAGCTAACTTCTCAACAATTTTTGTTGCTCGTTCATTAGTCACTTTGATATATTCGGGATCTGCATATTGCTGTGCGCTTAATTTGCAAAAAACAAAAAGTAAAAACAGCAGACTTATTTTTTTTATTGATTTCATCTTACATTATTTTAGTTTTTGAAAACATTCTTGTTTCATAATTCAGTAATCCTAAAACAAGAATGTTACCAAAATTCATTCCTTAGTTTAAATCTAATAAAGGTCTAACCAAGGTTTCTTTGTTATTGGCTAAGTCTTTCCAATCTACTTTGATAGCAGGGTTTACACCGTTGATGTAGTCCTCGATATTAGAATATCCATCACCGTTTAAATCTCCTTTTGCATCAGATGAATCTTTTGGATTCAGACCGTATTTTTTTTCCCATACATCTGGTAAACCGTCTTTATCAGTATCTAAATAAGGTTTTCCTTTGTATTCCGGATATCCTCCCACCTGCGAAACATCAGTGATGATTCCTTGTTTATAAGAATCCATAGGCAAACGACGGTGCTCAAACTGGTAGAACTCTTTTTTCTCCAATCCTTTTGCATATTCGGGAACTCCAGTTTTTACGGTTCTTACGATTCTTTCATCCACTTTATCTCTGATTGGCAAAGTAGCTCCTACATTTTTAAGGACAAAATCATAAGATTCCTGGGCAGTCATAATTTTGCTAAACCACGGCATTGGGAAAGGTCTGTCACTTTTCATTTTATCGAAATAAGTTTTGGCTTCATCGTATGTCATCAATTCTCCTTTTTTGTTTTCGATCTGAATACCTCCGTCCCAGTTATCTTTGGTTACTTTTTCGTTATTGTTAACGACGTTTCCATTTACATAAGCTCTACCAAAAACCATATAAGGCAATTTACTTCTTCCTGATTCCGGTTTTAAGATTCTGTAACTGATTGGTTGAGTTAAATCGGTTACAGGCCCTGGTTTGTAAAAGTTATTAATGATATTGTAGTTGGCTGTATAATCACCACCATCTGTTGATCTGTTGTACCAATTGTATACCACGTTGTTTACAAAATTAAAAATACCGTTCCAGCCAATAGATGGGTTTCTTCCTGCGTTGCTTGCCCACATATTTCTCATAAAAGAACAATTTTCTCCTCCTAAAGTACTTCCGAAGGCGTGGTTATACGTATCCAATGCTTCTCCGAACAAACTGTTTTGGATTGTGATATTTACAGTAGGTTTCTTTTCGTCAGGATAACCTGCACCTGGGCTGTACATGTGTCGGTACATAGACATATTTTCATCTAATCCCCAAGTTGCTGACACGTGGTCAATCATGATATTCCCAACAGGATTTCCCCCAATGGAATCATCTCTACGACCTACAAAAGTTTCACCTCTGCGGAAACGCATGTGCCTGATAATAACATCGTGTGTATTTATCCAAATCGATTCTCCTGCCACACAAATACCATCCCCAGGGGCAGTTTGTCCGGCAATAGTAATATACGGTGCACGAATAATTAAAGGACTTTTAATTCTGATAATTCCTGAAACGTTAAAAACAACGAATCTCGCTCCTCCTTGTTCGCAGGCTTCGCGCAGGGTTCCTGGTCCGCGGTCTTCCAAACTTATAACGGTGTAAACATTTCCGCCACGACCTCCAAAAGTGTACATTCCTCCTCCTTCAGCTCCCGGGAAAGCTGGTATAGAGGCTTGCGGTAAATCATTTGGTCTTGATGCCCACGGAATATATGGTTTACCTTGTTTGGCTTCTTCTTCAATAATTATAAGAGCTTTTTCCCAAGCTTCATCTGAACGTTTATCAGCCTCATCTATAAAAGCTTTAGATTGTGCTGCAACTTCAGGGCTTATTTTTGGATACTGAGCAAAACATTGGATACTTCCTAAAAATAAAAGGAAAATAGCCGATAAAGTGAAATTTTTCATACTAATTTTAATTTTGGCAATCTTTTTAAGCAAATCACCTGTATCTTATGAATACAGGTGATTGTTTTTATTTTTTTCAAATACTTTATATTATTAACTATTCCTGGTAATTGAATGTTCCAGCAGAACCAAGATTATCATTCCATCCTAAAGTTTGCAGTAACCATGGATTTGATGTAAAAGCAGTTGTATTAAGACCACTAATATAATAATTTGGATTAAATTTAATTGTAGCTGGAGTACCACTAACATTATCCAAAGGTGTAATTAAAGCCGTACGAACAAAATTAGCATTATAAAATGTTGCTAAAGCTGTCAATTGAGTTTGGAAATTAGGAGAATCCGGATCTGCCGCCTGACTTGCACGAAGTGTAGCTAAAGGATCAACAGTAGCAGTACCTTTAGTTTTGCTCTCCAAATAATTTCCAGTACGTTGTGTACCGTTGATAGCAGTCAAACGTAATTTACTAACAGTACCACCAGCAATTCCAGGCAGTGATGCGTCAGCATAAAGCATCCATCGCTGAACATCCCAATAACGTTTGCCTTCATAAGCTAATTCAACTCTTCTTTCATAAAGACAAGCTTCAATAGCAGCATATTTATCTGCCAATGTACCAATTCCATAATTATTTGCGGATGGAATACCTACACGAGCTCTAATTTTGCCTAAATAAGCCAGCGTATTAGCCGTTTGTCCTAATGCAGCATAACATTCAGCAATGTTTAACAACAATTCAGCATAACGGTATTCCATAATATCAGTACCTGATTGACCATAATTTAAAGTACCTCCATTAGTAACTGTTGTATTTGACATTTTACGAACAATAGCAGGACTTGACGCCCCTGTATTACCATCAGAGAAATAGGGTTTATTTGCACTATCTAACCAACGATAAGTCCAAACAACAGAAGTAGTATTTTCCTTATAAGGCCATCTAACTCCAGAGAAAGCAAATGTTCTATAAAATCTAGGATCACGGTTAACAAAAAATGTAAAATCGTTATAAGTAGCAGCAGTTGGTCTTTTACCATCAGCCATTGGAAACAAATCTATCATTTCTTTAGGAGCTGCAACACCTCCGCTTCCAGCAGATCCGCCTTGACCTGCCACACGAATCGCTTTTTCCCAGCTATTGTTAATGTTCAAGGTCAAATCTGCACTTGCAATACCGCAAAGTTGAATCGTAATAGCCTCAGAAATAGGAGCATTATCTCTTATATAAAACATAGACTCCCAATCTTTTGCTGAACTTCCGTACAAACCGTATCCATCTTGCGTTAGTTGCGTTTCTGCAGCCAATCCAGCATTTAAAGCCGCTTGCCAACGCTCATTAGAGCCATCCCAATTTTTATTAAACAAAGGACTTGCAAACGTTAAAAGAACACGAGATTTTTGTGCCAAAGCTGCTCCCCTTGTGAAACGTCCATAATTTGATGCAGGCCAGTTTGCAGGCAACAGACTTGCTGCCATATCCAAATCTTTTACTATTTGTGCTACTACCTCAGAAACTTTTGCTCTCGGAAGCTGAATAGCTGGGTTGTCGACAGCCGCATCTTCAACAGTGGTAACAATAGGGACTCCTCCATAAATACGCATCAAATCGAAATATTGCATAGCACGCATATAATACATTTGCCCTTTTGCCTGATCACGGAATGTTTTATCTAAATTGGCACCTTTAACATCAATATCCTGCAATAAGATAGTACATTCTCTAATTCTTCCATAAGGATTACTCCCTTGATTTAATCCAGCTCCAATTTTCAGACCATAATAACCAGAGGCATCAATTGAATTAATATAATTATTGTTTGGATTAATTAAAGGCTGAACCCCACCTAATTCTTCGGTCATCTTGCTATAGGTATCTGTATATGACCCCATTACAGTTGCTGTAGGTGATTTATAAGCTGCATAAAATTCATTATACTGATTATCAACATAATTCCCTACACGCTCTTGGACTTTCCAGAATGAATCATCGTACTTTCCATAAGGCTTCATATCTTCCAGAAAGTTATCGCTACAGGAAGCGCCCAATACAAGCACAAGCCCTAGCGTTATATATATATTAAGTTTTGTTTTCATAATTACTATCAAATATTTAAATTAGAATGATACGTTCAAATTAACTGTCCAAGATCTAAGTGTAGGATACGGTGTAGAAGAGCTATCATACATATTACGATACTTTTCAGGATAAGGATTGTAAAAATCCCAAAGATTATTACCTGTTAGACCAAAAGATATATTCTGAATTTTTGTGTTAGCAAGAGCCTGCTTAGGAATTTCATACGCCACTGTTAAATTTTGAATATAACAACGGAAGGTATCCAATTGCCAAAAATCAGATTTATTCAATACTTCAGTCCCTGCAATATTAGGATATTTTCCATTTAGATTGTCTGCACCATACATATCACTCCAAAAAGTTTCACGTGACCAAATACTCGCAGCACTATTCCCCATTCCTATTAAATCAACAAATGTAGCACCTCCCCAAGAAGTTGCGATTTGGGTTTTAAAAGAAAGATTTTTGTATTTGAAACCCAAATTGGTATTAACTGTATATATTCTTGCACTATTTGCCAATTTTACATAATCATTATCTTTTGCAATTTGACCATCGGCCGGACCTACAGTTCCATCAGATTTAAGTTGTCCTCCTACATCTTCATAAGCTAACGAACCTTTCAGAATTTTAGCAGGATCCACTATATTAAAATAATTTGGAGTACCACCCACAGCATCAGCATGTTGTTTCAAATAACTCCAATAATTGGCAATATCTGCGTCAGTACGCAAAATACCATCACCTGTAGAGGTTTCTTTCCAGGTACGGAATCCCCAAACTGGATTAAATCCTTCTGAATATCCTTCTCTTCTGGTATTATTAGATGGAAGAAGGTTTCCTTGATCTGGGTATTTTGTTACTTTATTATCTCCATAACCAAAATTCACACCTATATTATAGCTAAAATCACCTTTTATTTTATCACTCCAATTTATGCTAATCTCTGATCCCCAAGCATCATAACCTGCATAATTCTGTTCAGCAAAAGCTCCACCAATAGAAATTGGTACACCAACAGCGCTACCCATATCTGTCAAGACATTTTTTGCTATGTCATAATAGAAATCCGCATTAAATTGTAACCTATTATCTAAAAAAGCCAAATCAATACCAATATTATTCTTTAATATATTATCCCATGCTGCATCTCTGTTTGGATTCACTTCGGGAGTCAAACCTGCACCCAACTGTCCTCCACCAGGTCCAAATGTGGCACCTTTATTGACAATAACTTGATAAAATTGATACCATTTCCAAGCCTGAAGATTGTCTTTTCCTGTTTTACCAATAGTATAGCGTAATTTAAAGAAATTCACTGCTGGTACATTCTTTTCAAACCAATCTTCCTTAGACACTACCCAACCCAATCCTAGAGTAGGAAAAGTGCCCCAGTAATTTTCTGGTGCAAATTTTGTAGAAGCATCAGAACGCAAAACAAATTGTGCCAAATATTTTGATTTATAATTATAGTTAACAGTCCCAAAATATGAAAGTGTACCACCCTCTGCTCTAGCTGATTGAGAATTTCCAGTATCTACTGTTCCTGCGGTACGATAATCTCCTAGGTAATCTTTTGGTGTATTTATATAAAGTAAACTAACCTTTTGATTGTCATACTCTGACTTTTCAACTCCAGCCATCGCACTAATTTGATGATTTCCAAAAGTTCTTTCATAATTGGTAAAAAAGTTTAATTGCGTGCTTGCAGCAAAATTAGAGTTATAGGCAACTCTTGTTGACTGTACATTGGTTTCAATTAAATAATCACCTGAAGGATTAGTCGTAGCGTTATAGACACTAGGATTTGCTTCGCTGGCAAGCTTATTATCCTGTGTTTCGTAATTTCTAATTCTTGCTAAATCATATGGCAATTGGGCTTGTTCCGTATAATTAGAACTTTTTGTTTTAGCAAAATTTGCCTTAAAGGACAAACCTTTAACAGCTGCTAATTTATAATTTAAGGAAGCATTCACATTGAACGAAGAGTCATCGTTTGTTTGATGCGAGCCATTATTCAAATTCGCAAAATAATTCCACCCTGCAATTGATGATCTGTTATTTGCCGTTCCCATATTTCTGTCAGGACGGTTAAAAGGGGACGTATAATAATCTATACCTCCAACCGTAGTCTGAATTGGAATGTATTTTGGTATGTGCACCAAGTATCCATAATCAGCCTGTTCACCAGAAGCAGTACTTCCATAACTACCATCAGTAATACTTGATGATGCTTTAGTGAACGATTTATCAACAAAACCAGTATTTCCAGAAATAGATGCGGAGAAATCTAAATTATTTGCAATTTTTGCATTAATTCCTGTACGATAATTCCACTTGTCATATTTTTGATAACCCATATTCGAATCTTGCGTAAGATAAGTTGCTCCTGCAAAATAGGTAACACCATCATTACCTCCATTTACATTCAATGAATGTTTTTGCTGGATGGCAGTATTCCAAGCCTCATCTAGCCAATTGTAATTCAAACTTTTCATTTCTTCCAATTCTTTTGCAGAAAACATCTTAGCAGGGTCAACTACAGCAGTTGGAAGTAATCCTCCGGTATAATATCTGTTAGCAAATACACCATACTGATAAGAATCCATGGTTTTTGTATGGCTTACAGCATCGTTAATTGTTAACTGGCTATTATAACTAAATTTAGCTTTACCCGATTTTCCTCTCTTCGTTTTTATTATAATAGCACCCTGTGCTGCACGAGAACCATAAATAGCGGCAGATGCATCCTTTAGAATAGACATACTTTCAATTTCAGAAGGGTCCAATCTGTTAAAAGTATCTAATGTAGCTCTACCAGTAGCTGGATCCACCTGAATCATATCATCTATTATGACTAACGGTATAGTTGAATTCCCATCTTTTGAAAAACCAAAAGTTTGACGAATAGAGATAGCTCCAGAATCTCCAGGACGTCCAGACGAACTTGAGACATTAAGCCCTGGAACCAAACCTCTTAATGCGTCAGATAGGTTAGTCGCAGGCAAATCCATAAGCTCTTGTGGTTTTATTGTAGCAATAGCACTTGTAAGATCTTTCTTTTTCTGAGAACCGTATCCAACAACTACAACATTATCTAACTGATTATTGTCTTCTTGCAATTTTACATCCAAAACAGTACGGCCTGCTAAAGGAATTTCAACTTTTCGCATTCCAACAAAGGAAAATACCAATGTTGCACCAGCTTTTGTCTTAAATACATATTTTCCTGTAAAATCTGTACTTGTCGCATTTTTAGACGATTTTTCAGCAACGTTTACCCCTGTTATAGGAACACCTGCATTATCGGTAACTGTACCTATAATTGTTACTTCACTGCTTGAATTTTGAGCATAAGTAATCATACTCATCAGTACAAATAAAATAACACTACATCTTCTCACTACTAGTGTTTGTTTCATAAAATTTGTTTTAGTTAATTATTAATTTGTTAGGTTAGGTTAATAAAAATAAATGCAAACAATTACATATATCGTTTTCGTTATTTAAATGTAAAAACAACATTTATTATATATCCCAAATTTATAATGATACACATACTCATGCATCCTGTACTATGCTGTATTTGCTCAATTATTAAAAAAAAAATGAAATAAAAACAATTATGATAAAAATGAGTGAAAAAAAATTAAATATTAACAATATAAAAGAAAAAACACCAGCTATTTTTAAATAATTGGTGTTTAAAATATTTACTATTATTAAAAAGTATGCATTAAATAATATCAGAAATAATTATTMTTCTMATAAATAAATCAAAAGATATTCATAATCTAAACTTAAATTATAAAGCATAAAAGAATTAATGTGATAACCAAACGGACATTTCTCCTTTACCATGATTACCCCAAGCAAAATAAGGAATTAATTTTATAGTATATTCCTTATTGTCTTTTGCAGAAATGGGTTTGTACAATTTTTTATCCCAAGAATTATCGGGAGTAATTAACGAACTGGCAGTTATACTCAATAATTCTCTGTTACCTATTTTGATAAAATCGGTAGCGAATTTAGAATTTACATTCAAAATGACATCATTCACTTTCACATTCGCAGGAAGCTCGTTTGATTCCAGGCAATACACAATCGGCCCTTTTTTTATGGCAACCTGGTTTTTCACTTCTTCTACTAATGGATTCGCCTGCATCAATTCTACAGGCATTGGGATATTCAATTCGATCACATCTCCTTTTTTCCATTTTTGTACTAATTTTTGGTACGAACCTGAAACAATTGCATCATTAATATTTTTACCATTAACTGAAATTGTTGTTCCCTGACTCCATCCCGGAATTCTTAAAAAAAAAGCATAACTGTCTTTTGGAACTTTTACAATTTTCAACGTAATTTTCCCATCCCAAGGATAATTAGTTTGTTGTTCGATTTCAATTTTTTCACCCGTAAGTGCAATTGAATTCAAATTATTACTTCCGTATAAATTCACATACAGTCCTTCTTTCGAAAAACTATAAGCGTAATTGCTAACCTCAGCAATTGTTCTTGTTACATTAGGAGCACAGCAGTTCGACAAAGCGATATAACCTTCACGTTCTTTGCTCCATCTTTGTTTAAAAGGCAGATCTTTGGAAACATTCAGCGGATTATTATAAAAGAATTCCTTTCCTTCCAGACTAATTCCTGACAACACGCTATTATACAAGGCTAATTCTACAATATCAGCATATTTGGCATCACCAGTAATCTGAAGCATTCTCCAATTCCACAAAACGTTTCCGATGTTAGCACAGGTTTCTGTATGTGCAGTTGCATTTGGCAATTGAAAAGGCCGTCCATATGCCTGATGAATTTTCTGCACATCGGCAGGATTATACGAAGTTCCATCTGGAGAAACACCGTCATACAAAGAACCACAAGCGCCCGTGATGTACATTTTTCGGTAGGTCACATCATCCCAAATCGATTCCAGATTATCCAGTAATTTCTTCTCTCCCGTTTCGGCATATAAATCGGCTACACCTGCGTACAAGTAATTCGCTCTTACCGCGTGCCCCATAGCTGTAGTCTGCTGTCTGAATGGAATTCTGTCCTGATTATCATCGGTTCCATCGTTGGTAGTTCCTCTGATATCGATTAGATTATTGGCTAATTCCAAATATTTTGGATTTTTCGTTGTACGGTACATTTCGACAATTCCCATATAATGTGAAGGACAAATCGCATTTCGGGCTAATTCAGGCGATGCTTTTTTATAGAAATCATACAAGAAATCAGCTACCCCTTTTGCGATTTCCAGAAAATTAGTTTTTCCGGTCGCACGATAATGTATACAGGCAGCAGTCATCAAATGTCCCATATTGTATTTCTCGAAACCTAATTGTTTTTTTACCTCATCAGGTCCTAAAGTTCCCCAGCGTTCGTCGATTAAAACCGGAGTATGTAAGTATCCATCTTTACGTTGCACTTTAGCAAAAAGTGTAATGGCTTCATCCATTTCGGCATCCAGTTTCTTGTCTTTTGTTACCGCATACATCGCCGCCATTCCTTCAAAAATCTTATAAAAATCCCCATCGTGAAAAGAAGGTCCTTTGAAAGTTCCTTTACTTTCACCAGCGGCAATTTCAAAGTTTTTATAGGCATGCGAAATCGAATCATTATGATACAAATCCCACATATACGGCAAAGTATTTTTGGTTTCTACATCAAATTGCTCTTTCCAAAAACCGTTTGTCCATTTCACATCCTGTAGACCTACACTCTGCAATTTAGAATAAGGGCTTTCTGAATTGGCAACCAAACCTTTATTCTGAGCCACAGAAGCAGTTGAAAAAAGTACTGCTGATAACACGATGACTTGCTTTTTCATTTTAATTTTGATTTAATTTTAGAATCTGCTTGATCTGCTAAATCTGCGTGAAAAAATTATAGCACGCAGATTTAGCAGATCAAGCAGATTATTTTTTACTTAACAAAGAAATTAATCGTACGGCTCATTGAATCTCCATCAGCATCTTTAACAGAAATAACAAAAGAACCAAATCCTTTTTCATTTGGCGTAAACTGGGCTTCTTTTCCTTTTAAAACGACTTTACCATTTTTAACTTCTGAAAAAGTGTAAACCGGTTTTTTCTCGTATCCTTTGAAAAAATCTGCCGCGGTCAAACTTGTTTTTTCACCGGCATTTACAAAATAATGAGGCTGTGCCAGCCAGTCTAAATAATTATCCAATTGCGTAAATCCGTCTTTATCGGTATCTGAATTAGCATCTGAAAAATCTCCGGCTTTCGAATTTTCGTTTAAGCCAAACGCTTTTTCCCACCAGTTTGGCAATCCGTCGTGGTCGGTATCCCAATCAGCAGGACGTGTTTCACTGGCAAAATTTGGAAAACCTCCAGCATCAGCTTCGTTATCTATCAATCCTCCTAAACCACTTTTACTTCCTTTGAAAGTATATGTCCCTTTTAAGGTTTCATCAACAATACGGTTATCGTGTTTATCAAAAAATGGCTGATTCGCTCCAACATCCGAAAGTACATTTTTATAAGCTCCTCTCGCCGATTGTGTTGCTACTTGAGATTCAAAAAATGGTTTTGGCAAAAACACCTCATAATCTACAATCGCCTTATTGGATATTGTAAATTTTCTCCCTTTCTCCTGATTTTTTTCATCAAAATAACCTGGCATTACATTTCCGTCAAAATAATATTGCTGTTTTCCTTTACCCACCCCTTCAATCTGAGCATTCAAAGCAACAAATATTGAGGTAGAAGCTCCTGGTTTGTAATAATTATTTACAAAATTCACTTCACTGGCTCCACCATCTGTAGCACGATTTCCCCAATTGTAAACTACATTGTTTCTAATATCTATTTTTCCTCCGTAATATCCATCGCCATTTAAACCTCCTCCTATGCTCCAGTTTCGTCCTTCATTATGTGCTAATAAATTATGGTGAAAACTTCCGATATCACCACCAATAGTAGCCGCATAACCGTGCATTTTTCCGGCTGGATATTTATCATGACCCGCTATATTGAGAGCTTCGGAAATCAAGGTTCTTTGTAACGTAATATGATGTGCGCCACGGGAACTAAAGGATTCATCAATCGTCCAACTGATGGAACAGTGGTCAATAATACTGTAATTGGCACCCGTGAGTCCCATTCCATCATAAGTCGTTCCGCCACCGATTCTAACTTTCAAAAACCGGACAACTCCGTCGTTTCCTGTTAATCCAATTGGAGCACGGCTAATTGTAATTCCTTCACCCGGAGCTGTTTGTCCTGCAATGGTGATATAGGGCTGATTGACCACTAATCGTGAAGCTAGTTTGATATTACCCGAAACATTAAAAACAATGGTTCTCGGTCCGATTTCCTGATTGATGGCATCACGCAAACTTCCCGGTCCATCATCATTCAAATTCGTTACTTCGACTACTTTTCCTCCACGGCCACCCAAAGCAAAACGTCCATAACCTTCTGCTCCCGGGAAAGCCAATTGTGCGGGTTTGAACGACCAGACATTTCCTAAAGTCACATCCCCTTTGCTGTCCACTTCATCCACACGCCAGTAATAGGTCGAACCACTGTGCAAATCGGTAAGTGGAAATTGGGTTGTGCTTAGCTTTCCTTTAAATTCTTTTGAAAATTCATTGGCATTGGCAACCGCATTAGTGTTTTCTCCAAAATATAAATCATGAGCGACTGCTTTTTTGGAAGCATCCCATTCCAACACTATTTTTTTGTCAACAGCTACAATGTGCTCGTTTCTGTTTTCCGGTTTAGGTGTACGTGCCTGATTCATCAAATTTGGTGAATCAATTTCAAAACCGTTGATAACAATTTGCTTTACAACATCAGGATTTGTAGTTGGATCGATTTCAAAACGAACAATTACATCCTTTCCTTTTTCTACAGTAAAAGGAATATACGCCATCGTCGCATCAATTTTTGCGTTCGCTCTCTGACTTGCATTTACCGTTTCCTCCAATTTTCCGTTCACATAGATTTTAATTGGGGAAAAAGTCTTTCCTGTAATCACATCAAAGGCATTATGAAAAGTCAAAAGCGTGTGTTTTCCTTCTTTCAATCCGCTGATTTTCAATTCCAAATTTTCAGCTGTAACTAAACCGTCGCTTCCTAATCTGTTGTAATGAGGTGCATTCATTCCTACTTTATACCATTTTGAAGTAAAATTTCCTTTCAATTTGAAGATTACATTATTAAAAGATTTCTCTGCTTCTTTTTGATCGTTAACCACCCAGGATTCGTAACCCGGATCGTGAACTTCTTCCAATCTTCGTTGAAAAAAGTCAAAATCGACTTTTACAATTTGTTTGTCGGTATTCTGCGCCTGCCCGTTTGCTGTCAAAAGCATTCCCAAAGCAAAAGTGCCCGCTAATTTCTTTATCATTTTCTTTTAATTTTATTTTATTTTTTCTTCTGCTGATGTATTCAACAGATTGATTATATCCTTTTTCCTGTCTTCAGGAATCACTTTTAAACCTTTCAATTCACCGTTTATGAGTTCAGCCTCGACGGTGGTGTTTTGAGTAGCATGTAATTTGAAATGTACATTCCAGTCTTTTGGCCAGGCCGGAAAAAGATAAATTTTCCCATCAGCTTCCTGCAAAAGCATTTCCTGCATACCAATCATTCCCGAACCTCCCCAATTATGATCCGGAACCCAGTCAAATCCCGGTCCCCAAAATGCCGGAAATCTTCTTTCTGAATTTGCCATTTTCAACAAATTGTATTTTTTTGCTTCTGCAGTTAATCCCAAACGAGCTGAAAAAATATTGTCCTGTTTCCAGCCAATATGGCTTCTGAATTTTATCGCATCTATATCATATTTCCAAGTGTTCAAAGCGGTTTGCAAATCAGGTTTCCCAATACCGTAAATTCCCCAAGGATAAACGGGATACAATTGTGGTACTTCGGAATTATTGATGCGTTCCCAGGATTTGGCCGGTAGTAAAACTTTATGGTTTTCGATTTGACCAAAATTCAAAGGCGGAATTCGTTTTTGAAAGCCTTTCAAATATTCCGTTTCTTCTTTGGATAATTGTGTTGAAGAAAGATTTAAAAGCTGTTCTGTAATTACGGTCAAAGCCGATATGGTACTATTCGCATTATTTGCCATTTTATACGTTTCCGCTCCCGAACCCGGAAAAAGAATCAAATGTCCGTTTCCGTCCAATGCTTTCCTTCCTCTTTGCTTTGCCAAATATTGATAATGTTCATCAAAAAATCGCAGACAACTGATGATAAACGAATTGTAATTTTGAATATCCTCTTTCGCATATTCTTTCTGTTCCAACATCATTTTACAAAACTCAAAAACCGTGTCCCATTCGTATTCCAGCCAGGCGTTGTATTCCATTCCCGGATCATAATCGGCTGGGCGTTTCCATTCGTATTCGGCTGGATTGGGTAAACCAAAATTTTCCAATTGTTCTGTAAATGATGCTCCGCCGTGTTTCCAATAGACCTGTGAACGCAATTCGGCATTTTTCTGCAAACCCAAATAATAATCCAATTGCGATTTCATCATATCAAAGTCACCGCTTTTCACCATCGGAAAATAAACCAATCGCTGGTTTTGAGCCGTCATCGTTCCGCCTCCCCAATTTCTGAAATCAGGGGTAAAATTCAAATCAGGATTCGTAAAAACCGGATCAACTGTAAACAATCCGCCGTTGAATTTGGTTGGATATTTTCCGTACGCATTACAGCCCAGCATATAGCGGAACAATTGATAATTCTGCCCGATTTGATACACCGAATCTTTTGAAGTGGATTGATTTTTTTGTGTATAAATAAAACTGCGGTTCCAGAAATCATTCCACCATCTTATTGTATTTTTTTCAGCTTGTTTTCCCTTGATTTTATATTCTGAAATTTGATTTTTTAAATCTTTACTCCAAGAGTTGGTATCAGATTGATTCGTGTATAAATGAATTTGGAAAGTTTGTTTTTTGGAAGGTTTAACACTCGACAAACTAAATCCTTTGAAATCTGTGTTTTGATAAGTCCCTGAATACGTTCCGTCTGGTTTCAAATTATCACCTGTCATAAATCCTCCGAAAGTCAAATTCGCCAATGGATTCATCATTTGATCTTTTATCGATTCCATTTTCTGCTGTTTTACAGCTACATCAAAAACAGTTTGCTCACGATTTCTGTGATAAAACTGAACTCCGTTATTTTCAAAAGCAATGGAATCTTTGAATGTTACAATTTCGCCTTGCGGAGCCCATTTATAAGAATTCGCATTATTGGCTTTTCCTTTGGAATCCCTGTTTTTATAACGCCAGCTTTCATACGAAGCCGTCATTTTTAAAGCTGTTTTACTTTCTAAATCCAGATGAATTATGGGTTTGAAAACATCAACCCAAAGTTTAATTTTAGTATCCTTTTGAGTAATCGAAATATAACTGTCTTTCAAAACCAATTCCTGGCGAAATCCTTCATTATCTTTAAAAGGATTTGGAGTCAAAGTTACTTTTACACGACCTAATTTCAATAAGGTGTTATGTTCGTCAAAAGTGCCACTTCGGGAAAAATAAAAATACAAATCGCCTTTTTCTACCCAGACATTCAAACCAATATCGCCACCACCCAAAGGCATCGATTCTGATGCATTGTTACTTTGTGTTGTCCAGATTTGATTGTAATTATTGAGCGCAGGGATTTGCGCCTTTACTAAAAGCGTACTAATTAGAAAAAATAGAATTATTGTATTTTTCAAATTTCTTTATTTATAATTTGCTTGATCTATTAAATCTGTGTGCTATTATTTTTCACGCAGATTTAGCAGATTTGGCAGATATTTTATTTTTTTAGTCTACTTGTCATTTCGACGAAGGAGAAATCACACTAGTAATTCGACAAAGATTGGCGCTTTTAGGGACGGAGTTTCGTGTGTGATTTCTCCTTCGTCGAAATGACAAACTAAGTGCTAAACTCATTACTCATAACTCCTACTACCAATCATCTGTTCTAAAAGACGAAATTGGCAAACCTCCTCCACTAAATAATTCTGCTTTTACAAAATCCTTAAATAAATAACGCACTGCAACTGGCTTGGTTACTTTATCAGAAGTCAAAACCACCGATTTTCTACGCACAACCGTTTTTGCCGGATAGAAAATTTTGTCTTCTCCCGCCAATTCAAAGCCGGTTACTTCTTTGTCATAAGCCGTAATTCCGTTTTCAACATTATCAAAAGAAACGGTTACAGAACCGTCTTTTATTTCCATCGATTTGTATCTTGGGCTTTCGAATTCGAAGCCTTCGATTCCATAGGTTTTTGCCAAAGCCTGAAATGCCAAACGGTTTCCTCCTTTTTCCTTGTCCATTGGGTGGATGTTATTTTCTTCACCAACATCCATCAAAACTGCCATTCCCGAATTCGGAATTTCCTGTGAAGCCTTCAGTTGTGCTTCTCTCAAATAAGCCGAATTGTATTTCTCTAAATTGTCTTTTGGATGAAATTGTGCATAATTAAACGGGGCGATTTGTGCATAGTAGAAAGGAAAATCATCACCTTGTTTCCACAAACTTCTCCAACTGCTGACCATCTTTTTCATCAAAGCCGTATATTCAGAAGCTCGTTCGTAATTCGATTCGCCCTGATACCAAATACAGCCTTTGATTCCGTACCCAATAACTGGCGAAAGCATTCCGTTAAACAAAGTCGTAGGAACACGATTTGGGTCTTTTGCCAATTCTTCTTTAGTAGTTGGAATTTTAGCGCTTGCAAAATCTTTCAGCATTTCCTGATTCATCCAGGCTTCCATACTTGAACCGCCATACGAAACGTGAATCAATCCAACCGGAACTTGTAAAACTTCCTGTAAAAGTGAGCCGAAATACCAGGCAGTCGCACTAAAATTAGCCGTAGATTTTGGTGAAGCAACTTCCCATTTTCCTTCAAAATCATCCTTAGGTTCTAAAACGGTAGCACGTGGAATCGTAATTAAACGAATGTTTTTATTGGTCGATCTGACAATAATTTCGTTTCCGTTTTTTACAGGCTGACCCTGAAAACCTTTCAAAGGCATTTCCATATTAGACTGACCAGAGCATAGCCAGACTTCGCCAATCAATACATTTTTTATCACAATGGTTTCTTTTCCCTGATTGACTTCAATCGTAAAAGGCCCACCTGCCACAGGAGTCTGTAATTCTACACGCCATTTTCCCTGATTATCGGCTTTTGTTTTGTAGATTTTAGAATTCCAAGATATTTTTACACTCACGTTTCCATTCTTATCTGCCCAGCCCCACATTGGTGCATTCGATTTTTGCTGTAACATCATATTGTCAGTAAACAATGCCGGCAGTTTGATTTTTGCATTGATTTGAAAGCTTACTAAAATCAAAAAAATCGCAATAATATGGTTTCTAAAATGTATCATTTCTTTTCTGTTTTTTCTTTTACAATCGTAACCGGCCCCAATAATCCCGCTTTCAGCAATGGTTCTCCCTCCAATCTAAAAGGAGCGGTTGTCCACGTTAACCTTTCTTCTTTTGGTAATTTCTCGTCACCAATTAATCGGTTGGCCCAGGTATTGGTGATTTTAATTTCTATTTTGTTTTTTCCTTTTTTTAAGGCTTCTGAAATATCTATTTTGTATGGAAAAGTCCAGATTGTTCCGCAGTCTTTTCCGTTGATATTTACCTCAGCAATATTGGCAATTGTACCCAAATCCAGCCAAATTTTATAATTGGTTTTTCCTTTCCAGACAAACTCTTTTTTATAAAGTACTGTTCCCGAATAATATTTTATCTGATCATTTTCAGAAGTACTCCAGTCGAAAAGTTTGTTCGTTTTTACGACTTCTTTCGGACCTTTAGATTCAGGATCAAACTGCAATTCCCAATTTTCATCTAAAGTCTGAACCGTTTCAAATTCCGAATTATTTCGTGTTGCTTTAACAGAAATCATTTCGGTTTTATCTTTAAAAATCACAAAACCGGATTCATTTTCAGCTAATGAAATTGTAACAATTGTTCTTCCGTTTTCGATTTTCCAACTGGTTAAAGCCGATGTTTTGTCAGTAACAGGATTGTACCAAACCGGAATTTTCCCATCTATTCTAAATGAAGCTTCAAAAGAACGTTTTTCCTCTTTTTGATTTGAAAGAAAATAAATATCCTCAGTTTCAGATTTACGATGCGTCCAGGCAATAGTTTGTGAATCGGCTCTGTTTAATTTTGGAAAATAAATGTCCTGCGTAATTCCGATTTCTGCAAAATCATTTCCTAAATACGGTAACTTAATAACAGTACCCTTTCCTATTTTCCATGTTGATGAATTAGCGTTATTCCAAATTTCATCAATAACATTCAGCCATTTTTTATGATCGGATTCTGATTGAATTCCCGGCTGAATGTTTGGTTTTTCATCCACAAAAATCGTTGCACCATTATTTAGCAATTGCAGGATTTTTTCGGCGGAAGCCAAAGAAATCATTTTGTTGGGAGCCATTTTATGACTTCCCGGAAACAATAAAGCCCCGTATTCAATTCCGCCACCAAAAGTGATTTTTCCGTTTTCTATTTTCGCACGATTGATCAAAACATCAGCATTGAATGAATCGTATTGATATCCATTTAAAGGATTAATCCATTGCGATAAATCGGTAATATTTTTAGAATACGTCACTTCTTTCGGCATTTTTGCAGTGGGCTGACCCTCATTTTCTAATCTTAATTTTTCACTTTCCAGTCTTTCTTTGCCAAACACATTCGGAATAAACGGCACTAAACGATCCGGCACAAAAGAGCGTGAAGGAAAATCTTCGCCAATAAAAACTGCTAAATCTATAACCGGTTTTCCTTTTTGCAATTGTAATTGTACTCTTTGGCAATAGTCAAACCAAGCTTTTCCGAGTTTCCACCAGGTTTGGTCTCTTTGGAAAAAAGTTCCGATATCGTCTAAAGTCATTCCAGGTTTTCTATCCGTCCAAGGATTATGTACGAAAACATGATAAAACAATCGGTTAATTCCTAAAGCATAATTTCTGTCCGCCAGCGTCTTTAAATTCCCCGGATGTTCGTCCCAATCCATTCGTAAAGCCGTAAAAGATTCTGCCTGAATGATATCTTTTCCGTAAATATGCCCGCCTGAAATAGCATCGATCATATCAAACGGTTTATCGTGTGTCGGGCTTTTTAACCAAAATTCGCCTCCCGGATAATCAACATATTTATAATGCAACAAAGCATCACTCATCATAGTTGGTGCCACGTTTTCTGAACTTAATTTTACATTATTTTCTTTGGCAATCTGGGCAACAGTTCCGTAGAAATTATCTGCTACTAATTCGGAAATTGTTTTTCGGACATCGTATAAAACTTTCTCTGAAACCTCAGCACTTTCAATTGGAATTCCTGCCATTACAGGCAAATAATCTACCAAATTATAACCGCGTCTTTTTTGAAATTCGGCCTGAAAAACCGAGGACCAGTTTTGGCTTCCGCATTCCCAACTATCAAAATGCAGAATTTCTAAAGTTTTAGAAGCCAAGTCAGGCCCGATTGTACGAATCATTTCACCAAACCAATGATCGAGTTGAAAACGAATTAACTCAGGATTAAATTTGTCTACTTCCAAACCTTTTCCTGCTCCGCCCGTTGCATTTTCATGTCCGGTAGAAGTATGTCCCATTCGGATAATTTTCCATTTTCCTTTGGGTGCTTTCCAGTTTAAATTTCCGTTGGCATCTACTAAATTGGTAATGTTGATGATTTCAGATTTTTTGAAGGACTCGGAATTCGGAATTTGTTTTGAAGAAGTTTCCGGACTTAGACGCCAAACGGCTCCTGATTTTCCTTCGAAATTATCTATCAACGCCTGATTCGAAAGTGTAATTTTACTCACTTTCAGATTCTGTTTCCATTTCGCAAAATCCAAATCTTCAGCACCGGGTTCTGTTCCAACCGGATCATAAACAAATCTGAAATATTTTGCGGTGACTGGTGTAATGGTATGTGTGTGTGAAAAATCCATGTCCTGCCAACCGTGGCGCGGGGCAACCATTCTTTCGTGAAATTTAAAATTAACTCCATCATTACTAACCTCAACAATTAAACGCTGTGCCTGAAAATCTCTTCCTTTGGTTTCGATTACAATGGATTTGCAGGTAAACGGTTTTTCAAATTCATATTGAATCCAGCCTTTCTCGGCAAACTTAAAATTTTCATCCTTTTTAGGATCAGCCAAAAACGAAGCATCTGTATTATTAGATGTTGTAACTTTTGGTAATAGAATTTGCGAGTTGGTTTGATATTCTTTTATCGGAATAGCAAAAGTCGCAATGTCTTTATAATAATCTTTGTAATGTTCCGGAACTGGTAATTTTGTATTAATCGATTTTCCTCCTGCAATTTCTATTGTTGACCAAACGATTTTTTGCATCGACATTTCAGGTGTAATCCAGGGTCCGCCTGCAACGGCAAAACCATCGGCTCCGTGAAAAGCAATTTTCAATCCTAATCGGTTGGCTTCTTTAAAAGCCCAATGAATCATATCCCAAAATTCGGGTGTCAGCTGTAAAACTGGTGGATCTATTAATGGCGGATTTGCCGGACCTTTGATAGTCATTAAATAGGCACCTGCAATCCCGGCTTGTTTCATCGCTTCTAAATCGGCTGTGATTCCGGGTTTGGAATATGCCGATTTCATCCAATACCAATACACCCAGGGTTTTGAGGATTCGATTGTTGGTTGAAACGATATATTTTCTTTTTTATGGACTTCCTGTGCGGAAATGATTCCCGCAAGGAGTAAGATAAAAAAGAGGTGTTTTTTTTGAAACATTGCTGAATTTACTTTTATTAAATCCGCTGAATCTGCTAAATCTGCGTGAGTATATTTTTTGCACGCAGATTTAGCAGATTAGGCAGATTCTTTTTTATTTTTTTCTAATACTTAAACTTCTTCAAACTACTTCCCAATTGATTTTTTGAACCGCTGAAAGGTGTCAAATAAAAACTATATTGATAATCTCCTGACTTAATCTGATATTGTTCAATTGGCTGTGCAACCAATGTCCAGCTGTCGTTTCCTCCCACTCCCATCTGCATTAAATCAATATTTACTGTCAAAAATCCCGGATCTTTTAGATCGTAAGTATGTGAAGCTCCGCTTAAATTTTCCTGTGTGTAAGGCCATGCGCTCATGCTCAAAACTTTGGTATCATTTGTAATTAAAAAACCTTGATTTTTCTGAGGGGTTGTAAGCGCCATCCATCTTACATCACATCTGTTTCCGTTTTCCTGCGGTTTTGGGTAATGTTCGATAAAATCATTTATTGGAAGCGAATATTTGCCAACAAACGAACCGAAACTTCTGTCGTTGTAATTTTCCAATTCTCCTTTTCCGTACCATGAAATTTGGTCAAACTTTCTTTGAACTCCCATCTGCATTCCTATTTTTGGAATGTTAGGCAGTTTGTCCGAAGCTTTTAAACTGTAGTTTACTTTTATCACGCCATCTGGTTTGATATTGTACACTACTTTTACGCTCGCACTGTCTTTTATGATTTCGTAATCGCTTGTGATTTTGATTTCAGAAGCTGATTTATCAATTGAAATATTGACCAATTTAGGTTTTACTTTATACCATTGTTTCAACAGCTTTTGCGATTTCCATCCTCGTTTGTCATTATCCGTAAGCGGTCTAACGAAATTTGGAAGCAAAGGTGCAAAAACCTGTTCTTCTCCGTTGAAAACATACGAACTCAAGGCTCCGTTTGTTTTATTAATTTTTATATCGAAAGCTTTTCCTTTGATGTTAAAATCTGAATCTGATTCGGAAACATTTAGATTTCCTTTTTTGGATTCTAAAACAACTTCTTTCTTTTTCAGCAGAAACTGATCTTCTGCGACAGCGTATCCTTTTGAAGCCCAAAGTTCATCTTTCGAAAGCTGGAATTCGATATTCAAAATGTACTCTGCATCTGCTTTCATTTTTGGAAGATACTGACTTACATTTAAAGTGGTCGATTGTCCTGCTTCTACATTGAAAGGTTTTAAAATTTGCGTCTTGATCACATTTCCGTTTTCCAGAATTTTCAAAACCGGAATGTAATCTGCTAAAGATTTTACAGCACTGCGATTTTTTATTTCTAATTGATTATTCTCTTTCAACGTTGAAGTTGCGGGCTGATACACCCATTTATTTTCAAAAAGTGAACCTTTTGGTTTTCCGTTGGAATCGACAATTCCTTTGGTATTGAAATTTCCATCGTGGTATCTTTCACCAAAATCTCCACCGTGAGCAAAATAATTCTGACCTGATCTGGAATCGAATTTCACCAATCCCTGATCTTTAAATTCCCAGATACAGCCTCCAATCACTCTTGGAAGTGAACGGAATTCATCCCATAATTCTTTTAAATTTCCAACGGAATTCCCCATTGCGTGTGAGTATTCCACAAAAATAATTGGTCGGGTATCTTTTTTCTGATCCACTAAAAATTTCGGAGTGAAAACACCTGGATAAAAACGGCTGACCATATCGACATACGAATCATCCTGCGGGTTTTCGAATCGGTAGGCGTGATCGATTGTTTTAGGATATCCCGGGTCAAGCGGATCGATATAACCGTCTAATTTTGCATTCCCCTGTGCAGGCTCATAATGTACGGGACGTGTAATGTCAAAATCGTGAACCCAACCTGACATTGCGGAATGATTTGGTCCTTTTCCGCCTTCGTTACCCAAACTCCACATTACCACCGATGGGTGATTTTTATCTCTTTCGACCATTCGGGACATACGTTCCAAATAAGCGTTTGTCCATTTTGGGTCATTGGCTAATTTTCCGCCAATTCCGTGAGTTTCCTGATTGGCTTCGTCCATCACCATAATTCCGTATTGATCGCATAATTCATAAAAATAGGGATCGTTTGGATAATGGCTGGTCCGGATAAAGTTGAAATTGAACTTCTTAATCGTTGTAATATCTTGTTTGATATCTTCTCTTGTTACCGCTTTTCCACGGATTGGATTATGATCGTGACGGTTTACGCCATATACGTACGTCTCTTTTCCGTTGATTAACATTTTACCGTTTTCTTTCGAAAATTCGATCGAACGAACACCTACTTTACAGCTTTTCGCTTCTGTGATGTTACCGTTTTTATCTTTTATGGAAATGACCATCGTGTATAAATTCGGCTCTTCAGAACTCCATTTTTTTGGATTTTTGATAGTTTCCTGAAAAAATCCAAAACGCACATTGTCTAGACGCGGGTAACTTTCGTTGATTAAATCAATCACAGGCCTTTGAAGCGGTTCTTTGAACATCGCCACATTGTTGGCATCGTACAACTGAACATTCATAGTGTAATCTTTGACTTTTTCTCCAGTCAGATTCTCTACTTTTGGACGCACTTTAAAAATAGCATCTGTGTATTGTTTATCTAATTTCGTTTGCACAAAGAAATCCTGAATACGCAGTTTTGGCTCTGCCATAATAAACACTTCACGCTGGATTCCGCTCATACGCCAATGATCCTGATCTTCGAGATACGAACCATCCACCCAACGGATTACCTGAACCGAAACCACATTTTCTCCCTCTTTTAAATAAGGTGTAATATCAAATTCCGAAGGCAAACAACTGTCTTCTCCATAACCCAAAAACTCTCCATTCAGCCAAACCTGAAAACCGGAACTTACTCCGCCAAAATGCAAGGTCACCGTCATATCTTTCCAATTGGCAGGAATGGTAAAACTGTGTTGATACGAACCAATCCCATTATAATCTTTAGGAATGTAAGGCGGATTTATTGGCCGAAACGGATAAACGGCACTTTTATAAATTGGATTATCATACCCTTTCATTTCCCAGTTGGAAGGGACTTCAATTTTATCCCAGCCTGAAACTGTGGCTTTATAAAAATCTTTTGATGCTTTTTCAAGATTCACCGCGTATTTAAAATCCCAATCGCCGTTCAGCATTTGAATTCGGCTTTTGGTTCTGTCGCCTTTTAGCGCATCTTCAACACTCGTGTACGAATATGCTGTTGCTCTCGAAGGCTGTCTATTAATACTGGTAACTGTTGGATCTTCCCAAGGAGCAAACTCGTATTTTTTGTGCAATTCAGGAATTCCTGCAGGTTCGCCGGTTACGGATTGCGCTTGGACAGTTATTCCAAATAATATAAAAATTAGTACCTTAAAATTATTCATTATTTCTTCTCTTTTTTCTCTGGCGGAGCCACAAAATTCATTTTACTTTTCCCTAAATCCTTCGAAGTTGCTACTGCAATTCCTCTTTGTTCTGCTTTGTTCACTGCGCAGTAAAAATGATAGACAACGCCGTCGTGTTTTACCACAAATGATTTGTGCGCAAACATATTGTCATAAGGCTCAGAAGATTTAATTAAATCATCGCCTTTCCAGTCGATCCAGTTTACTAAATCATTTGAAACTGCAAAACGGTTAAATGCACCTTGATTCCAACCCGTCCAAAAAGCTCCAAAATAGAACATCACCCAAGTATCATTAATACGCTGAATATAGGCATCTCCCGAGATTCCTTTATGATGATTGATTAATGGTTTATTGCCATATCGCTTCCATTGTTTCATATCGTTCGATACTGCCATCGCAATACGCTCTGCGCCTTTTGCAGGATTTAAACTATCGCCACGGGCATTATAATACATGATAAAATTGTGTCCTGTTACTTTATCCTTATCACGAATCACACTGTTTTTGTACATCGTACTATTATCCCACCACTTAGCGTCTTTATCTTTTGGTGTCAAAACTGGATTTTCCAATCTTTGAAATTCGTGTGGTTTTGTCGGGGCTTCTTTAGTATAAGCCATTCCGATTGATAAAACACCAGCTTCATATCCCTTAGTATTCCCGCCAAAATAACTCATCCAGTATTTGTCATCGTATTTTTCCCATTCGTAACTTCCGCCCCAGGTTGGATCTTGTAGTGAAATATATCCTGCTTTTTGGTTCACGTCCCAGTGTTTTTCATTTTCTGAAAAGGACATTACTTTTCCTAAATACTTCCAATGCAATAAATCATCGCTTTCTGCCAGCCAGGTTTCGTAGCCTCTTCCATCGTAAATTAAATAGGTCATAAACCATTTTCCGTCTTTTCGGAACACGCTCGGGCAGTCCATTTTATAGGAGTTGTCCGTTGGAACCATTACCAAACCGTATTTGTAAGGCGTTTTGATTTCGTTGTAAATCTCCTGCATTACGGTTTCGTTGATTTCCCTTTTTTTGTATTTGGTGGCACAACTCGCTATCAGCAAAGCTGTGATTCCAATTACGATATATTGTATTCTATTTTTCATTTCAAATAATTTGCTTCAATGGAACGCGGATGACACGGATTAAACTGATTAAAGCGGATTTTTTTCTTTAATCTATCAACATAAAACCTGCTAAATCTGCGTGCTATATTTTTTCACGCAGATTTAAAAGGATTTTTGCAGATTTCTATTATTTTGAATTATTAAAAACCCGTTTTAATCCGCGTCTTTACGAAGTAAATCCGCCTCATCCGCGTTCCATCTTTTATTTCAATTCCTTTAATCGCGATTCCATTACATCTTTATTCAGTTTTACTTTTACCATTCCTGTCGGGTGAAATCTTCTTTTCAGATCGATGGCGTTGTACACGATGGTATAAATATCATTTCCTTCGGGGATTAAACACAATGGCGTTCGCATAATATCCCACCATTTATCGACTTTGGTTTCTATTGGTAAATATCTTGCTTCACCCCAATTGATTCCATCTTTCGAAAGTGAATATCCAATCATATTGGGTAAATGATGTCCCCAGCCTTCCGGGCCTCCATCAAAAATGGCGATGTATAAACCGTTTGGCAACTGACTCACAATCGGATTTTCAACAAATTGTGGGTGTAAAGTTTTTATCGGTTCCAAACCTTTATTTAATCGTTTCCACGGACCTTCGAGACTATTCGATTCTGCCAAAGCAACGAACCAGCCTTTTCCTGATTTCTTCGGATAATCTGCCCAGGAGGCAAATGGATAGGCTCCACTGTAAAATCCGAAATATTTATCGCCGACTTTATACGGAAAAAACGAAGCTACTCCCTGACGTCCTTCCCAAGGTTGTGAATCCAAACCCGGTTCCATAATGATGCCCATATCTTTGTAAGGACCACCAATTCCGTTGATTCCATCGACAGTCGATTCGCAACGCCAGATTCTTCCGAAAGAGTGATTTGGTTCTATAGTCTTACTAACTGTGTAAGCTAAATAATAGCCGTACCATTTGTTTGCCTTTTCGCTAAAAACCGGCATATACGACCAGATTGCCGAACGTCGGTCATTCATCGGATTATCATCTTCGGTAACGGCATACACTCCGCTGGCCTGATAAATCGTGGATTCCCTTTTCCAGTGAATCGCATCTTTACTCGTCCAATGTCCGATTTTAGTTTTGACACGATCGTAATAGTAATCAACGCCTTTTTCTCCTGCTCTTTCGGTTGGAAACATATGATAAGTATCGCCTACTTTTACCACTCGTCCGCCTTCAAAACCTCCCTGAATATCTTCGGTTCCGGGCATTCCTTCATCGATAACGGCTTTATTTTCTCCGCCAATGATTTCGAAAAGTGGTTTTTCATCTGAAAATCCTTCAACGATATAGGTTGGATTCCACAATTTCCCATCTGGAAGTTCTACATTTCTGAATTCCAGTTTTTGAGAAGCTTTTACTACTCCTAAAACGGCGAATAATCCTTTTCCGGGATTGATGGTTTGTGTTCCTTTTGGATACGCAATCGCATATACATTTACGGGAGCTAAACCTGTAATGGTAACTCCGTTTTTTAGAATCAGATTCCCGTTTTCTATTGCATTCGACTGAAGAAATTCTTTGTTGTCTGATTCCTGAAATACGCCAATCAAAATCTGAACTGGTTCTTTAAGTTTTAATTGTAGAGGCGCGTTTGTTCCGTTTTTATATGAAGCTAAAGGAAGTTCAACTCCTGTTAATCCTTGTAATTCCGGAGCAAGTTTGACAATATTGTGTTTGCTTCCTGAAAAAACGTGTGCGTATTGTGTTGTTTTGAAAGTTTTGTACTTGTTGACTACTTCAAAAGGTGCTGGTTTCCATGCTGAGTTTTGAGCCAAGACTGAAAATTGAAGACATACTGAAAGCAACAGCAGAAAAGCTGTTTTTAATTTGAAATTGTATTTTGTGTTTTTTAAAAGCATTGTTTTATTTTTTAAAAGTTCAATCTTGTCATTTCGACGGAGGAGAAATCACATTGGAAACTCCGCAACTATAATCGACAATCTTTGTGGTTACGTGTGTGATTTCTCCTTACGTCGAAATGACAAAAATAGCGTCGCAAACTATGAACTAAGGACTAATCACTAAGAACTTAAATCGCTTTATAACTTACTTTATACTCCACATTCGGTTTTACCGTTAATTGGTATTTGTTCTTTGCCAATTCTGTAATCGTTCCTGAACTTATTTTTGGCTTGCTTGAACTTTCGAAAATCAATTTTCCTTCGCCTTCAGATGCTTTTACTTTGATTGCTGTGGTACTACAATATACGGCGACTTCTCCGTTTGGGGTTGGCACTTTTCCTTCCATCCATTGCTGTCCGCCTAAATTAGGTTTGATTTCATATTCAGCATAACCCGGAGCAGTTGGTTTTACACCTAAATAATATTTTCCAAGCAGATAAATTGGACTGGAACCCCAAGCATGGCAAAGGCTTTTTCCATAAGGGCGTCCATACATTGCTAAATGTCCTGTTCCTTTTTTCGTTGGATTGTATTCTTCCCAAAAAGAAGTAGCACCTTCTTTTAGCATTCCGCCCCAATAGTCTTTCATTTCTTTCAGCACATAATCTTGTTCGCCCATGGCACACAAGGCTTCCAACTCGTAAAAACGCATGTATGGTGTTGTAATTTTCAGCACTTTATCATTGAGCAACACCTTATTTTTGATGCTTTGTTTTTGTTCTTCATTAAAGTAATTGAAAAAAATACCGAACATATTAGCGTATCTGGTTACAATATCCTGCATTTTACCATCGATACGCTGATGCTTCATCACGTTTTCTTTCTTGTCCCAAAACACGTCAAATAATTTTGTTTTTAAATCATCTGATAATTTTTGATATTGTTTTTGGTCTTCGTTTTCGCCTGCAATTTTAGCACTAACTGCCATGGCTTCTAAACTTCTGGCTAAAAGCATTTGCTCAAAACTAACCTCGCCAGTTTTTGGCAATCCGTTCGCCCAGTCAATAAAAACCCAATCTCCTTCTAATGGTTCCAGGAATCCGTTTTTGTTTCTTCTTTCCAAGCAGAATTCCATCAATGATTTCATTCGTGGATAAAAAGTTTTGATGAATTTCGTGTCGCCCGTGTGTAAATAGTAATCGTAAACACCGACAAACCAATACAGCGAATAATCCATTATGATATTGACGTGAGCCGTCACAGGTTCTTTACCGCGAAGCGCCAACAGCGTTCGTTCTACTGAAGCCGAATCAAAGAATAAATAATAATTCATTAAATAACTTTGATAAGCATCGCCAGACCAAACCCAGCGGTCACGTTTAATTCCGTCTATAAAAAATTCGCGGGATGTTAAATGCATCGTGTAAGCCGACACATCCCAGATTTTATTCAATTCCTGGTCAGAAGATTTGAATGCACCGCGATATTCTAATGGTAAATATTCATAAAGCATCGAAATAGAATCATATTTTACCCCTGCATCTGCCTGCACCTGAACATAACGAAATGCTTTCGATCCATTATGTGTGTAGGTTTCTGGCTGATTTCCATCAAAAGATAAATGATCTAATGTTTCACATTTGGCAGAATCCAAAGCTTCCTCACGAGATTCACCATAATAAAGTGCTAGTTTTCCCTTTCCTTTTAAACCGTGAATTTTAATATAGCCAAAAGTTTCTTTGCCAAAATCGACTAACTGACCAGCTCCTATTTTTTCTGTTTTTTTAGCGTTCCAAGGTGTGGTTGTTAACTTAAATCCGGAAGGTTTATTTTCTGGTGAATCAAAATTCCAGGAACCTACAGGTACCCATGGTGTTCCTGATTGTTGTGCTTTTCCGGCTTCATCAATCCAAAGTTTGTCTTCATTGGTCACCTTCCAGTATGCATTAGATTTAACATATTTACCCGCAATATAAATAGCCGGCAACACTTCCTGATTATATACTTTAAAGGAAATTTTGTGTTTTCCAGCAGGAATTTTTATTGATTTTGGCTGTCCGTAAATTTGAACACCATCTAAAAGTAATTGAAAAGAACCTTCCGAGTAAATTTTTGCCTCGTCTGGAGCTGGAATATCTACTTCTGTTTGAAAAGTTACCAGAGCATACGGACTATAATATTGCCAAAGCGGTGGAAATACTGCTTCGCGTTCTGTACGTCTTACCTGCATTTTATTGCTTAACCAAACTTCAAAATCACCTGGATACCAAATCCAAGTCGCAGGCTTATTTTCCTGAGCAAATACAAAAACGGAAGAAAATAAAACTGTAAAAACAAATAATTTTTTAAAATTTAGAAATCGATTTCGCATAAAAAGATATTTTAGCAATAAAGATAAGTGTTGTTTCTACATTTCACATCCTGTACTGTCCTGTGCTATGCTGAAATAAAAAAATGCTCCCGTTTTTGGGAGCATTTTTTGGAGAAATATCTAATACCATACTAAAAGGTTCGTGCTGGGTATAACGAGTTAGAACTAATTATTTTAGATTGGTTTTAATTGTCATCTATTTTTTTAAAGAATTTGATTCCTTACAATTGAATTAGTCGGACTTTCTTTGAAAAATTTTATTCTCTGTTAATCATTCTAATCTGTGGCTTAATATTTTATTGATGGCTTAAAACATACCTTACAGGTTTTGGAAACCTGTCAGAAAACTTATGTGTGATTATTTTGTATTTACTTTATTCAAAAATATCCAGGTCTCGTTTGGTTTTGCACCTTCAATTCCCGTTTGGTATTTTTTTATTAAGTTGTTCCAATCCTCTACACGCGGATTGTTTTCGGTTGTTTTTGGATTCAGTTTATCCAAATTTTCTCCTTTTGGAATGCTGATGATTAGTATCAATTGTCTCCCGTTTTTGAAAACCTGCAATTGCTGAAAATCGGCATTACAGAAACCTTTGGCAATTTCAGGCCATTTTTCGAATTGGGTTGTGTGGTAATCCACGTATTCTTTTTGCAGTTTTTCGTCTTCTATCAAATTCGCAGTAAGAACAATATTTTCCCATTCCGAAGCTATTTTTGCATCTTTGCATCTTTCGAAATTTTGAAAATCATAAATTGGATTTTCGTAGATTTTAATTTCCAGTTTAGGGAAAGCTAAAGCCAGTTTTCTCTTCGTTCTTTCCGGCTGATTCATCAATCCGTAAATCACCAGATGATTTTCCCATTGATACAATTCTTCGCCTACAATTCGAAACCCTTTTATGGTCGATTTGATTTTTTCGATATCCAGATCTTTTCCGATTACTTCAATCGCAACCGCTTTTGGCATTTCCTGTAAGCCCCAGGCTTCGTCAACGACAACTTCTTTAGCCAATAAACTACTGTATGGTGCACGGATTCCTGCGTTTTCTTTGATTTTAGGATCTACAAAAGCATAATTGTCCTGCCAGATATTTCCAGCGGGACCATTGTTGTTTTTTAATATTTTCTGAATCGGAATCCAGTTATTTTTAATGGTGAAATGCTGGCTTCCTTCATCGGTATACAGATACAGCCACAAAAACGGATCATGTGCATACGGACTATTGTAGACTTTGTCAATGTAATTCTCTTCTATCCGGCTGTCAGGCTGTGATGAAAGCGTGTAAATTCCGGCCACATCGTGCAAATGCTTGGCATAATGATGAATTTTATTTGCCAAAATTTTATTGTTGCGCATCACATTTTCGGTGTGAGTCCAGCCCCAGCCCATTGAAATGCCGCTATAAGCCACATCCGAAATTTCGTTGTGTTCGATGGTCAGATTTTTTATAAAACCGGCTGCAATTCCTAAACATCCCCAATCTTCGTTAGCAACATTAGTAATCAAATTATCCGAAATCAATTCGTCCGAACAAACTATTCTTTCGTCTTTTACGGTATAAGGCAAATGCGCCTCTACAGATTCTTCGGAGAAAACGCCCAGATTGATTCCGTTTCCGCCAATGTCTTTGAATAAATTTCCTTTTACGGTATTATGATTTGTTCCTTTGTGCAAATCCAAACCTGTTGAAGACAAATGCTCAAAACTGCAGGATTCGAATTGAGTATTGTTGGCATAGTTTACCTCAACGGCTGCTCTTGGTCTTCCTACCCAGCCCTGATTTTCTAAATTGGCTTGATTAGGAGTTCCTGGAATTTTCAATTTATAGGCATCCAATAAATACATTCCTGCCTGCAACGGGACGTGACCTTGCTGCGAAGGACGAAGCCAATTGCTGTACTGAAATGAAATTCCTTTGAAATTAAAATGCTGTACGGGAGTATCTAAAGTACCTTCTATTTTTACCAAATTTTCCAAAACCGGAGCAGTTACTTTAGCCGAAGCCAAATCTTCTCCATCTCTTGGAATATAATAGATTTTGCCCTTTTTTCTATCCAGATACCATTCTCCGGATTCATTCAGCATCGAAATGCCATTATTTAAATAAAAAGCTGAATTTCCGTTATTTTTTGAAATCCAAGGTGCTGGCCATGGGTGTTCGCTTTGAATATGGCTTTCCGGCTGTTCGAAAGAAAGTCGGGCACTGTCTTTTTTGATTTCGATATTTTTGATTCGAAGATTGGCAATTGCCCACCATTGCACGATGTACATTTCCATTCCCGGCTCGAACTTCACCGATTTATCTTTGAAAGGAATCCAGCAGGTTTCAGTTGCAGCATCCCATGACAAAATTCTGTCCATTTTATCTCCGGCAGTGTTCTTGGCTCTCACCGCTTTTTTGCCATTCACCCATAACTGACGGTAATTGATAATTTCTCCCGCCTGCTGTGGCGCATCGGCTTCCCAAATTGTTCCTGTTTTTAAGCCGTTTATGGCAAGTGTAGATTTTTTCCAGTTTTTGATTTCGATTCCGCCGCTCAAAATAGGCTTAGCATTCGCATCCGCTTCAATAGTAGTTGGACTGTCGGTTGTTCCCGAATCTTCAGGCCTTACGAATAAAGGTTCGTTCAAATAATACGTTCCGTTCATTACAATAATACGAATTCCGTCTTTTATGGAAGCATCTTTCAGACGGCGTAATTCTCTGGCTTTTCTTACTGCCATTTGTACCGTCGCTAAAGGACTGGATTTTGTTCCGAGATTAGTGTCTTTTCCTTGAGGTGAAACCCAGATTTCGCTGGCATTGGCCGAAAACAAGGAACTCATTATTAAAAAAACGGACAATATTATTTTAAAAGTCTTTAGACGCATTTTGCTTTATTTTAGACAAGATTTAAACGATTCAAAATACTATTTACCCCATTTAAACCTTGTTATTACTTTTTTTAAAATTCTTTTCTGAATTAGCAAGCAATTTAAAATGAACAAACAAAAAGACCATCCTGTACCCACCTGTTAATACAATCAATTTTCTATTTAAAAATTCATTGAAAACCATAAAAAAAAGTTTATTGATTTTTCAACCAATAAACTTTTTAATTTCTATAACAATACTATTAAATATTCAGTTTATAAAAAGAATTAGCATTCTCAAACCAAAAATTATCCTGTTCCGAAATTCTAAACTGAGCCAAATACTGCTCTAAAATCCCAACCACTTCCGAATAATTGGCAGCCACATTACAAACAGGCCAGTCCGATCCAAACATCAATTTGTCTGTAGAAAAATTTTCAAAAACAACATCAAGGTATGGTATCAAATCCTGCGATTTCCATTTATTCCAATCGGCTTCTGTGACCATTCCGGAAACTTTGCACAATACATTTTCAGCTTTAGCAATCTCTTTAATATCTTTTTCCCAAGAAACAATTTCGCCCGATTTGATATTCGGTTTCGCGATATGATCGATAACAAATTTTTGTTCCGGAAAGCGATTTACCAAATCTATTGCAGCCGGTAACTGTCGATGAAAAATGAGAATATCATACGTGAAATCAAATGCGGCAAGTGATGTAATTCCATTTCTGAAATCATTTCGCAGCATAAAATCATCGGCTTCGGCCTGTACTACGTGACGGAAACCTTTGATGATTTTATTAGCCGAAAAATGATTCAGTCTTTCGCTTACATTTTTATTGCGTAAATCTACCCAGCCTACAACACCTTTTATAAAATCATTTTTAGAAGCCAAATCAGCTAAAAAATTAGTCTGTTCTTCCGATTGATGCGCTTCGACTGCTACACAGCCCTGAAATTTATTTTCGGTCAGCAAAGGCAGTAAATCTTCGGGTAAAAAATCCCTTTGAATCTTTTGCATCGAATCGTCGATCCAGCTATCTCTAACTGGATCGAATTTCCAAAAATGCTGGTGGGAATCAATTCGTTTATTCATTCCTAATTAATTTACATCACTAATTAAGGCACGATCAAGATGTACATAACCCCCTTCAACAAAAACAAATTGCCCTGTTGTATGTGACGAACGATCCGAAATTATGAAAAGTACTGTATCTGCAATTTCTTCTGTTTTGGTCATTCTTCCCTCAAATGGAATACTTTTATTGATTTTTTTCAAAACTGCTTCACCGTCCGGTACCGTTTTGATCCAGTCTTCGTATGCTGGAGTATAACATTCAGCAATAATTATCGCATTCGAACGGATACCAAACTGAATCAAGTCTACAGCCCATTCTCTAGTCAATCCTAGTACTCCGCCTTTTGCGGCGGCGTAACCTGAAGTTCCTCCCTGCCCTGTCAAAGCAACTTTTGAACCAATATTTAAGATATTCCCTTTTGATTCTTTCAAGTACGGAAGCGCAAATTTCACCAATAAGAAGTAGCTCACTACATTCAGTTTTAATGAATTCATAAACTCTTCATAAGAAGCGTCTAATCCTGCACCGTCGTTTACTCCTACGTTATTGATAACTGCATCAATTCTTCCATATTTTGCAGCAATTTTATTGACTGCGTTCTGCATTTCATCAGGATTAGTAACATCCGTTTGAACAAATAAAGAGTCGATTCCTTTTTTCTGCAATGCTTCGGCATATCCAAAACCTCTGCTGTTTCTATCCACAAGAACTGGAATCGCACCTTCATCTGCCAATCGATTGATGATGGTTTCACCAATACTTCCCTCTTTTCCAGCCGAACCTGATACTACTATAATTTTTCCTTTTAAATTTAAATCCATAATTGTTGTTGTTTTAGCATTAATTCAATTCAATAATTGCTTTAATAGTATTATTTTTGGGATCAATCCATTTTTCAAATTCGGTAATCATATCCGAAAAATCAGCTCTGTGCGTGATGTATTTTTTAGGATCAATTTTACCTGCTTTAAGACATTGCATTACATATTCAAAATCTTCGATGGTAGCATTACGACTGCTCATTAAAGTGGATTCTCTTTTATGAAAATCAGGATGGCTGAAACTCAATTCCCCTTTCTGAAGACCAACCAAAACAAATCGGCCGCCATGAGAAATATAGTTGAAAGCACTATTCATCACTTTTTGGTTTCCGGTAGCATCAATCACCACATTGGCCATGTCTCCATTAGTAAGCTCTGCTAATCTTGCTGCCACATCATCATGCAAAGGATTTATTGTTTCATCTGCCTGCAGTGCTTCTTTACAAAAATTAAGACGGTATTCATTGATATCCATAACAATAACTTTGGCTCCGGCAATTTTTGCAAATTGAATCAATCCCAATCCGATAGGTCCTGCGCCCATTACCAAAACAGTATCAGTTGCGTTTACAGCTGCTCTGCGGATACCATGAGCAGCAATGGCAAGCGGTTCTACCAAAGCCAATTCATCATAATCCAAACCTTGTCCGTGCAGTAAATATTGCTCAGGAACAGTCACATACTCTGCCATTCCGCCATCAATATGCACACCAAAAACTTTAATATTGGCACAGCAATTAGTTAATCCGTTTCTGCAGGCCACACATTTTCCGCAGCTGAAATAAGGAATAAAAGTTACTTTATCTCCAGGTGTAAAACCTTTGGCATTTCCTTTTATATATTCAGCAGCCAATTCGTGGCCTAAAATTCTTGGGTATTCAAAATAAGGCTGTGTTCCTCCAAAAGCGTGAATATCGGTACCGCAAACTCCTATCTTTTTAATTTTCAAAAGTACTTCTCCTTCTTTGGGTTCTGGCATTGGTTTCTCTTTCATCAGAAACTCTTTCGGTTTTTCGCAAACAATATATTTCATTTTAATAGAATTAATTTTTGAGAGTTATAACTTCTAAATTTGCATTATTTACTGTATGCTTTTGCTACTTGTCTGCTAGATCCCAAACCTTCCATTCCCAGCTCAATAATGTCACCGGGTTTGATATAAATTGGATCTGGCTTGATTCCTAACCCAACTCCTGGAGGCGTTCCTGTACTGATAATATCACCCGGCATTAATGTCATGAACTGGCTTAAATAGTGCACTAAAAATGGAATTTTAAAAACCAGGTTTAAGGTATTGCTGTCTTGGAATTTTTTACCATTCACCGTCAGCCACATCGGAATATTATTTACATCGGCAATTTCATCTTGAGTAGCCAAAAATGGCCCAAGTGGMGCAAACGTATCGCAGCCTTTCCCTTTAGCCCATTGTCCTCCCATTTCGATTTGAAAAGCTCTTTCGCTGTAATCGTTTAATAAAGCATAACCCGCTACATAATCCAAAGCCTCTGCTTCTTCCACATAACTTGCTTTTTTGCCTATAACAAATGCCAATTCGATTTCCCAGTCTGTTTTTTCACTGTTTTTTGGAATAATCAGATCATCATTTGGACCGCATAAAGAAGTAGTTGACTTGAAAAAGATAATTGGTTCTGCTGGAATAGGTGCACCGGTTTCTTTACAGTGATCTACATAGTTTAAACCAATGCAGATTATTTTTGATGGTCTCGCCACAGGAGAACCCAAACGTACATTCGCACCTACTTCTGGTAAAACAGGATTACTCTCTAATGCTTTTTTTAATTTTTCTAATCCATTTTCTTCAAAAAAAGCTTCATTAAAATCGGTTACAATTGAAGATACATCATATCTTTTTTCTCCAATGATAACTCCTGGTTTTTCCTGTCCTATAGCTCCAAAACGTATTAATTTCATTTTTTTATATTTTTTTAATTAGTTATTTTTTTAAGTTGCTGAGTTTCTAAGTTTTTTTAATCTTAATTCGCTTAGTGGCTTAGTCACATTTTTAGTTATTTAACTTGATAAAACCTCCGTCAATGGGGTAATCCGAACCAGTTATAAAACCTGCTTCATCACTGCATAAATACAGTGCTAATGCAGCAACTTCATCTGGTTTGCCCATTCTTCCAATAGGCTGCGATTTTGATAGTTTTTCGAAAATTTCGGCTTCTTTTCCAGGATAATTTTTATTGATAAAACCATCAACAAATGGTGTATGGACTCTCGCAGGCGAAATTGAATTACAGCGGATGCCTTCATTAATGTAGTCTTTAGCAACAGACAAAGTCATTGCCATTACAGCACCTTTTCCTGTAGAATAAGCAAAACGATCAGGAATCCCAACCCATGAAGCAATAGAAGCCATATTCAAAATTACCCCTCCGTTTGACAATCGAAATTGTGGAATTGCAGCGTACAAACAATTGTAAACTCCTTTTACGTTTACATTCATCACTCGGTCAAAATCGGCTTCTGGCGTAGTGTCTACTTTTCCTACGTGAGCAATTCCTGCATTATTTATCAAAATATGGATGTTCCCTATTTTTTCAAAAGTTTCAATAACTTCTTTTTGATTGGCTACATTACAAGCATAAGAAAATATTTTTCCTCCAGATTGTTTAATATCTTCCACAGCTTCTTGAGCGCTTTCGATCGTTAAATCGATAATATGAACCTCAGCTCCTTGTTTAGCAAACAGCGTAGCTATGGCTCTGCCAATACCGCTGCCTCCTCCTGTTACTATTGCTTTTTTATTTTGTAATGAAAACATATTTATTAAAATTTAATTTTATTTATTCAATTCTAAAGCTGCCAAAATAAAAGGCCCAGTTACTTTCGGGTCATTATTTTTCTTTCTTTCGGCAATATAATATTCGAAAGAACCATCGCGATACGGATTTCCACCCAAACCTGCTACAGCACAAGCATTAGTTAATTCAATTTCGCCATTTGAATCAATTTTCATTGATTGTTTTGTCAATCCGTCAAATGCTTTATTTGCAATTTTTTTGAATTTTTCGGGCAAATATCCCTTATTTACTCCTTTTGCAAAAGCATAAGCAAACATAGCAGTACCTGAAGATTCTAAATAATTTCCTTCTCTGCTTCCCATATCTGTTACTTGATACCACATGCCAGATTTGTCTTGAAATTTAATTAATTCATTTGAAATAGTATTCAAATAACCAATTAATTCTTTTCTTTTCGGATGTTCTTTAGGAAAATAATCCAATACATCAACCAAAGCCATCACGTACCAGCCAATAGATCTTGACCAAAAATTGGGAGAAGTGCCCGTTGTTTTATTCGCCCAAGGCATTGCTTTGCTTTCATCCCAGGCGTGGTATAACAATCCTGTTTTTTTATCGGTAGCATGTAATTGGATCAATTCAAATTGTTTGGCTACATCATCCAAGTTTTTACCATTTTCAAACACTGCAGTATATTGTGCATAAAATGGTTCTCCCATGTACAGCCCATCCAGCCACATTTGGTTAGGATACATTTTTTTATGCCAAAATCCTCCGCTTGGAGTTCGTGGCTGCTCTTGTATTTGCTTGCTTAAAGTCTGAATAGCAGTTAAGTAGCGCTTATCGTTTGTTTTTTTATATAAACCAAACAATAATCTCCCTGCGACTATATTATCAATATTATAAGAATTAAATTCATAGGTTTTGATATTCCCTTCGGCATCAATTAAATCATCTGCATATTCTTTGATATAAGCAGCATATTTTTGATCCTTTTTTTGTTTATTCAATTCCTCAAAAGCATATAAAACTAATCCATGTACATAATCCCAATGAGGATTTTTTGCATCATCAATACTATAGGACTGCGGATGACGCTGCATGAGAGTCAAGGCCATTCGCTCAGACCATTTCAGTTTGTCCGAAATTTTATTTTTTTGTTTTCCAGAAGCTATTCCAATCTCGGTTGTTTGAGCCATACTATAACTTCCTGACACTAACAAGACAAACATCAGACATATCCTTGCAAAAAAATCAATTCCTAGTCTATTATTCATCCTTGCGTCACTAATATTATTTTAATTTCTTTAACTTTTTGCTGTAATTTTCTATACAAAAAAACCTTCAAAAATGTAATCGATTACACAAATGTAATTTTAAATATTAATATTCCAAACATAATTTATACATTTGTAATTGTATTTTTCACATTTATAATTTTTAAGCCAAAAAACAATCAATTTATCATAAAAAATGACAAAACTTGAAGGCATAACATGGAACCATACTAGAGGACTTTTACCTATGGTTGCCACAGCGCAGCGTTTTACCAAACTTAATCCCGAGATTGAAATTAGCCGGGAGAAAAAAAGTTTACAGGAATTTACCGATGCATCTATTGAAGATTTAGCAAAAAGATTTAACCTGTTAGTCATTGGCCATCCGTGGACTGGTTTTGGAACGCAAACCAATGCCATACATCCTTTATCAGACAGCGGATTGCCCACGGGACAATGATTTTCAGCATTGGCATCGGCTTGACAGCATTTGAAATAAATCCGGAAGCTTTTTCTAAAAGCTATTACAGAATGCGGTTTGTGAAACCCGTTCACATTAGCGACACCATCCATTCGGAAATTACTATTTTTAAAAAAGAGAAGCCAAAAGACCCTAAATGGGCACTATTACCCAGCATCTTAAAATCATCAACCAAAAAGGAGAAGTGGTGCCAATGTGCAATCATTTATTATTAATAAAAAAGAAATAACCTTAAACCAAAATTATATCCATGCAAGTAACAAACCAAATTGGCGATCAACACGAAGTGCCAACAGAACAAGGAACAGGAACTAAATATTTGTTGCCTTTTATCTTAATTACCAGCTTATTTTTCCTTTGGGGAATGGCGCATAATCTAGATTCTATCTTAATTCCGCACTTAAAAAAAGCTTGTGAATTAAACAATCGCCAATCGACATTGATTGATACCTCGGTGTTTTTTGCCTATTTTATTATGGCAATTCCTGCGGGAATGCTAATTAAAAGATTTGGTTATAAAAACAGCATCATCATTGGTTTATTGGTTTTCGCAACCGGAGCTTTTCTTTTCGTTCCAGCTGCAAATACTAGAACTTATGAATTGTTCCTGTTTGCCTTATTTGTAATTGGCTGCGGTCTGACCATTTTGGAAACCAGTGCCAATCCTTATGCTGCTATTTTAGGTCCAGCCGAATCATCATCGAAACGATTGAATTTAGCTGCTTCATTTAATGGATTGGCTGCAATGGTCGCTCCAATTGTGGGTTCGATGTTTATCCTTTCGGGAAAAACTAATACTCCAGAGCAAATGGCTGCGATGCCAGACGCAACGAGAGCAGCATACTTACTGGAAGAAGCTTCGGCTGTAAAACTGCCTTATATCATTTTAGGAAGCGTATTGGTTTTGGTGGCTATATTGTTCTATTTTATGCATCTGCCCTCAATGAAACCTCAGCATACAGAAGTAGAAGTTAAACCGGGTTTTTTCTCTGTTTTGAAATTTTCACATTTAAGCTGGGCAGTTGTGGCTCAGTTCTTTTATGTGGGCGCACAGGTTTGTATAACTAGTTTCTTTATCAGAATTGCACAGCAAGGTGCAGGATTAGACGAAAAAACCGCTGGGTATTATCTCGGGATTTACGGCTTTTTGTTTATGGCTGGACGCTTTATTGGAACCTTCTTTCTAAGATTTATTAAAGATTACGTATTGCTTTCCATTTATTGCATAATCAGTGTTTTTCTTTGTTTAATAGCTATTTACGGATCAGGTATTTACGTTATTTACGCGTTAGGCGGATTAGGCTTTTTCATGTCTATCATGTTTCCAACTATTTTCTCTTTGGGATTAGTAGGCTTAAAATCAAATACCGAAACGGGTTCGTCATGGTTAGTAATGTCAATTGTAGGCGGTGCAATACTTCCTTATTCTATGGGAACATTAATTGATATGAAACATGATGATATTCAGGCGGGGTACATTATTCCGTTGGTTTGTTTTGTGATTATTCTTTATTTTGGTGTATTTGGCCATAAAGTAAAAAATAGTATTTCTTAGAATATTTAATCATTTTATAAAAAAGATAGCATTGAAGTAATATTCAATGCTATCTTTTTTATTTTTAAAACAATCGGTTGCTTTTTTTATCTCATCAATAGCATCTTTTTTATATCTTCGCGAAAATCATCAATTGGATTAAGGAAACATCACTCCATTTATGGTCTTGCAACATTAAATTATACTCCTTTCAGCTAAAAAAACTTTACAATGAAAATAAGTAAAAATTTTATAATCCTAATCATTAGTATTGCCTACAGTACTTTCAATTGTGCAGCGCAAAACCAATATCGTTTTCAAAATTATAATTTAACCTTTGAAGAACGGGTAAATGACCTTGTATCTCATCTGACTCTTGAAGAAAAAGTATCACAAATGCTTAACTCCTCCCCTGCCATAGAACGTTTGGGCATACCTGCATATGACTGGTGGAACGAAACACTGCACGGAGTGGCACGCACCCCCTTCAAAGTGACCGTTTATCCTCAAGCCATTGCTATGGCGGCAACATTTGATAAAAATTCGCTGTTTACTATGGCCGATTATTCTGCTACTGAGGGACGAGCCATTTATAATAAAGCAGTCGCTTCCGGCCGAACAAACGAACGATACTTAGGACTTACCTACTGGACACCAAACATTAATATATTCCGAGATCCGCGCTGGGGACGCGGACAAGAAACTTATGGGGAAGATCCTTACCTCACTGCCGTGCTAGGTGATGCTTTTGTAAAAGGGCTTCAGGGTGATGACCCAAAATATATTAAGGCGGCGGCCTGCGCCAAACATTATGCGGTGCATAGCGGTCCTGAACCTCTAAGACACGTTTTTGATGTAAATGTTAGTGCCTACGACCTTTGGGATACATACCTTCCTGCTTTTCAAAAATTAATTACTGAATCTCATGTTGTCGGAGTCATGTGTGCCTATAATGCCTTCAGGACACAGCCATGCTGCGCCAGCGATATATTAATGACTGACATACTTAGAAATCAGTGGAAATTTGATGGCTACGTAACCTCCGACTGCTGGGCAATTGATGACTTTTTCAAAAATCATAAAACACACCCGGATGCTGCATCGGCTTCAGCAGACGCAGTATTTCATGGTACAGATATTGATTGCGGTACTGATGCCTACAAAGCCTTAGTTCAAGCAGTAAAACAGGGCAAAATTACAGAGGCACAGATAGACGTTTCGGTTAAGCGCTTATTTATGGTTCGTTTCCGATTGGGTATGTTTGATCCTGCCTCTATGGTTAAATATGCACAAACACCTGATAATGTTCTGGAAAGCAAAGAACACGCTGACCATGCCCTAAAAATGGCACAACAGTCAATGGTATTGCTAAAGAATGAAAACCAAACCCTGCCACTAAGCAAAAAACTAAAAAAGATTGTAGTGCTAGGGCCAAATGCAGATAATCCCATAGCTATTTTAGGCAATTACAATGGAACACCCTCTAAGCTGAAAACAGTACTCCAAGGCATAAAAGATAAAGTTGGCGCAAATACCCAAGTTATTTTTGAAAAAGCAATCAACTTTACCAATAACAATCTTTTACAGTATCAGGATTTATCCCAACAATATTCTTACGAAGGAAAACAGGGATTTAAAGCCGAATATTACAATAACAAAGACCTCGAAGGTACTCCTGTGATAACTCGTGAGACCAAAGTGGACAATATCTGGCAGGAAGGCCAAACAGTAACCGGCACTATAAGAGCTAATAATTTCTCGGCCAGATATACTACAGATTTTAAAGCTGATAAAGATGGTGCAATAACTTTTGAACTCCAAGGCGATGACGGCTACCGATTTATAGTAAACGGCACAATTGTTATTGATTCATGGGGGAAAAACCGCTGGGGCTCAAAAACCTATGAGCTTGCAGTAAAAAAAGACTCCCACTACACCTTAATTGCAGAATACTGGCAGGGTGACGGAAGCGCCTATATCAAAATGAATGCGGGCAGCTACGTTAAAACCGATTATAATCAAATTGCAAGCCGATACAAAGATGCCGATGCTTTTATTTTTACAGGAGGGATATCTCCACAGCTTGAAGGCGAGGAAATGAAAGTAAGTGACCCTGGCTTTGAGGGAGGAGACCGCACCTCAATACAACTGCCCACTGTACAGACTGAACTAATGAAAGCCCTAAAAACAACTGGCAAACCCGTAATATTTGTGATGATGACAGGAAGTGCCATCGCTACGCCATGGGAGTCCGAAAACATTCCTGCTATCCTAAATGCATGGTATGGAGGCCAGTCAGCTGGAACCGCAGTTGCAGATATCTTATTTGGCGACTATAATCCATCAGGCCGTTTGCCTGTAACATTTTACAAAGGAGACAGCGACCTGGCTTCTTTCAATGACTATAATATGGAAAATCGAACCTATAGATATTTCAAAGGCGTACCGCAATATGGTTTTGGTTTCGGGCTGAGCTATACCACTTTTAAATACAGCAAATTAGAAATGCCGATGCAGACTGAAAAAAATAAAAATGTCAAAGTATCAGTAACCATTACAAATATGGGCAAATTTTCAGGTGAAGAGGTGGCGCAGCTTTATGTGCTTGACCAAGGCAAAAAAATAAAAGTTCCTATAAAAACACTAAAAGGTTTTGAAAGAGTTTCACTTAATCCGGGACAAAGCAAAACTATAGCCTTTACCTTGACTCCTCAAGATCTGTCTTATGTTACCGAAGAGGGCAAACTTCGACAACTGGACGGTAAAGTAGAAATTGCAGTAGGCGGACACCAGCCTGATGAACATAACGCATCCAGCAGCGGACTGATTAAAAGAATTATAACTGTAAAAAATAGCATTTAAAAAAAAATTATCCTCAGCCACTCCCTCACCTTTGGAGAGGGAGTGGCTGAGGAATTATATCTCAAATAGAATTATTCGTACGTATATAATTTCAGTTTTTGGATTTCATAATCACCTACAGCAATTCTAAGATGTCTTCCCTGATGCGTCTGATCTCCGTTAAAATGACGAATTGTTCTCCAAACAGCATCATCAAATCGTCCTTGATCAACTTTTAAAATTCCGGCATTTAGATCATTATTTTTTAATGGTTTAAAAGTCACCACAATTCCAGAGCCGGCAATATAAAATTCATCTGGTGCGGTTTCTATGATAATGGCACTCGACATTGGCCAAACCGCTTCTTTGGCATCATCAGACCAATTTAAAGTGTAATCGTGTTTAAAAGTAAATTCGTAATTGCCTAATGTAATAATCTGGACCGCATTTTCTTTATCCAAAAACACACCGTCAATCTTGCCAAGCCCTTTGTATTGCTCAATAACTGGAGTTAACTGCTTGATCAGATCATATATCTTTCCCAACGGTTCTTTTTTACCATCTTCAACCGATTCAATAGAAAATGGGGAAAAACCAATAGCTTCATAATGACCAATTGCATACAGCCCTTTGAATGGCGCTGTAGCATCAAACTTATGTTCTGGTATAAATAATGGGTCGCCTTGACGAGTAAATAAATCATTCCATTGTTTAAAGGAAGGATTATAAAAATCCGGTGCTAGAAAATCTATCTTATTTCCTGCTGCTTTCCAAATATCCATTACGTGCGGCAGAGGACCAGCACTTGGATACTCGCCTGGTTTTTTTCCAGGAGCATTTAGAGCTGCATTCACATACATGGGTATTGCATAACTGTCTTTCCCTGCTTTGGCAATTGTATTCGTGAATTTTGCAAAAAACCAAGCCATAAAAATTTCATCAGTCTGCAGTCCTTTGCCAAAAACTTCTTCCCAGTTTCCAGAGGTTTTAAAACCATTATTTTTCCATAATTCTAAAAACTCTGGCACCAGTTTTTCTTTGTTTTTTTGCATGTACTGCAACAATTCTTTGGGCACTTCTTTTTTGAAAGCTTCGTTTGCTGATGAATGATAATCTCTTGCTGTTGGCAACATTCCGATTTCATTCTCCACCTGAATCATTATAACGGTTTGATCTTTCTGGTCAAAATCTTTTATGTGTGCCATTAGTTTCTGAAAAGCATTTAAATCTGCTTTTAAATTGTTTTCACTAAAAGGCGTTAAGATCTCATGACTTTTATTTTTATCATCTTTGATTCTTGGGTATTTCTTCTGATTCAGTTTTACCCAAGCCGGAGCATGGCTTGACATGCTGTTTTTCCATGATCCAAACCAAAGAAAAACTAGTTTAAGGTTTTCTTTTCTGGCTTTAAGAATCAAATCATCAACTAAAGAAAAATCAAATTTGTCTTCCTCCTTTTCTATAAGTTCCCAATAAATTGGCGTCAAAATGGTATTAAGATTCATATCGGTCAGTTTTGACCAAATGGGTTCCATACTCTCCATACTAGTAGCAGATGAATTTCCTAACTCACCTCCCCGTATAATAAATGGCTTATCATTGACAATTAATTGTGTTTTATTCCCTTTTTTTTGAAGGCTTGGTATTGAATTTTGACAAAATCCCAGTTGCGTAACCAATAATGCGGTTAAAAGAAATCTGCTGTTTATAAAATGAAACATCTTTTATATTTTAATATTAAAAATAGAATTGAAAAGTTAAGAAATAAATAATCCATAGCATAAACTCTTTGATGAATTTATACTATGGATTATTATTAATCAGTAAAAATATTTATTTTTTTACTAAATCTCCAGAAAATCCTGAACTTACGTCTTTTCCAGCTAAACCATCAGCAACACCTTTATAGGAATGTTTGCGTTTGTAACTAGCATCCCACACGTTTGGAGATTCGTTTGGCAGCCAGTTTACGTGCTCCTCTTTTTTATCTGAAATACCCCAAATAGTAATTCCGTATTGCTGTGCTTTAGGAATATACTGTCTGTAAGAATCAATAACATATTGGTACATTGCAGACTGACTTGCTAATTGTTCTAAAGTTGGTGTAGCTGTTCCCAATCTTACATCCAATTCCGAAATTTTTATCAGCTTACCGCTAGCTGCCATTTTTTTGAACATTTCAACAATTTTGGCTTTATCTGTAGTCAATGAAATATGCATTTGCGTACCAATACCATCAACTGTCGCGCCTTGGCTTTCGATGTATTTTACATAGTCAATCAATCCGTCACATTTTGGTAAACTAGCTTCTAAATTGTAATCATTGATAAACAATATATCGGTAGCATTTCCATATTGGCGAGCTAATTTAAATGCTTTAACAGCGTAATCTTTACCAAGGTATTTTACCCAATAAAACTCATCAGAAGCTAATGTTGTAACTACTCCGTCACGCAAGGTTCCTCCTTCTTTCATTGGTTCATTTACCACATCCCAAGCTTTAACATCATTCTTATAATGGCTCACCATTTTAGAAATCCAATCTGTCATAGCGTTACCAATAAGGGTAGCTTTTTCAGCATCTGTTTTTTCAATAGTTACTGCCGGTGTACCAGCTCCACCGCCACTAGCAACTCCATCAGTTACTACTACTTTATCAATGTAATAAGTTCCCGCAACGGCTCCTAAATCAAAGTTGAATCCATCCTCAGCACCAGTTCCTGTAATTTTCCATTCCACATATTTCCAAACTGATGAAGTATTCTGATCTCCTTGGTACATCGCATTTCCTGTGGTAGAACAACGTACAGAACCTATAGCATCTGATTTAATATAATAAGAAATAGTATATGCAGTACCTGCCTTTAATTTACTTGTGAAATTAGCATGAATTTGAGTTTTATACTGGCTGCCAGGATTGTTAGTTGAATTAATTATTTTCATTGATCCATTTCCTTCATAAGCCTCAGCTGCAGTGCCCAGATTTAATGCGTTTGCATCTCCATTCCATTTGGACCAGCCTGATATATCAGTATTAAAATTGCCATTAGCAACCAGATTTGTAACTGTTGGAGCAGCGTCTAGATCAACTACGCCAATATTATTTACATCAATATAATATGTTACATTAGGTAAATATCCTAAATCGAAATTAAATGCAAATGTTGACGAACCTGCCTTAGTATTATTAATAGTAAACTTAACCTGTTTCCATAGTGATGCCGTTGCAAAAGCTTCTGTATAAGCCCCGCCAGTAGCATACCAGTCTGCATAAGGATATTGATTTGCAACATTACTGTCAAAAGAAATACGTCCTTTACCCGCTTGATCGGATTTGATAAAAAACGAAATTTCATATCTGTGTCCGCTCACCGCAGGTATAGCAGGAGAAGTTAACTGCAGATTATAAGCTGCAGATGAAGATGCACTGGAAACTAACTTAATAGCTTTGGATGATGTTGACAATCCAGCAGCGTCAACCAATGTGATTCCTGCTCCAGGGTTATTTCTTGACCAACCGCTAAAAGTTCCGTCTTTCAAGCCTGTCAGACTTATTGTGTTTGGACCGCTGGAACCCGGAATTATAGTTGGAGCAATTAAGCTGTTCAAATAACTTGCATTCTGATTGGAATGCCAAACCAAGGTATGTCCAAAAACAGACAGCCCAGCTTCTTTTGTTTTGGCAATAAAAGCATCAACTTTAGTAAAGTTAATAACACCTGTGGCACTTACCATTGGAGCGTGTTTCATTGCATACCCCACAGTCACCTCGTCAAAATTTTCGTTTACAATCTTACGATAATCGGCATCATTCATGTACTCGTCCAATCCTATTCCTGCTCCAAGTTTGAAGTCTGTATACGTTTTAAGCGGTTCATAACGGCTTATTTTTTCAGCTAATTCCAAAGGAAGTTCTGAAGAGGCTATGTCTCCATGCGAAGGATCTTTTCCCCATTCCATCAAATTATCATCACAAGATGAAAACAAGATACAAGACAAAGCAATTGCTGGCAGTATTTTATTATATTTCATTTAATTCTTTTTTAAGGTGAAACTAATATGTTATTGTTTATTAGGATTCAAAACAATATCAAAGTCTTTATTAATTAGGAAAATCGCTGTAAGTTGGTGTTTTCAATGATACAATTCTCCAATTATCTGTATATACACTTACCGAAGTAGCCGATGATGCTAATACAACTTCACTCGCTTGTCCGGTTACATTAGTCAATTTGATATCAGAATTTTCAAAATAGATACCAAAGTTTTGATAGGTTGCTGCTTCTCTAGCCTTAAGAACATCATCAAATGTAAAAGCTGCTTTTGAAAAACTGTACAATTTATTCAATGGAATGGTTACTGTTTGCCAGCCTGTTGTTTGAAAAGGCACAACTTTACCTTCACTTGTTATCCAAGGCACAAAATTATAAGTTGCTCCAGTCCATTCGCCGCCATTAAAATTATTAATTAAGCATACTTTCAAGAAACCAGTATTTGTCCATGCAGTCGGAACATAAATATCGAATTGCAAAGCAACTTGTTCTAATGATGTTGAGGCAGGAATATATGGGGTCAATTGACCTCTCCAATTGTCTACCCCATTTCCAGCTGTCCAAACTTCAGTACAGCGGTTAGTAGCTGCTGCAAAAGAAGCGATACGTGATGGACGATGCGGTACATATTTCCCTTGAGAAACATTGCCTGCACCGATTACCGAAGATAATAAATCAGTGTCTTTAATCATGCTGGTTGTGCTTCCCCAAAAACCTTGTGTCCCATTTCCGTCAAAATCAAGGATAACCCCTTTTTTGAAATTAAAATAAGCAGGAGAATACACGCCTCCATTGGCACTTTCCACTAATAAAGAACCGCCTTCAGGAGAAACTCCTGCTGGAACAGTTACTGTAAAAAATTCCCCTTTAACATCAGATACGATACCGCTGGTTACTGCAATATTACCTGGAAAAACTACTTTTTTAACTTCGGTTAAACCTGTTCCATAAACGGTGATCACTTCACCTGCTTTTGGCAGCGTGTTTGAAATAGAAGTAATTTTTGGCGCTCCTGAACGAATATTAAAAGAATAAATAACCTCATTAGAATCATTTACAAAACGAATAGTGTTGCGAACCGCTGGATCGGCACCAATTGTTGGTGTATCGGCTGAAATATTAACCAGCATAGAAGTATCCGAAACAAATACTACATTAAAATAGGTTTCAAAACCATTAATATACACTTTTCTTAAACCCGTAAAACCAGTTCCTTCAACACGAATCAACTGTCCTAAACGTGCAAAAGTAACTTCTCTGTCCGGCACTGATGAATTTACATCCTCCAGATAAACTTTGCTTATAGTTATTGGCTCACCGTCACTGCTGTCATTGTTATCGCATGCATTGAATAACATCGATGCCAGCATCACGAATACAATTGTAATAGCAGCGCAATACTTTTTATTTAAAATATAATTTTTCATATTTTGTCTTTTCAGTTTAATTAAATAAATCAGTTATTTTAGCCTCTTTGAAATCATAAGGAACAGGTGCTTCATTTAATAATGGATTCTGAATTACTTCTGATTCTGGATAAGGCAATAAAAAGATTGAAGTATCTATAGCTCCTATCGCTCTTGGTGAATTATCCCTTGTAGCATCTACTGAAACAGTATTAGTAGCTGCAGCATAAGTAATTGGCACAATAACTCCTCTTGACTGGCCAGTGATATAATTAACAACTTCTTGCTGTTTATAATAAGATCTTCTTACTAAATCATACCAATACTGCCCTTCCATGCACAACTCCACTCTGCGTTCGTGCATAAGATCTTTGAACGTTAGCGATGTTTTCGCATCAAGTCCGGCTCTAAGTCTAAGCTTATTTACAAATTCTAAAGCAGTAGCATCCGAAGTAGAGGCACTATTTCCTAAAGCCGCTTCAGCATAATTAAGAAGCACTTCCCCCATACGTAACATATAAGTGTTCAAAGCTGAGTTTTGTTTTGAAATCTTACTGTTGTCTTTGGTTGATCCAACAACTCCTTTTTTAACATTCACAAAAGTATTCGCATGATCTACAGTATACCCTCCGTTTGCCTTATTAATTTCTGGATAAAAATCGTCATCTGCCATCCAAGTGTCATGCCGTCTTTTATCTTTTGTTTCATATTCGTACAAGATATCATTTGAAGCTCTTGTCCAATAGCCCCAAGCGGCATCATCACCTGTAATATCTGAACTTAAAGCGAAATAAGCCTGCTGCGTATTCGTTACTCCATAACTTCCGTTAGGTACCCACTGCAAAGCAAACATCGATTCAACATTATTGTTATTGTCTATTTTAAATAAATCCGCATAATTAGCCATTAATGAATAAGGGCCGCTAATTGCTTTTAAAGCTGCTTTTTTAGCCAAATCAAGATAAGCTTGGCTTCTGGTGCCTGAATTGGGATTATCACTTAAACCCGAAACTGACAAATACAAACGAGACAACATTCCGTATGCGCTATACTTTGTTAAACGCCCTGTTTGCGGCGCAGCATCTGGAAGAAATTTTGCCGCAAATTCCATATCGCGAATAGCAAATTCATATACATCTTTTGTTGGATTGGTATTCACAACAGGATTCTGCACTAAAACTCCCGGATCTGTAGAAATAATTACATTACCCCATAAAGATGCCAAATACCAATAGGCAGTTCCTCGCATAAAACGGGCTTCAGCAATGTATTTGTTTTTAACAGCCGTACTTTCACTGCTGCCTTCAATCCCTAAAATAACATTATTAGACTGCTGCACTACATTGTATAAAGATCCCCAAGCCGATACTAATGGCCCTGTTAATCCTGTTTCTGTCAAATCAGCAAAAGGATAAATATAATCTGAATAAGGAGCGTATAAATTGTATGCACGGCCATCTCCTAATCCGTAATAAAATTTATCGTTAAAATCAAACCATACTTTGTTATATAAGGGAGCAGTAGCCGCTTTAAAATCACCTTCTGTTTTGAAAAAATTCTCTTTAGTTATCAAATCATTTGGCTCTTTATCAAGAAAGTCATCATTACAGCCTGTTCCCAAAAAAGACAAAGCAGCAAAAAGAAAAATGCGTTTAATATGTATCTTTTTCATATTATTTTATGTTTAAAATTTAACATTCACTCCAAAGGTTGTAAAACGTGGTGAAGGATAACGGCCATTGTCAATGCCTGAAATCAGAGCATTTTGGTTTAACGAACCTACTTCAGGATCATACCCGGAATATTTAGTAAATGTGAGAATGTTCTGCATGTTAGAATATACTTTAATCCCTGCTACACCAATTTTGGAAACAAAAGAGCTTGGCAGATTATATCCTACTGATATATTCTTGATACGTACAAAAGATCCATCTTCTACAAAGCGGTCACTAAAACGAAAGTTGGAAGCCGATGAAGCTGATGAAGCAGCAATACGAGGCATGTAAGGATCACCTCCTACGATTTGTACATTACGATAATCATTTGGACCAGTTGGATCAATTAAGCCTAATTGGGCATAACCCAAAGCTGTTGAGAATAAATTAGTATTCTCACGAGGATTGTCTAACCATCGGCGCTGGTAGTTTACTACATCATTTCCATAAGATCCATCTAGAAAGATATTCACATCAAACCCTTTATAAGAAAACGTATTACCTATACCAAAAGTGAATTTTGGCAAAGGAGTTCCAATATATTGCAGATCTTTCTCATCAATTACACCATCTTTATTAGCGTCATCAAACATATAGTCACCAATCCAAACACCATTTTCACTAATTTTCATATTTTTTGGCAAAGCTGTTGGCACAACATTCCCTGCGCCGTCTTTATAATAAAAATCGGTTGCTTTTTCAAAACGGCCAATTACTTTGTAGCCATAAAACTGACTGATTGGCTGTCCTACTGCTGTACGGGTTACTACCGTAACATCAGATCCCTGCTGGATTGCTTCATCATAATGTCCTGATTCACTGTTTAATGAAAGCACTTTGTTTTCATTCATTGAGAAAACAAAGTTTGAAATCCAACTAAAATTTTCATTTTTAAAATTAATCGTATTCAAAGCGATTTCAAGTCCCTTATTTTCAAGTGATCCAATATTGTACCAAGGTGCCGAAGTTGATCCTTGCCCAGATGTGCCAACATAAGCCGGCAATGCTAACTGATTTAATAAATCATCCGTCTTTTTGTAATACACATCGGCTACTAACTCAATACGGCTATTAAAAAGGCCTATATCAATACCAGCATTAGATGAGTAAGTTGTTTCCCATTTCAAATCTTTATTTGCAGTATTCGAAGCTAATAATCCAGTTCCCCAATTAGCAGTAGCACTAGAATTATAAGTAGAAGTATATGCATAATTTGGCACATTTTGATTACCGACAGCCCCCCAGCCCAAACGAAGTTTTAAATTATTGATAACTGCATTATCTTTTAAGAAATCTTCATTAGAAACTTTCCAGGCAAAAGCGGCTGAAGGAAACCAGCCCCAACGGTTATCTTCGTAAAATTTCGAAGAGCCGTCACGGCGTATTGTTGCTGTTAACAAATATTTATCATCATAAGAATAAAACAATCTTCCAAAATATGAACTTAACGAACTGTTACTACTGTTATTCGTTGTTCTTGCAGTTGTAGGATCTCCCATAGACAAATCCGTTGAAGTATTGGTTAAATATCCAGAAATGTATCCATATAAATTTTCCCAATAAGACTCCTGCATTTCCTGACCCAACATCGCGTTTACAGAATGCTTATCAAAAGTGCGTGCATAATTTAAGACATTGTTCCAATTCCAAAATTTACTAAACCCTTTGCTGCGGGTACCTTGACGAATATCATTTGTAATAGCTCCAAAAGTATATGAAGGATTAAAAGTGTAATCGTTTGTAAAACCATAATTCAAAGAATATTGAGTTTTAAAAGTCAATCCTTTTGTAAAAGTAATTTCGGCAAAAGTATTTGCTCTAATTCCTATGTTTTCGTTATGGTTGTCATTAATATTTGCCAAACCAATTGGGTTGTTTTGTACAAATTGATCTGTATCCGGACCGTCAAAAGATCCGTCAGCGTTACGTACTGCTACATTTGGCGTTTGTTTTAACGCAGTAGGAATCAAAGACTGGTCAGTAACTGTAGTTTTTTGCTTAGAATTGCTCAATGCGAAATTCAGACCAACCTTAAAATAATCTTTTACCTGCGAATCTAGATTACTGGTTAAATTCAAACGGTCGAAAGCAGAACCAACAGCAATACCTTTTTGATCCAAATAACCAATCCCCATATAATAGGTACTCTTATCCGTACCTCCTGAAGCTGATAAATTATGGCTTTGAACCAAAGCAGTAGTAAACAATTCATTTTGCCAATCAGTACCTTCTCCTAATAAATCAACGCGGATAAAATTAGGATCTCTTTCTACAATTCCTAAATCAGAGCGGGTATTTTTGAGTGTTCCATATTCCTGAAGATTAAGGACATTTAAATGTTTTGGCAATTCCTGCCATCCTACATAACTGTCTAATGACAAAGCTAATTCTCCTTTTTTACCTCTTTTGGTAGTTACCATAATTACTCCATTAGCGGCACGAGAACCATAAATTGCTGTAGCAGAAGCATCTTTTAAAATATCAATAGAAACAATATCCGAAGGATTAATCGATGCAATAGGATTACTATTGTTATTACTAGTTGCACCATCAATAATTACGCCATCAATAACATAAATTGGTTCGTTTGATGCGTTTAATGAACTTATACCACGGATACGAACAGAGGAAGCAGCACCTGGCGCTCCACTATTTTGCGATACTTGAACACCAGCAGCACGTCCCTGCAAAACCTGTTCAATAGATGTGGTTACCGTTTGAGCAACTGCTTTACTTGAAACTGTAGAAACAGACCCCGTTAAATCACCTCTCTTCATAGTACCATACCCAACTACCACAACTTCTTTTAAGTCATTTGCATTTTCTATTAGAACAACATCGATTTTGGCTCTGTCATTCACTGTAATTTCTCTGGTTTTGTAACCTACAAAACTAAAAACCAAAACTCCATTAGCTGGGACTGATTTTAAAGTATAGCCACCGTCAAAATCGGAAACAGCACTGATCGCAGTTCCCTTTACAATAATGTTTACTCCAGGAATTGGTCCCCCACTATCAGAAACTGTCCCTGAAACAGTCGTTTGAGCATTTACCGCAGCAGAAAATACTAACATCAGGAATAGATATCCCAAGTTTTTAAAGTATTTTGATTTGCTTTTAGTAATTAAAAAGTTAGTCATAAATAATTGTTTTAATTAGTTAATAGAATGGTTTAGTTAGTTTTTATAATACCTTATTATATATTAAAATCAAACATATAATAAGGCATCCTTGAAACAAATATATACATAAAAAACAATAAAATGCAATCGGTTGTGTTGTTTTTTATTAGAAATATGAAAAAAAATAAAGGTTAAAAAAATATTATACTTATTTATATTGGTAAAATTTTAAATATTCATCAAAAACAGCTAACCACACAGCGAAAACGTTGTAGAAAATAAATATTTTTAAGCAAAAACATAAAAAAAACATAAAAAGCCACATTTCGTATCTCAATAAACAATAAGTGCTTTAATGATGAGAACTATTTCTATAAAAGATTTTAAACAGCAATCGGTTGCTTATAAAAGCAAAAAAACTCCCCTCATTTAATAATGAAGGGAGTTAATAATTTATAGAGGAAAGTTAATCCTTTAAGAAAATTCAAAGACAGTTTTAATCAATAACTTCGCTTTCTGGAGCCCCCAAATAGGACGGCTGTAATCCACCTGTATCTATCAAAATTTTTTGCAGAACAATGCCAGGTTCTAAAACACGAAAACGAAGTGTATGCTTTCCTGATTTCGAAACAGAAAGCTTAACCGAAGACCTTATTATTTGCTCTGCTTGCCATTTGCCTAATTCTCCGCGATAATGACCGTTGAAATTTATAATTTGCGGTTTTTCTCCATCAAAAGAAATTTCATAGCGCAATCCTTTATTGCTATTAAAATTTAAAGTGGGTGCCAAAAGCATCTCAACAGTAAACTCACCACTGGAAACAAAGTCAATATCATATTCCACAAAAACATTTTCATCCTCTTTTGGATAAGCATTTTGTGGAAATGTAGTAATGCCAGACTTTGTTTTTCCAAAATCGGGAATCACATCCCAATGAATTTTATCTGAATTATTTGATTTAGAAAAATTTTCAGCTTCTATAGAAACATAACCATTCTTTTCCATAAATACTTTCTTAGCCGGTTTTGCATTTTCTAAAATATAGGTCACTTCCGGAAGGATATTTTTTGCTTCATCATGCCAGCTATTATATCCAATATGCATTTGATCCATCATGTGTGCCCACTTTCCTCCTGCAATTTCATTATTATATTTATTCTGAAGAATAGAATCACGAAAAAAATGCATTTTCATTTTATCAGCATAATAATTAGCTAAAATATTTTTTTCTTTGGCCAGTTTTTGATTTTTAGCTTGTGCAAAATACATTTCATACAAATTACTGCATGCATCAATAGGAAATAGTATTAACTGGAAATAGGCGTCTTTGTATTGCTGAGGAATTTCATCGTAAAGACGATAAGCATCCAGCGTCAAATTCTTATAATCATTTACTACGGTTTCAAATTCGTTATAATTTTCAAGACTATATGTTTTACTGTTCAGCATTTCGGGAGTTATACGGCGGTTAAACTTAGGATAGGTGTTTAATAATCTTGCTATTTCTCTTGCGTGTGTTTTTCCAAACTGCTGCGCTGCCCAATTTTCGGTAAATTCAAAAAGATTTTTAGAGTTGAACTGCTTTGGATTCCAAGCCATATCCAAAAAGAAACTAATTGGAAATTCCATAGGTTTAAGATCGCCAACATTTACAATCCAAATTTTATCAACGCCGTGTCCATAACTAAGATTCATTTGTTCCCAAACTCTTTGTATTGGACTAATATTGATCCATTTTGAGTTTCTTGGACCGCCAACATAGTCAAAATGATAATATATTCCGTAACCTCCTTTATGCAGAGGTTTTGTTGGATCTGGGAGTTTACGCACATTTCCCCAATTATCATCACAAAACAGCAAAACTACATCATCTGGAACTTTCATTCCCTGATCATAATATTCCTGAACCTCTTTATATAAAGCCCAAACCTGCGGGGTCTTTTCTGCTTTTTGGTTAGTTATTTTTTCAATAATCTGACGCTGATTTTTCACGATATTCTCCAGTAAACTGATATTGGTATCTTCGCTCATTGCTTCATCCCCATCGCCACGCATTCCAATGGTGATTAATTTTTCCCAATTCATACTGCGCTCAATTCCAGTTTTCCAGAATTCATCTAAGACCTGCTTATTCTTGGAATAATCCCAAACATTCGGGAGATTATTTTTTTGAATGTACCGTTTCCAGTCTTGTTGTGCCAAAGCCATTGGTTCGTGGTGAGATGTTCCCATTACAATTCCCATTTCATTTGCCAGCGGGCCATTGCTGCCGTCATCATCATAGAAAGCATTTCCCCACATAGCGGGCCACATGTAATTTGCTTTGAGACGAAGGAGCAATTCAAAAACTTTTTCATAAAACTTACTGTTAAATCCTCCAAAAGTGGCTTTGCTCCAACCGCTTAAAGCTGGTGCCTCATCATTCAGGAAAATACCTCTATATTTCACAGCTGGTTCGCCATCAGTATAAATTCCTTTTTTAAAATATAGATTCTCCTTATGTTCGACTGGCACATCTGCCCAGTAATACCAAGGCGAAATACCTATCTGACGGGATAATTCGTAAATCCCGTAAATAGTTCCCCGTTTGTCGCTTCCTGCAATTATAATAGCCTCCTCTACTCCTTTGAAAGGGTTTTTAACACTTTGAATAATAAATTTTTCATTTTTGCCTTTCAGTTCTTTACCGTCAATTTTTCTTTGTTTTATTAAATCGTCAATTGCCGAATTAGTACCAATTGTCCCAATGATGATAAATGCAGATGAAGAGCTGCTAATTTGATTGAAAATAACTGGTTTATCTCCTGTAACTTTTTCAAAATCAGCCTGCAGATTGTTTACTGCACGCACAACACCATTATCTGCCCCACTATTCACAAACAAAGAAAGCCGTAATGACTTTTCCTTGAGAACAACTGCATCTGGTTTTTTTTCGGTCGTAATAAAAGGTTCGGCTGCTTTTAATGGGCTAAAAGAGCAGATTGTGATAAGTGTTAAAATAAATTTTGCTAAAACTTTCATTGTACTTCTTTTAAAATTTATTGTGATAATCCGTTAGATGAAATAACTATTAGATACTGCCATATTTTTTGATGTAATTCATTCAAATATATTAAATAATTCAAGTAACACAATCGGTTGTTTTTGTTATTTTTAAAATATAAAAATAAGTTGCCGAAAATACTAGTTAAAAAAAACTCCCTTCAATGCCTTTTGAAGAGAGTTAATAATGATTTAAAAATCACAAGTGAACCTTTAAAGATTCATCTTTTTGGCATCTGCTACAAATTGCGCTAAACCAATATCCGTCAAAGGATGTTTTAACAAACCTTTGATTGCCGAAAGCGGCCCAGTCATCACATCCGATCCAACTTTTGCACAATCTATAATATGCATAGTGTGTCTGATTGAAGCTGAAAGAATCTGGGTTTGATAATCGTAATTATCATAAATCTCTCTAATTTCAGAAATTAAATGGATTCCATCAGTCGAAATATCATCTAATCTTCCTAAGAAAGGAGAAACATAAGTTGCCCCGGCTTTTGCAGCCAAAAGTGCCTGACCAGCTGAGAATACTAAAGTAACATTAGTTCTGATACCTTTTGACGAAAAATATTTGCAAGCTTTTACGCCATCAGCAATCATAGGCAATTTCACTACTATCTGCGGATGTAAAGCTGCAAGCTCCTCACCTTCTCTTACCATTCCGTCATAATCTGTTGAAATAACTTCGGCAGAAACATCTCCTTCAACAATATTGCAAATATCAAGGTAATGCTGCAGGATATTTTCTTTCCCGGCAATTCCTTCTTTAGCCATCAAAGACGGATTTGTTGTAACCCCGTCTAAAACTCCCAATGACTGAGCTTCTTTAATATCTTCTAAATTGGCTGTATCTATAAAAAATTTCATATTCTTTTTTTATTAAACTTTAAACAATAATCAGATTCTCTGATTAATTCAAGAAAATGAGTAAAAATGTGCATTCCAATTGCGTTAGTCTTTAAGAAACCATTTGATAAATAACCTAAAAACATCCCTAGAGCTAACTTTCCATTTTATATTAAGATTTATAAAAAAAGCAACTAAACCTTTAAATCTTAATCCAAAATCTTATATAAAAATCAAGCAGGCAATTACTGAAATACACATTTTTGCAATATTCGCTTTTAACTATTAAATATATTGATTAATAATATTTTCGAACAATTCTTGTTTACCGCTCTGAAGATTTAATTCTCCATTTTCTTGAGCAATTTTATACAAAGCCTGCAAATCTAATTTTCCTTCTTCGAAAGCTTTTCCATTTCCAGAATCAAAAGAACTGTATCTTTCTGTTCTTAATTTTTCATAAGGAGAAGAAGTAATAATTTTATCCGCAGTCAGCAATGCTCTTGCAAAAGTATCCGCTCCGCCAATGTGTGCTAAGAAAACATCTTCCATATCCGTAGAATTTCTTCTGATTTTAGCATCAAAATTAATTCCACCGCCTTGCAAACCACCTGCTTTCAAGAATACCAGCATAGCTTCGGTAGTTTCCTGAATATTGTTTGGGAACTGATCTGTATCCCAACCATTTTGGTAATCTCCTCTGTTGGCATCCAAACTTCCTAACATTCCAGCTTTGGCAGCTACTTCAATCTCATGCTGAAAAGTATGCTGTGCCAATGTCGCGTGGTTTACCTCGATGTTCATTTTGAAATCTTTCTCCAAACCGTATTGACGCAAAAATCCAATAGCAGTAGCACAATCAAAATCGTATTGGTGTTTTGATGGCTCCATTGGTTTTGGCTCAATAAAGAAATTCCCTTTGAATCCTTGCGCTCTTGCATAATCTCTAGCTTGCGCCAAAAATTGCCCCATGTGATCCAATTCTCTTCCCATATCGGTGTTAAGCAAAGTCATATAACCTTCACGTCCTCCCCAAAACACATAGTTTTCTCCTCCTAATGCGATAGTAGCATCCAAAGCCAATTTTACTTGTCCTCCAGCTCTTGCCAATACATTAAAATCTGGATTAGTTGCAGCACCATTCATGTAGCGTGGGTTAGAAAAACAGTTTGCAGTTCCCCAAAGCAATTTTACTCCGGAAGCCGCTTGTTTTTCTTTCAAATAATCAGTTATTGTAGCTAATCTGCTTTCTGATTCTGCAAAAGTTGCACCTTCTCTAACCAAGTCATAATCATGAAAACAATAGTGACCAAAGCCCATTTTAGTAATGAATTCGAATGCAGCATCTGCTTTCTCTTTTGCCGCTTCAATCGCATCAGCAGGCTGATCCCAAGCAAAATGCTGTGTGCCTGGTCCAAAAGGATCGCTCCCTTGTCCGCAGAAAGTATGCCAATATGCAATGGCAAATCTAAAATGCTCACGCATTGTTTTACCAGCTACAACTTGGTCTGGATTGTAATATTTAAAAGCCAAAGGATTATCAGATTCTTTTCCTTCAAATTTAATTTGTCCGATACCTTTATAGTACTCTTTGTTTCCTAAAACTATCATTTCTCTACTATTTATTTGTTAATATTAATTCTAATTCTTTTTTCCATTTTTGATAAGCTTCCTGATATGGTTCGCTATTTTGCAAAGGCAAAAATGTCATAACGTGATCATTTTTCGAAATATTCGAACCAAATTTTTCAAAATCACCATCCGTTAATCCTACTGCTCTTGCTGCCCCCACTGCTCCTGTTGTATTATAAATTTCAATTTCGTGTCCAATTAAAGAGGCAACGGTATTCGAAAATATTTCGGAACGAAATAAATTATCATTCCCTGCACGAATAACTCCAATGGTTGCATTGTCATCTTTCAAACATTCCATTCCGTACACAAAAGAAAAAGCAATTCCTTCTAAAGCGGCTCTGAATAAATGAGAATTACTGTGAATGTTTAAATTTAGATTTAAAAAATGAGTCCCAATGTTTTTGTTATTAAACATACGCTCTGCACCATTTCCAAAAGGGATTACTACCAACCCTTCTGAACCAATTGCAATTTTAGCAGCTTTGTGGTTCATAGATTCATAGGTTTCATCCCCCATATTGTTACGCAGCCATCGGTACTGAATTCCAGCTCCATTGATATTTAATAACTTCCCGATTCGAGGATTTTTTTCTTCAAAATTAACATGCACAAAATTATTTACACGTGTACTATTTCCAATTGTAGCATCGGTTACGGCATAAAAAACTCCTGAAGTTCCGCCTGTTGCAGCTACTTCACCCGGATTTAAAACATTTAAAGACAATGCATTATTAGGTTGGTCTCCCGCTCTATACACAATCGGAATTCCAACAGGAAGCCCTGATTCCTGAGAACCTTTTTCGTTTGTAACTCCTTGATTGCTAAAATTCTCAACAATCGTTGGTGTCATTGAAGTTTCAATTCCGTAATACTCCAATAACCAATCAGCTACTTTATTTTCTTTATAGTCCCAAAGCATTCCTTCGGACAAACCATTTTTGGTTGTAGTAATATCGCCTGTCAATTTATAAGAGATATAATCCCCTGGAAGCATGTATTTATACACTTTTTTGTAAATCTCAGGCTCATTTTCTTTTACCCATTTTAATTTTGAAGCAGTAAAGTTTCCTGGAGAATTCAACAAATGTGACATACATTTATCTTCGCCCAATTCTGCAAAAGCCTTGTTTCCTATTTCAACTGCTCTACTATCGCACCAAATGATAGAGTTGCGTAAAGAACTGCCATCTTCACCAACAACGACCAACCCGTGCATTTGATACGAAATACCAATCCCTTGAATTTTTGAAGCTTCAATATTGGCTTCACGAATAGCTCTTTTGGTTGCTACGCAAATATGCTGCCACCAAATCTCAGGATCTTGCTCTGCCCAATCTGAGTGCAGGGAAACAATCTCCATTTCGTTTTGAGGTTCATTCAAAACAATTACTTTTTTTCCTGTCGCTGCTTCAACCAAGGCTACCTTAACCGAAGAACTTCCAATGTCATATCCTATATAATACATAACTTTATAATGATTCTCTTAATATTAAATTTGTTGGCACATAACATTGAACTATTTCGTCATGTGTAATAAATGCTGCTGCTTTTGTTCCTAATGCTGCAAAATCAGTTGATACAACTGAAATTCCTTTGTATATAAATTTCTTCATTGGCGTTTCGTTATACGACAAAAAACCAACATCTGTTCCAGGCTCTAAATTCTTCTCTTTGCATTGTTCTAAAAAATGTCCCAAAATCCTATCGCTTACACTTATATAGGCAATTCCTTTTTTTATGCTAAACTCTTTTGGATCTTTGATTATTTTATAATCAAAATCATAATCCACACAGAATTTCTTAAAATACACAGCTGTTTCTTTTGGATGATTTGTATAATCAGGAAATACAAACTGTATATTTTTATATTTCCTAAACAAATCGACCGCCTGTGTCAAAGAATCGTAAAAGGCTTTTCCAAAATCTTGAAAAATATAATTATTCTCTTTTTTTGAATGTATATTCCAATCAATTAGGAGTAATTTATCATTTGAAATTACCGACAGCGTGGGGATTATGTCTTTATGATCAAAATTCATGACCACATACTTATAATATTTTCCGACACTGTTATTAATTATCGTTTTAAAAACATCTATGTTATAATGATGGAACTGCACATCAGTAATTACATTGTCTGCCAGATTGTTTACAAAGGAATGATATAAAACTTCTTTATACGCTTTGAAAGTATCCAATACCAAAAGCACTTTTCTCGTTTCGCCTGAAACATAATAGCCTTTATTAGGAACAGACTCAATAGCTTTTTGTTCTTTTAATATCGAATACGCTTTAAAAACAGTATCTCTTGACAGCTGATTTGTTTTGCAGATACTATTAACCGATGGCAGCAATTCTCCTTTCTGTAATATGTTCTCTGCTATTGCATTAGTGATTCCGTTTACCAATTGCTGGTATTTTGGAATATCACTTTCATGATTAATAACAAAGACAAATTTTTCTTGATTCTCGTCAATCATACTGTTCTGTTCTGGTATGCTAAACTACTCACTTTTATCCAATAAAAAAAATAGTTTTTTAAAAAAAATGTTAACATTTAAAAAAAAATATTTAACCTGCTTTTTTTATGTTCTTATCTATTATTATTCATTCTTTTTTATCTCTATCATAAGGATCTAAAGTAACAATTGAACCGTCTGCCAAATACTCTATTTTGGCAGCTTTCATGCTCCGCAGATGCGTTACTCCTTTGGAAAGACTCGAATCATGGTAAAACAGACAG